>NZ_CALUWV010000065.1 GCF_944324575.1 uncultured Mailhella sp. | reverse complement strand
CACAGGGGCAGCCTTTTCAGGGGCGGCCTCCTGCGCGGGAGCCTCGGGAGCGGCAGCTTCCGCAGCAGCCTTCACCTCGGGGGGGGATTCCGGTTCCTTCGTTTCGGGAGCCACGGCCGCAGGTGCGGGAGCCTTTGCCGGGGCCTCATCCTTGATTTCGATGGTCGCGCCTTCCACGGCAGCCTGCACCATATGGCGGATGTCCAGCGACACAGGGCAGCTCACCACGCAACGGCCGCAGCCCACGCAGGAGAAGAAGCCGTCGTAGCGCTCAGGATAGAAGCTGAACTTGTGGCTCACGCGGTTGCGCATTCTGTCGGCCTTGGCAGGACGGGGATTGTGACCGCTGGTCTCCAGGGTGAAGAGCGGCGTCATGCAGGAATCCCAGCTGCGCAGACGACGACCGTCAAGCTGCGAGCCTTCATCGGTGATGGTGAAGCACTGGCAGGTGGGGCACAGATAGGTGCACGCGCCACAGGAAAGGCACTTCACGGTTTCCTTGTCCCAGAAGGCCTGATCGGTGAAGCGCGAGGCCACCTTTTCCATGACGTGGGTCAGCTCGGGGGCGGGGTTCAGAGAAGCAGCTGCAGCAGCGTGGGCGGCCTCCGCCTCGGCGGCCTTATCGGCAGCGTCGGCAAAGCCTGCACCTTCCACCAGAGCCTGTCCCTTCTCCGTGATCACTTCAAGCACGAAGCCGCCTTCCACGGCGGTGAAGAGAATGTCCGAGCCTTCCTTATCGGAAGGAGTGCCGCCCACCCAGTTGCAGAAGCAGGAAGTAAAGGCCGTGGGGCACGCCTGCGTCACAATGGTCGTGGCGGCGCGACGCGCACCGTAGTACGGATCCTTGAACTTGCCTTCGAGGTAGGGGCGGTCGAGCACCACGAAGCCGCGAGCATCACAGGGACGACCGCCGAAAAGCACAGTGGGTTCTGCCTCAATGAGAGCCTCAACCGTGGTGGTCAGCTTGGAGGGATCTTCGGCATCCTTGACGGACTTGAAGGTCACCAGCGTTTCGCACTGCGGCAGCATGGCCTGTTTAGGAGAGGCGGTGGCGCGGCGCAGAAGCGCGTCAATGTCGGCCGAGGCGAGCTCTTCGGCCGTCCGGGGACGAAAGACCACGCTCGGGCCTTCCTGACGGGGAGCCAGCACGCGATGGCCGGAGGCCAGACCGGCAAGCCAGCCCGTCAGCTCTTTCGGTGTTGCGAAAAGGAGACTGCTCATGCCAGATCATGCTCCTTGATAGTCGGTTCTTCCACCTGATAGGTGAGCAGCGGAGGCGTGGCGTTCACGTCGAGGCCCGCGCCGTAGCTGAAGATCTTCTGAATCATGCGGCCAAACTGCTGCTTGAGTGCGAACACGGGGATGTCCATGGGGCAGGCGCGTTCACATTCGGTGCAGCCCGTGCAGCGACCAGCAAGATGCTGGGCGTGGATGAGCTGGAAAAACAGCTTCTGCTGCACGGTGTCTTCCTGCGTGACCCAGGCGGGGTCGCGCGTGTCGGACACGCAGTGATCGCGGCACACGCACATGGGGCAGGCACCCCGGCAGGCGTGGCAGGCAATGCAGCGTTCCATCTGGCCTTTCCAGTAGCCCATGCGCTCCTCAAGGCTCAAAGCGTCGAGGAAGCGCAGCCCGGGCAGACGACCGTCGGCCGGAGCCTCAGGCTCGGTGGTGGGATTGCCCACGAACACGTCGGAAACGACGGCGTTGGGCTTGGTGCACAGACGGCACTTGTCCTGAGCCACTTCCGCCATGGTCATTTCATATTCCTGACCGCCTGCGGTAATCGTAAGCTTGTTGCCGCGACCGACGCAGGATTCTATCTTTGCGCCTTCGGGGAGCTTAGCGAGAATGCGGGGCAGACTCACGGTACCGTTGCAGCCCATGCCGAAGATCTTCACTTCCTCACGGGAAATGAGATTTTCAGCGAGAAGTTCCACCACGCCCTTGCTGTCGCAGCCCTTGACCACCACGCCTATCTTGCGGCCCTTGTACTTGGGCAGATACACGGCGAGGTTGTGCACGTTGAAGGGACCCCATATGAGAGAGTCCACTTCTTCGGGAGTGGTCATGAGCACGGGTTCGGCATGAACGGCGTCAAAGCCATTCTTCCAGCCGAGCACGCCCTCAAGGCCTTCGGCAAGCGCGTCCTTGATGGCCTGTTTGAGTTCAGGCAGCGCAGGATGCTCGCCGCAGCCGAGGGGACGGATGGACTCGATGAGTTCCTCGGGGCGGTCGTAGCGGGCAGGCACGTCTTCCCAGCGGGGAGCCGGTCCGAGCGCATGAATGCGGTTCGTGAAGTTGGTGACCACGTCCTTCCAGCGCTGGCCTTCGGAAGCGGAAACCCAGGTGTACTCGAATCTGTCGGGATTAATGCCGATGACCGGCAGAAATTCCTTGAGCAGTTCCAGACGACGGCGGGCGTAGTAGTTGCCCGCGGAGTAATGGCAGTCGCGCGGATGGCAGCCCGACACCAGAACGCCGTCGGCCCCGTTGATGAGGGCCTTGAGCACAAAGAGAGGGTTCACGCGGCCGGAACAGGGGACGCGGATGATGCGAAGGTCGGTAGGCTGAACGGCGCGGGCGGTACCGGCCGTATCGGCGCCGCCGTAAGAGCACCAGTTACAGAGAAAACCTACGATACGGAGCTCCTTGCCAGCTAGGACAGACATAGGGCGTTAACCTCCGCGAGAAGCTGATTGTCGGTGAAGTGGGCGACCTGAATGGCGCCCTGCGGGCAGGTGGCCGTGCAGACGCCGCAGCCCTGACAGACGGTTTCGATCACGTGGGCCTTCTTCTGTCCGCGGATCTCCACCTCTTCAATGGCCTGATAGGGGCAGACCTGAATGCACTTGCCGCAGGCCACGCAGCGCTTGATGTCCACCACGGACACCTGCGGGTCGTTCTCCAGCTTGGGCTTGGAGAAGAGCGCCATGACCTTGGCGGCAGCGGCGCTGCCCTGCGCCACGGAGGCGGGAATGTCCTTGGGGCCCTGGCACACGCCGGCGAGGTACACGCCTGCGGTGTTGGTTTCCACGGGACGCAGCTTCACGTGGCTTTCCATGAAGAAGCCGAAGTGGTCGTAGGAAATGCGCAGCTTTTCAGCCAGATTTCCCGCGCCCTTCGAGCCTTCCACGCCCACGGCGAGCACCACCATGTCGGCATCCACCTCAACGGGCGCGCCGAGCAGCGTGTCGGCGCCGCGCACGATGTAGCCCACCTTGCCGTCGGGACGCACCGTAGGCTGAATGGCGGACACACGGCCGCGGATGTATTCCACGCCGTATTCTTCCTGAGCGCGGCGGGTGAACTCGTCGTACATCTTGCCCGGAGCACGGATATCCATGTAGAACACAAAGGCTTCACTGTCGGGCAGATGATCCTTGGTCATGATGGCCTGCTTGGCCGTATACATGCAGCAGAAACCGGAGCAGTACGGACGACCGATGGAGCAGTCGCGGGAACCCACGCACTGAATGAACACGATGTTCTTCGGCTCCATGCCGTCGGAAGGACGATGAATATGACCTCCGGTAGGACCGGAGGCGGACATCATGCGCTCGTACTGCAGGCTCGTGATGACGTCGGGGTAGGCGCCGCCGCCGTATTCCTTGTAGACTGTCCAGTCCACAAGGTCGTAGCCGGTAGCCGCGATGATGGCGCCAACCTTTTCTTCCACGATTTCATCCACCATGTCGTACACGATGGCGCCGGTGGGGCAGACCTTGGCGCACACGCCGCACTTGCCTTCCTTGATCTTGCGGCAGTAGTCGGGATTGATGGTGGCCTTCTTGGGAATGGCCTGCGGGAAGGGAATGTTGATGGCGCGGCAGTTGCTGATGTCTTCATTGAAGGCGTCGGGCACGTTCTTCGTGGGGCACTTTTCGGTGCAGGTTCCGCAGCCGGTGCACTTGTCCCAGTCGACGTAGGTCGCACGCTTTCTGATCTTCACGGTGAAGTTGCCCACAAAGCCGGAAATGCTCTCCACCTCGGAATGGGCATAGAGCGTGATGTTCGGATTCTGGGCCACGTCCACCATCTTGGGCGCGAGCACGCAGCTTGAGCAGTCGATGGTGGGGAAGGTCTTGTCGAGCTTGGCCATCTTGCCGCCGATGGTGCTTTCGCGCTCCACCATGACCACGCCGATGCCGGAATCGGCCGCATCAAGGGCGGCCTGAATGCCGGCCACGCCGCCGCCGATGACGAGCACGCGCTTGGTCACGTCGAACTGCTTGGCGTAGAGAGGCGTGTTGCGACGCAGCTTTTCCACTGCAAGACGCACCAGTTCGGCGGCCTTGTTGGTGTTGGCTTCGCGGTCGCGGCCGATCCAGGAGACATGCTCGCGGATATTGGCCATTTCAAACATATAGCGGTTGAGACCGGCGCGCTCCACCGTGCGGCGGAACGTGGGCTCGTGCATTCTCGGAGAGCAGGAAGCCACCACAACACCGTCAAGACCATGCTTCTTGATGGCCTGAACGATGTTTTCCTGACCGGGCTCGGAACAGGTGTACATGGTGTCTTCAGCGAAGACGACATCGGGATAGGTCAGCGCGATCTTGGCGACCGTGGCGGTATCTACCGTCGCTTCGATGTTGCTGCCGCAGTGACAGACGAATACGCCGATTTTCATGATGCGGCTCCTGCGGCCTTCATGGCTTCAAGCTCGGCGGAAACACGGGCCTTGCGGCGTTCGGCGATCTTGTCCAGAAGGGGATAGGGATTGACGGCCAGCTTGTCCAGACGCATGGCGTTTTTGGGCAGACCGAAGGCGAGCGCAATGAGCTGGGTGTAGTAGAACACCGGCAGTCCGAAAAAGCTCTTCTTCGAGATTCTGGCGGCCTGACGCTGGCGCAGATCGAGATTCATATGGCACAGAGGGCAGGCGGTGACCACGGCTTCCGCACCCACGGCCTTGGCGGTATCAAGAATGCGGCCGCTCAGAGAACCGGGAATGTTCACGTCCGGAATGCCCATGGCGGCGCCGCAGCACTCCGTCTTCAGGGCAAAGGGCAGAACTTCAGCGCCGAGCGCCTTCATGATGTTGTCGAGCGATACGGGGTTTTCCGGATCGTCGAACTTCGCCACGTGGGCGGGACGGCTCAGAAGACAGCCGTAGTAGGTGACCACCTTGATGCCTTCCAGAGGATAGGTCACGCGGGAGGCGACGTTTTCCACGCCCACGTTCTCCACGATGGCCTGAAGCACGGAATAGGTCTCCATGAGATCCGCGCCGCCGTCGGCGTTGGCCGGGGTAGGAGCATCGAGCAGTTCGTCCACCTTCGCCTTGAAGGCAGGCTTCTGCATGCGGTAACGGGCCATCTTGAGATTGGAGGAGCAGCTCGGGCAGGGAGAAATCACGCAGTCGGCGCCGGTTTTGGCGGCCTGCATGAGGTTGCGCGCGGCAAGAGCGCCGGAGAGCTCGTGGCTCACGGAATGCGCGGGAGTGGAACCGCAGCAGTTCCAGTCTTCGATTTCCACGAGATCCATGTTCAGAGCGTTGCACACCGCGCGGGTGGAGGCTTCATACTCCACAGAGGTGCCGTGGCCCGAACAGCCGGGATAATAGGCGTATTTCATGGCTCAGCTCCTCTTTTCCGCATAGCGCTTGAATATGCGCGCCACTTCCTCGCGTCCGTGAATGACCGAGGGAATGAAGGGCATCTTGTTCTTTCTGAGCGCCATGGGCGCGATTTCCAGATTGCCCCAGCCACGCAGGGTGCGCCCCATGTAGTCGGCCATGACGCCGAGCTCGTAGGAACGTCCCGTGACGTGCACGGTATCAAGAAACGCCTTCCAGAAGGATTCGATGGGACGATCCTGCACCAGGCCCTCGCGACGGGCCATCATGCGCAGCGTTTCCATCACCGCGGCCACGTCGATGTTGTTGGGGCAGCGGGCGCTGCAGGTCGAACACGACAGACACAGCCACAGCGAACGGTTCTTCAGGGCTTCATCCTTGAGGCCCATCTGCACGGCGTGCATGATCTGGCTGACCTGACGGTCATAGACCTGAGCGCCGGGGCAGCCCGCCGTGCACTTGCCGCATTGATAGCAAGTCGACAGATTCTGACCGCTCTCTTCTTCGACCTGATGCTTGAACTTCAGGTCCTTGGCTTTATCAAGCCTAGTGATGTTCATAGAGACTCCCCTTGAAGACTTTTTTACAACCATCAGAAATCACAACGCATTCCGAAATGGAGCAGGAAAAGTCATTCAGTGTCTGACAAAAAAAGGACAGCAGTATCCCTTTTAACGCCATCAAGTAGAACATACTTCCGAGGGCAAGTCTATACTCACCCTCTCGAAAAAGGGAAAAAAGTATCCCAATTTTTTATTTTTTTTCCAATACCATATATAGATTTTTTTCACTTTGGGCAAACGGTCACATAAAATATTTCCTGAAATATTGCCCGTTTTTTCCTGCACGTTGCTCTTTGCCTGTCCGCGACGACTGCGCTCAGCGCTCCGGGCAAAACAACGACGAGACGGGAGGAATGTTTCCCCGCTTCATGACTTCGGCGCAGAATCTCTCCGCGTCCGCAAGCGTGCGCACAGGATCAAGAGTAAGAAAACGTCTGTCCCGATACAAAAAGCGCCCGTCCACCATGGTATGGACCACATTCTCGCGCGTGGCCTGATACACGACTCTCTGCACGGGATCGCGCCCCCAGGCCGGCAGCGAATGGGGCATGTCCATGTCAAGCACTGCAAGGTCGGCCTTTTTCCCAGGTTCCAGACTTCCGAGATCCTCCGCCTGTCCCATGGCGGACGCGCCGCCCCTCGTGGCTATTTCCAGCGCCTCCAGCGCCGGCATGACCTTCGGATCATGCGTGAGTGCCTTTTGAAGAATGGAAGCCTGTCTCACTTCCATGAGCCCGTCCATATGGTCGTGCGCGCCGTCGAGCCCGAGCGCCACGTCTGCGCCCATGGCCCGAAGCTCCGCCACGGGCGCGATGCCGGACGACAGCTTGGTGTTGGACGAGGGACAGTGCACTGCATGGGTGCCGGTATCCGCAAGGATGCGCTTTTCCTCCTCATCGAGCCAGATGCAGTGCGCGAGCACGACATCCTTTCCCGTGTAGCCGATGCGGTCGAGATAGCGGACGTTGCGCTCATGACAGCGAGCTTCCACCAGCGCGATTTCTCCAAGATTTTCCGAGGCGTGGGTATGCAGACGCAGCCCGTTCTGTCTTGCAAGGTCACGCGCCGAGGCAAGCAGCGCCTCCGAGCACGACGGTACGAAACGCGGAGCCACGGCGTAGCGAAGACGCCCGTTTTCCGCCATATGCCAGCGGCGTATGAGCCGCTCCGTCTCGCGGATGCAGGCGGCCGGCTCTTCGCGCATGACGGAAGGCAGATCGTCTCCCATGTCCATCATGCACTTGCCGAAGAGTCCGCGCAGACCGGTTTCGGCCATGACCTCGAACACGGCGTCCTCATGCAGAGTGGTGCCCATGTCGATGAGCGAAGTCGTGCCGCTGCGGATGAGCTCCATGGCGGCGAGACGCGCCGAGGCGGCGTTGCTCTCCATGGTGTGCGAGGCCTCCATGGGCCAGGTGCGCTCACGCAGCCATTCCATGAGGGCAAGATCGTCGCACAGACCGCGGAAAAGCGCCTGCGTCACGTGCATGTGCGCCTGAACAAGGCCGGGGATCACGGTCATGCCGTGAAGGTCCACCACTTCCGTGCCGTCATCCGCCGTGCCTTCAACCGGCTTTTCCGAGCCTTCGGCACGCGGCGTCACGGCGGCTATGCGATCGTTCTCCACCAGAATGTCGGCCCGAAGCACGCGCCGCCCGCTGTCCATGGTAATGACAAGTCCGTCGCAAAGCAGTGTCTTCATGCGGCATCTCCCTTATGATAAGCGCGGATCATGAGCCACAGGCCCGCCGCAAGCAGCGGCAGACAGAGAATCTGCCCCATGGTTACCCAGCCTGCAAAAAGATAGCCGAGCTGCGCGTCCGGCACGCGAAAGAACTCCACAAAGATACGGCTTACGGCATAGAGCACGCCGAAGAGCCCGGCCACCGCACCGCGGGGACGCGGACGTGAGGAATAAATCCACAGAATGACGAAGGTAAGCAGGCCCTCAAGACCGGCTTCGTAGAGCTGGGAAGGATGCCTCGGCAGCGGCCCCGCGCCGGGGAAGATCATGCCTAAGGGAGAATCCGTCACCTTGCCCCAGAGCTCTGCGTTGATGAAGTTGCCCATGCGGCCGAAAAAAAGCCCGGTGGGCACGAGGGGCGCCACAAAGTCCAGCATGTCCAGAAGGCTCACGCCGTTTTTCCGGCCCCACAGCCAGCAGGCCGTCACCACGCCCACGAGTCCGCCGTGAAACGACATTCCGCCGTTCCACACGCGGAAAATCTCCACAGGATCGGCCAGATAGACGGAAAGATCGTAAAAAATCACATAGCCGAGCCGCGCGCCGAGAATGACGCCGAGCATGGCCCATGTCACGAAATCGTCCACCATGGACGCCGTCCACTTCGACCACGGCCGGGAGGCGCGAAACCTGCCGAGCAGCCAGCCCGCAAGGAAGGCGAAAACATACATCAGGCCGTACCAGTGAAGCTGAAGGGGCCCGACGGAAAGCGCCACGGGATCTATGGAAGGGTATTGCATCTCATTCTCCTTGTTCCGGGCTCCTTACCATAAAAGAAGTGGACAGACCAGAGCCCCGCCCTTTTCCTTCGTTTCCGGCATGAACATGGCCTCCGTCTTTCCCCCCTGCTCTTCCTGCTGTGCATTTCTGTGTTCCCGCAACGAGGCTCCACGCCGCATGACGTACCGTTTTTTCAGGGCAAGGCGCAGGTCATCGAAACGATTCCGGTTTCCTTTCCGGAAGCGCTCGAAGAGCGTACGGACTCCTTGGGAGGCTCAGACTGGTCCTGGAGGACACGTTCATTTTTAAAGCTGTCGGCGGAACGGAAAAAAATCACGACCGTGCCTGTCCCTTCCTGCCCGCATTCGCTGCAAAGGCCGGAACTGCACGGAAATCTCCAGAAAAAAACAGGCAGAAAACGCTTTACGATGCCCCATGACTACGCTACTTCCGAAGAAAAAGAACAAGGAGCCGTCATGCTCAAAAGCGCTCGTCCCTTTCCTTTCGCCGCGGCTGCGGCAAGCCTCACGGGCCTTCTCTTCTGCCTGTGGGTGTTTCTTACCGGAGGCCGGGCCCTCTGCCTGACCGACGGCTGCACGCTGTTCCAGGATTTCCGCCTTGCCGGCATCTCCCTGTGGCAGGCCGGAATCGTGCTGTTTTCCGCCCTTCTTGCGCTCGCCCTTCTGCGCCTGTCCCGCGCGGCGTATCTTCTTGCCGCGCTGGCCCTCGCCGCAGACGCCGTGCTGCTTTGCATCATGCTCTTCACCGCGCCGTGCGTGAACTGCCTCATTGCGGGCTCGCTCATCGCCGTAACGTTCCTTGCCTTCCGCGCCGCCTGTTTGCCTGTCAGACGGGAACGCTCCAGACTTGCCGCCCTGTGGCTCGTGCTTCTCGTCGTCGATCTCGGCGGCGTCGTGCGCGACCTTGCCGAGCCGTGGACGCCCCTGCCCGCGCAGGAGATTTCTTCCGTGGAGGTCTATTTCTCTCCAAGCTGCCCCGCCTGCCGGACGCTGCTCTCCCGCGCCGACGAAATTGACAGCTCCGCCTGGTACCCCGTGCCCGAAGACACGAGGGACATCTGGATCATCGCAGGCATGATCGAAAGACTGGAAAAGGGCATGCCGCTTGCACAGGCCGCCGCCGAAGCCCGGCAGTCCGTGCCCGAAGGCGAAGCCTTTGAAAGCGACGCCTCCTTCCGTCTCGGCCTTCTCAGACCAGGCATGCTGCTTCTGCAGCTGAGACTCTGGCGCAATCACGCGCACGTGCTGGCCGCAGGCTCCGACCGGCTGCCCTTCGTGGAATTCAGAGGGCTGCCCGCCTTCCTTGCCGAACCAGAGCCCCTGCCGTCGAGGGAAGAAGAGCACGCTCAGGCCGCGGATTCCTCCGTGCTGACGGACATTCCCGGACTCGGCGTGGCCGGGTTCTGCGACGGCGAGAGCGAAACGCCCTGCGAAGATCCCCCGGCGCTTCCCTCTTCCGGCGCACTCATCGACACAAGCGGCATGGTCCAGTAAATGCCACAATCTCTCTCATTTTTTTTCAATCCATCGACATTGCAGGGAAAACGGGCTCAATAAGCAATAATGCCGACTTGTCTCCCGCTAAAACTTAAGCTAACCTCTGCAAAATTAGCGGCCATTTTTCGGCTGCAGCTTTTTACCATTATTCACGCAGGCATACATGGACATCGCAGAACTGTGCAGCAATCGGCGCGAGGCGCTGGTAGATCGCTGGGTCAACCGATTCTTTGCCAGCTATCCTCTTGACAGCAAGGGTTTCATGCGGACAAGCCGCGACCGCTTCGCCAACCCCGTGGGTGAGACGACGCGCCGTTCGGCTTCCGTGCTCTTCGACGCGGTCATCGGCAGGGATACGGAACCCGACATCGTGAAGCAGGCCCTTCACGATCTCATCTGGGTACGCGCCGTGCAGGACATGCCCCCCTCCAAGGCCGTGGGGGCGCTGTATCTGCTCAAGGAAATACTGCGCAGCGAAGTGCTGCCCGAATGTCTGAAGCCGGAGAACTCCGGCCCTGAGGTTCTGAAGGCGTACCTCGACGTGGAGTCCAGGCTTGACACCCTGGGCCTTCTCGCGCTCGACATGTACTCCGATGCGCGCGAACGCGTGTTCAGAATCAGAGTGGAGGAAGTAAAGCGAAGCCAGTCGCAGGTGATACGGCTGGCCAAGCTTCGGAGGGAGCAGGCGGAATCTGCTCCTGAAACTGAAAATCGAGGGGTAGAGGAATGACCATCGCATTTGCGGCCACTCTGCTCATCCTTCTTATAGGATGGGCGGGGTCAGCACTTGGCCTGCAGTATCTGCTCGGCGTGATCTTGCCGCTGGTAGCGGGTGCTGTGTTCATCATCGGCTTCATCTGGAAGATCGTCCGCTGGGCTAAATCGCCCGTACCGTTCGCCATTCCCACTGTGGCGGGCCAGCAGCGTTCTCTGGACTGGATCAAGCCCAACCGTCTCGAATGCCCGTGGACCACGCCCGCCGTCGTCGGCCGCATGATCCTCGAGGTGTTCGCCTTCCGGTCGCTGTTCCGCAACACCCGTGCGGAACGCACCACCATCGACGGAACGCCGCGCATCACCTATTTTTCCAACAAGTGGCTGTGGGTGTTCGCCCTGCTGTTCCATTACAGCATGCTCGTGATCATCATCCGCCACGCACGCTTCTTCCTTGACCCGGTGCCCGTGTGCATTGCCGTCATCGAATTCGTGGACGGCGTGTTCCAGGTGGGCGCTCCCCGCTTCTACCTGACCGACGCCTTCATTCTCGGCGCCCTGGCCTTCCTGCTGCTGCGCCGCGTGTGCACGGAAAAGCTCCGCTACATCTCGCTGCCTGCCGACTATTTCGCGCTGTTCCTTCTCATCGCCATCGCCGGTTCCGGCATCTGCATGCGCTACATCTCCAAGGTGGACATCAACCAGGTGAAGGAAGTCATCATGGGCCTTGCCACGCTGCAGCCCGTGGATCCTTCCGGCATCGGCTCCATCTTCTTCATCCATGTGACGCTGGTGAGCGCGCTTCTCATCTACTTCCCCTTCTCCAAGCTGATGCACATGGG
>NZ_CALUWV010000064.1 GCF_944324575.1 uncultured Mailhella sp. | reverse complement strand
AAGACCACCCCCGACATCAAGGTAGATGCGGTGCGCCGCTTCGGCGGCAACGTGGTGCTCTTCGGCAACAGCTTCGACGAGGCCTACGCCGAATCCATGCGTCTTGCGAAGGAAGAAGGGCTCACCCTCATTCCCCCCTACGACGACTCCGACGTCATCGCCGGTCAGGGCACCATCGCGCGCGAGCTTCTGGAACAGGACAGCCGCCTTACCCACGTGTTCGTGCAGGTGGGCGGCGGCGGACTTGCCGCGGGCATCGCCGTCTACATCAAGCAGATTCTGCCGGACGTGAAGGTCATAGGCGTGGAAGCCAAGGGCTCCGCCTGCCTCAAGGCCGCCTGGGAAGCGGGTTCCCCCGTCACCCTCGACCGCGTTTCCCTGTTTGCCGACGGCGTGGCCGTGAAGCGCATAGGCGACGAAACCTTCCGCGTGCTGCGTGAAAATCTCGACGACATCATCACCTGTTCCAACGACGAAATCTGCGCTGCGCTCAAGGACATCTTCGACGACACCCGCGCCATTGCCGAACCTTCCGGCGCGCTCTCCCTCGCGGGCCTCAAGAAGTACGCCGCCGAACACGACATTTCCGGCGCGCGCATGGCCGCCGTTCTCTCCGGCGCGAACATGAACTTCCACACCCTGCGCTTCGTTTCCGAACGCTGCGAAGTGGGCGAACAGCGCGAAGGCATCATTTCCGTGACCATTCCCGAAAAGAAGGGCGCATTCCTCGACCTGTGCCGCAAGCTCGGCAACCGCATGGTGACGGAATTCAACTACCGCTTCTCCGATCCCTCGCAGGCGGAAATCTTCACCTCGCTGCGCCTCACCGAAGGCATGGACGAGCTTGAGCGCATCATAAACGGACTGCGCGAGGCGGGCTACAACGTGACCAACATGACGCGCAACACCTTTGCCAAGAGCCACGTGCGCTACATGATAGGCGGCCGCGCCCCGAGCGAGGTGAAAAACGAGCACATTCTGAGCTTCCAGTTCCCGGAACGGACGGGCGCCCTGCTGCACTTCCTCGAAACGCTCGGCACGAACTTCAACGTGACCATGTTCCACTACCGCAACCACGGCGCGGAATACGGCCGCGTTGCCTGCGGCTTTGAAGTCGCTCCCGAGCAGTGCGGAGAATTCTACGCCAACCTCGACAAGCTCGGTTTCACCTGGTGGGACGAAACCGACAACGAGGCCTGCAAAAAATTCCTCTCGCCGCTCGACTGATCACGGGCAAAGCACACGAAAGGGCCGCCTTCGGGCGGCCCTTTTTTCATGCCCCGCCCCCTGGCTTCATCCTTCTTCCGACCTGCCGCAGCGTGAAAAAAGAATACGCATTTGTTCCAAAGTGTTTTGACATCCCTTGCCATGTCGGTATAAGTTAGAACATATATGGTCCAAAGGACCGGCTTGTCTTCTTATCTTTTCTAAGGAGGGAAAGAAAGGTGAAACGTTTTCTCGCAGCCATGTGTGTGGGCATGATGGCCTTCGCCGCACAGGCTTCCGCCGCGGAGCCTGCCAAAATCCACATCGGCATCTGCACCGGCACGGTGTCCCAGTCCGAGGACGACCTGCGCGGAGCCGAGGCCCTCATCAAGAAGTACGGTGACGTCGCCAACGGCGGCATGATCAAGCACATCACCTACCCCGACAACTTCATGACGGAAATGGAAACCACCATTTCCCAGATCGTTTCCTTCGCCGACGACCCCGACATGAAGGCCGTCATCGTGAACCAGGGCATTCCCGGCACCACCGCCGCCTTCCAGCGCATCCGCGAAAAGCGCCCCGACATCATGCTTCTCGTGGGCGAAGCTCACGAAGACCCCAACGTCATTGAAAGCGCCGCCGACCTTGCCATCAACGCCGACAACATTTCCCGCGGCTACCTCATCATCGCGGCCGCCAAGAAGCTCGGCGTGACCGACTTCGTGCACATTTCCTTCCCCCGTCACATGAGCTACGAGCTGCTCTCCCGCCGCCGCAACATCATGGAAGTGGCCTGCAAGGATCTCGGCATCAACTTCCACTTCATGAGCGCTCCCGATCCCACGTCCGACGTCGGTGTGGCCGGCGCCCAGCAGTACATTCTGGAACAGGTTCCCCAGTGGCTCGACAAGCTCGGCCCCAAGACCGCCTTCTTCTGCACCAACGACGCCCACACCGAACCTCTGCTCAAGCGCCTCACCGAAGACAAGGGCGGCTACTTCATCGAAGCCGACCTTCCTTCTCCGCTCATGGGCTACCCCGGAGCCCTCGGCATTGATCTTGCCGACGTGTCCGGCAACTTCCCCGCCATTCTGAAGCGCGTCGAAGACACCGTCGTCGCCAAGGGCGCCGCCGGCCGCATGGGCACCTGGACCTACTCCTACGGCTTCACCAACTCCCTCGGCCTCGGCGAACTCGCCATCAAGTACGCCAAGGAAGGCGTGACCGGCGGCCGCAGCTTCCGCCGTCACTTCAAGAAGGAAGACGTGTTCGCCGCGTACAACGCCGCCACCCCCGGCTCCACCTGGAGCGGCGGCTACTATGTGGACGTGGCCACCGGCAAGGAAAAGAAGAACCACGTGCTGGTCTTTGAAGACCTCTACATCTTCGGCAAGGGCTACATGCACATGACCGAAGTGCCCGTGCCCGCCAAGTACAAGACCATCAAGTAACGCTTTCTGGGGGAAGGCTCCGGCCTTCCCCCCCCTTTTTGGCACAGCGCCGGACACAGCATTCGCGTCTCATCATGGAATGCAAGCCATTCTCACAGGTTATGACGCCACCCACGGCAACCGCCGAGTCTCGGAAACGGCTTTTGCCGTTTTTATTTTTTTGTGCTACGCTGTTACCTGCGTTTTATAAAAACGCTTCAAACAACAGATCTCCGCTTTCTCTTTCCCTTATTTCATCATCGCGCGCGGAGACACATTCCCAATGAAAAGAGGTCCTATGGGTGCAGAAGATCCATTGCTTCGCGTAGAAGGTGTCGGCAAGGCGTATTTTTCCAACCGGGTGCTGAAGAACGTCAACTTCACCCTGGGCAAAGGCCGCATTCTCGGCCTTGTCGGCGAAAACGGGGCGGGCAAGTCCACCCTCATGAACATTCTTTTCGGCATGCGCGTCATTCAGGAAACTGGCGGGTATGAAGGAAAAATTCTGATAGACGGAAAGGAAGTGCACTTCCGCAGCCCCATGGACGCCCTCAAGGCGGGCATAGGAATGGTGCATCAGGAGTTTTCCCTCATTCCCGGCTTCACCGTGGCGGAAAACATCGTGCTCAATCGCGAGACGCTGGTCTACAATCCGCTGGTGGAAGCCTTCGGCGACCGCCTGACCACGCTCGACCGTGCGGACATGACGCGCCGGGCCGACGAGGCCATTTCCCGCCTCAACATCGAGCTCGACAGCGCCACGCCCATTTCCGAGCTTCCCGTGGGCTACAAGCAGTTCACGGAAATCGCCCGTGAAATCGACAAGCAGGGCACGCGACTTCTGGTGCTCGACGAGCCCACCGCCGTGCTCACCGAAAGCGAAGCCGACATTCTGCTCGACTCCATGCGGCGTCTGGCCTCGCAGGGCATATCCATCATCTTCATTTCCCACCGTCTGCAGGAAGTCATGAGCGTGTGTGACGACATCGTCATTCTGCGCGACGGCGAAGTGGTGCTTCAGACCACGCCTGCCGAAACCAGCGTGCGCCAGATAGCGAGCGCCATGGTGGGCCGCAAGATCGACCGCTCGGAAGGTACGACAGAAGAGCGGCACAGCTCGGAAACCGTGGCCATGCAGATCGAACACCTGTGGGTGGACATGCCAGGCGAAACGGTGCGCAACGTGAACCTTACCGTATTCGAAGGTGAAATTCTCGGCATAGGCGGCATGGCCGGTCAGGGCAAGCTCGGCATAGCCAACGGCATCATGGGCCTGCATCCCGCCGGAGGCAAGGTCACCTTCCACGGCAAGAGCGTGGAGCTCAACAATCCCGCATCCCCCCTCGCCCTCGGCATTTCCGCCGTGTCCGAAGACCGGCGCGGCGTGGGCCTGCTGCTTGAGGAATCCATAGCCTGGAACATCATCTTCACCTCGCTCCAGACTCAGGGACGCTTTCTCAAGAGTTTCGGCCCGCTGAAGATACGCGACGAGGAAGCCATTGCCGAATGCGCCCGAAAGTACATTCACGACCTGGAAATCAAGTGCACGAGCGAAAAGCAGCACGTGCAGGAGCTTTCCGGCGGCAACCAGCAGAAGGTCTGCCTTGCCAAGGCCTTTGAGACGCGGCCCCGGCTGCTCTTCGTGGCCGAGCCCACGCGAGGCATAGACGTGGGCGCGAAGAAGGTGGTGCTCGACACCCTGAAGCGCTACAACCGCGAGCACGGCATGACCATCGTGGTCATTTCCTCCGAGCTTGAGGAGCTGCGCTCGGTGTGCGACCGCATCGCCATCATCGACAAGGGCGCCGTGGCCGGCATTCTGCCCGCAAGCACGCCTTCCGAAGCCTTCGGATATCTGCTCATGGGCGCAGGCGCCGCCGAGGCCGAAAAGGCCGCGAACGACAATTCCAACGCTACGGAGGCGGCAAGCGCATGAACCGCATAAAGAAATTCATCGAAGAGGCCGGATGGCCCCGCATTCTCATTGCGGTGTTTCTGGTCGTCCTGTTCCTTGTGGCGCCCTTCGTGGGCGTGCCCGTGGACGCCGCCCTCAGCGACACGCTGGTGCGCTTCGGCATGAACGGCGTGCTCGTGCTCGCCATGGTGCCCATGGTGCAGTCGGGCTGCGGCCTCAACTTCGGCCTGCCGCTCGGCATCATCGCCGGACTGCTCGGCGCGGTCACGAGCGTGGAGCTCGAGGCCACGGGCATTCCCGGCGTGTTCACGGCCATGGCCATCGCCACGCCCATCGCCGTCATTCTCGGCTGGGGATACGGTCTTCTGCTCAACAAGGTCAAGGGCGAAGAAATGATGATCGCCACCTACGTGGGCTTCTCCTCCGTGGCGTTCATGTGCATCATGTGGCTCGTGCTGCCCTACTCGAGCTCCAACATGGTGTGGGGCTACGCGGGCGTGGGCCTGCGCACCACGGTGTCGGTGGAGGAATTCTGGCAGCGCGCCATCAGCGACATAGCCGCCTTCAGCATAGGCGACGCCTTCTACTTCCCCACCGGCATGTTCCTCTTCTTCCTGCTTCTGTGCGGCATCATGTGGGTGTTCATGCGCACCCGCACCGGCACGGCCATGACCACCGTGGGTTCCAATCCCGAATACGCCCGTGCAAGCGGCGTGAACATCAACCGCATGCGCACGCTTTCGGTCATCCTTTCCACCTGGCTCGGCGCGCTTGGCATCATCGTATACGAGCAGAGCTTCGGCTTCATCCAGCTCTACATGGGCCCGTTCATGATGGCATTCCCCGCCGTGGCCGCCCTGCTCATCGGCGGCGCGTCGGTGAAAAAGGCCTCCATCATCAACGTCATCGTAGGCACGTTTCTCTTTCAGGGCATCCTCACCATGACGCCCTCGGTCATCAACAGCATGTTGCAGACCGACATGTCCGAAGTCATCCGCATCATCGTGTCCAACGGCATGATTCTCTACGCCCTGACCCGTGTGACAAAGGTAAGATCATGAAAAGCTCTTCCGGCGGCAATGCCGTCACTCTCTTCTGCATGCGCAACGCGGTGCCCATCGTCTTTCTTCTGGTGAGCGCCGTCGGCATCTACTATTCCCAGTTCACGGCCGAGTATCTGATTCAGGAAATGCTGACCAGACTCGCCCGAAACTCCTTCCTCGTGCTCTCCCTGCTCATTCCCATCATGGCGGGCATGGGCCTCAACTTCGGCATGGTGCTCGGCGCCATGGCCGGACAGATAGGTCTCATCTTCATCAGCGACTGGAACGTCTCCGGCCTGTACGGCATGACCCTCGCCGCGCTCATCGCCACCCCGCTCGCCATACTCTTCGGCTGGATGTGCGGCGTGGTGCTCAACAAGGCGCGCGGCCGCGAAATGGTCACATCCTACATTCTCGGCTTCTTCATGAACGGCGTGTATCAGCTCGTGGTGCTCTACGGCTTCGGCAGCCTCGTGCCCATTCTGAACCCTGAGCTCGTGCTTTCCCGCGGCTACGGCATACGCAACGTGACCAACCTCGACAACATCCGCGGCTCGCTCGACAACGCCATCGAGCTCGAAATCATGGGCATACACGTGCCGCTTGCCACCTTCCTGCTCATCGGCGTGTTCTGCCTGTTCATTCTGTGGTTCCGCCGCACCAAGATCGGACAGGACATGAGAGCCACGGGACAGGATCTTTCCGTGGCCCATTCTGCGGGCATTCCCGTCATGCGCACCCGCATCATCTCCATCGTCATTTCCACCGTGCTCGCCGCCTACGGTCAGATCATCTTCCTGCAGAACGTGGGCACGCTCAACACCTACAACAGCCATGAACAGGCCGGCGTGTTTGCCATCGCCTCCCTGCTCGTGGGCGGCGCCACCGTAGCCCGCGCCTCCATTCTCAACGTGTTCACGGGCGTTCTGCTCTTCCATCTCATGTTCGTGGTTTCGCCCATGGCCGGCAAGTATCTGGTAGGCGACGCACAGATAGGCGAATACTTCCGCGTGTTCGTGTGCTACGCCATCATTTCCCTTGCCCTCGTGCTCCACGCCTGGCGGCGTCACGCCGACAAGGAACGCGCCCGCGCCGCGCTGCGCGGCGAAGCCGGAGGTGCCGCATGAAAGAGCTCCCCAGCCGCAGACGCATCATTCTCAAGCACATTCTCGTAAACTGCGTCATCGTGCTTCTGCTTATCGGACTCGGCGTATGGTGCTACGTGCAGGGCAAGACCTACAAGCTTTCGCTCGGCAACTATGCCTTCACCGACCAGAACGGCGAGGAACATCCCGCGCTTGAGGCCGTGGAAGTGTTCATTGACGACAAGGAGCCCGTTTTCCTGCTCGAGGACGACAGCGGTACCGGCGAAGCCACGGGCCGTCAGCACACCATGGTCATCAAGCTTCTGGATGAAAACGACAATCCCATCGAAAGCCGCACCCTCAAGTTCAGCGTGGCGGATCTCGACGACAATCTGGACGTGAACGTGGCCGAATTCTGGAACAGGGCAAAGTAACGCTCCTTCAAATTCCCCGAAAAAACGCGGTGCTTCCATGTCGGAAGCACCGCGTTTTTTCATGTTCTGCGCAAGAGCGCCCTGCCTTTTGCACCGAACGTCTCAAAGAGGCGGGCCCTGCCATCCCTGTCCGCCCGATGAGAGACTCCTACGGCCGTCTGAAGGCAGATGTTCCCCCTTCCCTCCCCGGATATCGAAAGCACTACAAGGCTCGGCCTCCGCCTTTTGCTGCCGACCTCCGGGCGCAAAAAAAGGGGGATGACTCCCCCTTCTTCTCATTATTGCCTGCGTGCTGTCCGCTTCCCGGGGAGCGGACAGCACGGGCGAACTATTCCCCGTCTCTGCCGAGAAGCGCACGCGCAAAGTCGTGCGGATCAAAGGGCCGCAGATCCTCCATCTTTTCGCCGAGGCCCACGAAGGTGATGGGCAGCTCGAACTGACTGGCCACGGCCAGCGCCACGCCGCCCTTGGCCGTACCGTCGAGCTTGGTGAGAATGATTTCGTTCACGCCGCTCGTGTCCTTGAACATCTTCGTCTGCTGAAGGGCGTTCTGCCCCGTGGTGGCGTCGATGACGAGAATGGTGCGGTGCGGCGCTCCGGGAAGCTTGCGCTCCACCACCATGCGTATCTTGTGCAGCTCGTCCATGAGGTTGGACTTGGTGTGCAGACGGCCTGCCGTGTCGATGAACAGCACGTCGTAACCGCCCTGCAAGGCCTTGTCCATGGCCTCGAAGGCCACGGCTGCGGGATCGGCTCCCATGCCCTTGGAATGAAAGTCCGCACCTATGCGCCCGGCCCATACTTCAAGCTGCTCCACAGCGGCGGCGCGGAAGGTGTCGGCCGCGGCAATGAGCACCTTCTTGCCCTGCATTTTGGCGCGATAGGCCAGCTTGGCGATGGTGGTGGTCTTGCCCACGCCGTTCACGCCCACCATGAGAATGACCTCAGGCGGATTCACCGCTGCAATGCGGCGGGGCGTTTTGAATATGGCTTCCACTTCCTGCTCGAGCAGCGGCATGAGGCCGTCCGGCGTGGTCACGCCCTCGGCGCGGGCGCGCTCCTTCAGGCGGCGCACCAGCGCAAGCGAAGGCTCGGCCCCCATGTCGGCCATGATGAAAAGTTCCTCCATCTCCTCCCAGAAATCCTGAGAGAGCTCGGAGTGTCCGGACATGAGGGCCGAGAGACCCTGTCCGAAACGGGCACGCGTGCGGGCAAGACCGTTCTGCAGCTTGGCGAACAGGCGGTCACGCTCGTCCTCCTCGTCCTCCATGTCGAGGGCAAGGGCCAGACGATACTGGAGTTCGGAACGAAAATCCTCCAGCCAGTGATAGTCCATGCGCTCAAGCCAGGTACGAAAATCGTCCAGAAACTCGCGGGCCTCGTTTTCCGGTGTCTCCAGCGCGCGCAGCAGGAAGGAAAGACGCTTCCACAGAAGATCGTCCGCCTCCTCCACGCCGTCCAGCACAATGGAAAGCCATGCGGAAAGACGGGGTTCCGCCTCGCGAAGGGCAAGGGTGAGCTTTTCTTCCTCTTCGTCGCGGGCTGCAGGCGCAGCGGAAGAAGTCGCGGGTTCTTCAGAATCCGCGGCGGGAACGGCAGCCTTTTCAGGCTCAGCGGCAGGAGATTCGGCAACGGCGGAAGGCTCATCGCAAAGCTCGACGACGGGCTCTTCCGGCCCGGACGCCGGTTCCATGTCAGCAGGCACGATCTCTGCTTCAAAAGGCGCTTCCGGCATGCGCTCTGCCAAGGCCTGCACAGACTCTTCCGGCGCGGACTCTTTGCGCTCTTCCGGCGCTGCCTCCGGGCTCTTCTGTGCGGAAACAGACGCGGCATCGTCGGAAGAAGACGCGGGCTCTTCCGTGACGGGTCCGCCCTCCGCGCTCTGCCCGTCTGCAACGTCGGGCTCTGCGGAAGATTCCTGCAACTGTTCCGCACCCTGCGTCCCGGAGCTCTCCTGCTGCGCCTTTTCCTGGGCCTTCTGCGCTTCGGCGTTTTCTCCGGCATGACTGCCGCCGGAGAAGAATTTTTTAACGGCGGAGAAAAATCCCATGCTTCACCTCTGCTCCTACTTGTTGCGAATGACCTTGACGGTATCGCCCACCTTGACCCGGGTGGACTGATCCATGCCGTTGAGAGCCAGAAGCTCCATGGGCTTCATGTTGAACTTGCGGGAAATGCTCCACAACGTTTCACCGTTCTGCACGCTGTATTCCGCCACGCGGCTTGCGGCCGCGCGCGAGGGCGCGGCCTGCGGCTTGCGGGCAGCAGCGGCGTTCTGCGCCACGGACGTTTCCTTGCCCGCGGGAATGTTCAGCACCTGACCGGGGGAAAGGCTGGAGAGTTTGTCGGCGCCGCCGTTGACGGCGCAAAGCTCGGCAAAGCTGATGCCGTACTTGCGGGAAATGGCATATGCCGTCTCGCCGGATGCAACCTTGTGCGAGGTCATGCGCGCCGGAGCTTTTTTTGCAGAGGAGGCCCTGGCCACGGCGGTGGTGCGGGCAGGAGCGGAAAGCCGGAGCACCTGTCCCACGCGCAGCATGGAAAGATTGTCGGCCCCGCCGTTGGCGGCGTACAGATCGTCGAGATCCATGTCGTACTTTCGGGCAATGGACGTCAGGGTATCGCCGCTCTTTACCGTATAGGTGGCGGGAACCGAGCGCGACGAGGCGCGACTGCCCTTCAATTCCGCAAGCGCGCTCGACGCATGGTCGCTTCTCACGGACGACTTTTTGGAAGAAGCGGAAGCTACGGCCGTGCTGCGGGCAGGAGCGGAAGGTATGACGGCGGGAAGATTCTTTCCGTTCACGGGCAGCCTGAGGCGCTGCCCTTTCTTCAGCGTACCGGGATTGAGCTGCCTGATAACGGAGGCGGGCACGCCGGTACGGGAACTCACCTTGGCGTAAGTGTCGCCTCTGGCCACGGTGTAGTAGCGCCAGCCCGCGCCGGATACCGAGCCTTTGAGCACCTGACGCGCCAGCGCTTCCTTGTTTTTGGGAACATACACTGTGGCCGTTCGCCCGGCCGGAGAAATGGAGCGCAGAAAATGCGGATTGTAGGCCTGAAATTCCTTCCAGTTGAGACCGATGCGGCGGCTCAGCTCCACAAGGTCGGTAGCGGGTCTTACCGTGAGCTGAGAAACGGGGATGAGCACAGGATGATCCGCATCAGGCGCGGAAGGCTGTATGCCCAGAATGTCGGCGTTGCGCATGACCTTGGCAATGGCAAGAAAACGCGGCACATAGAGCGCGGTTTCCTCGCGAAGCTGCAGCTTGTAGTCGAGCGTATCGTTCTTCTGAATGATTTCATGCAGCTTGCTTGCGCCGGTCGCTTCCTTGGCGCGGCCTATCTTGCCTTCGCCGCCGTTGTAGGAGGCAACGGCCAGATGCCAGTCATGAAAAATGTCGTAGAGTCGGGCGAGATAGCTTGCCGCGGCCTCGGTGGAGCGGTACGGATCGCGGCGCTCGTCCATCCACCAGTCCTGACGCAGGCCGTAGGCCTTGCCCGTGGAAGAAATGAACTGCCACATGCCCACGGCATTGGAACGAGATACGGCAAAGGGATTGTAGCCGCTTTCGAGATAGGCGAGATACGCCAGATCCTCGGGCAGTCCGCGGGAACGGAACACGCTCTTGGTATAGTTCAGATAGGGAATGCTGTTGCGAAGGAAGTTCTCCATGGTTCCCCGCCGTTCGCGCGAGTATTTCATGAAGTGGTAGCGCACCTGACGTTCCATGCCGGGACTCAAATTTCTGTCCAGACTCGAAGTTGCGGAATAGGCCTTTTTTTCAGCCGAAGTCAGGGAGGAAAGAGACCCCAGATCCACGGCTTCCTGCCGCGCCCCGGCCGCCAGAAGCTCCGGGGATTCCACCGTCTGCTGCCTGCCGCAGCCGGAAAGCATGATCAGCACTGCCATTCCCGCGAGGGGAAGGCAGCACAGTTTGCCAATTTTCATGTCAGCGCTCCATCATGTGGACTTGCATCTCGAACAAAAGCAGTATACCAGCCAAGGAGCAGCCCGCACGCAGAGAACGCTCAACGGCCGCAAACGCGGCGGCATTGCGCCTGAAAACGCCTGCTTCCCGTAATGTGCAGTCCGGCACGAAACAATGCGCGTCCGACCGCAGCCTGCTCCCAAGAAAGGGCAAGGATACCTTGAAAAGGGCGGAGATTCAATTGTCGACGAGCACCCTGCGTCCGATTTTTTAACATCATCCCATGGAAATCATTTGTCATGACGAGCACTGAGAAAGACAGGGAAAATTTTTTGCCGGGCATGAAGCCCGTGCTGGAACTTCTGGAGCGGGAACCTGAACGGGTGGACATGGTCTACGTACGCAGGGGACGCGCCGGAGCCGAAAGCTCCCGGCTGCTCGACCTGTGCCGGGAAAGAGGCGTAAGGTTTTCCCTTGTGGGGGACGACGCGCTCTCGCGCATGGCCGCGCACGCCGGGCATCAGGGCGTCATCGCCAGACTGCGTGAGGCTTCGTTCATGCCGTGGGAAGACTTTCTGGCCCAGGCGGCGAATGCGCCCCTTCCGCTCATGGTGGCGCTCGATCAGGTGCAGGATCCCGGCAACGTGGGCACGC
>NZ_CALUWV010000063.1 GCF_944324575.1 uncultured Mailhella sp. | reverse complement strand
GTGCGTGGGGAAGACTGTATTCGTCGTAACGGTTCTGATAACCAAAAGGAAACACCCCCACGTGCGTGGGGAAGACGGCGCGAGCGGTCCAAAAAGGACCGCGCATCTGGAAACACCCCCACGTGCGTGGGGAAGACAAAAGAAAACGGTTCCTCCATAGAAGGCCAAAAGAAACACCCCCACGTGCGTGGGGAAGACCTGAACCCAGCATTGTGCAAGGCGCTGCACATAGAAACACCCCCACGTGCGTGGGGAAGACTCCTGAGAGGTACGGAACTCACCGGTCACAATGGAAACACCCCCACGTGCGTGGGGAAGACTGGGACTTTTTGATGGTGCTATCGGTGGTGCCAGAAACACCCCCACGTGCGTGGGGAAGACCCGACCAGCTCTATTGCATGGTCAAGAACAATAGAAACACCCCCACGTGCGTGGGGAAGACCCTGACATATTATTGAACTTTTCGGTGCAGGTCAAATGACGGGGTCGTCTTTTTCCAGCACGAGCTGGAGTCCGGAAATTTCCGTCAGGCGTCGACGGGGGTCCCCTCTGCCGTATATTTTGTAGCCCGGAGCCTTGCTGATGCGCTGGAATATCAGCAGGCCGCTTTTCGGCGGGCAGCTTTTCAGAAGATACTCGATGACGTGCCGGGCCACGGCATCCTTGACGCCGGAAATGAAGACGTTGGCCCGGGGCTCGATGAACCAGAGCTTCATTCTTCCGCGCACGGCGGGAGGCAGATCATTGGCGATAACGACGAGCAACTTTTTCTCCTATCAGGCTTTCGATGTCTTCCGGGATGCGGGCGAGAAGATCCATGTCCAGCACGCGCCTGCGGAACGCTTCCGACACGGCGTACTTGTTGTATTCTCCGGCCAGGGAGAGCGTGAGCGAAAAGGCAAGATCCACGCACAGTTCCCCCTTGTAGAGGTCCGCAAGGTCGTAGATGAAGGGCAGCGGACTGCCTGAATGGATGAATCCCAGATGCGGCGAATAGCCGAGGGCGTGCACGCAGGAACAGAGTATGCCGTACAGGGCGGCATTGGCGGCCGTGAGTATCTGATTGGTGACGTCGCTCAACTCGAAGCTGCCGGGCGTGAAGGAGCGGCCCTTCCAGCCTACGTTGTACTGACGGGCCTTTTCGTCGTAGAGCGTGCGTACCCTCAGCCCTTCCATGCCCATCATTTCCTGAAGCGTTTTGTCCTTCAGATCGGCGTCGGGAAAGCGCCGGGCAAAGAAGGCCCGCGCTACGGACACGGAGTGTTCGGGATGCGCGGAAAGCCGGGCCTGCCGGAGAAGATTGCGGCTGTTTGCCGTGGGAGTGTGACCTGCCGCATAAAAAAGCAGGGAGTCCTCACCCACCCAGCACAGGGAACAGTTTGCCGCTGCCGCGGTTTTGACGGCCTCATGAGTGACGCTCGTGCCGGGGCCGAGAAGCAGAGCGGCAATGGTGGCCACGGGAAGACGGATGCGGTTGCCTTCGGCGTCGATCCATTTCAGGCTGCTGTCGTCTACTTCCAGCCTGCCGCGTTCAAGATAGAGAAAGGGATACTTTTCAGAAACGCGCGGCAGCGTTTCGCGCGTGACGGGGATGAACAGGCGTTGTCTGGATTCCGTAGAAAAGCGAGGGGGCTGAGCCATGGCGTTCTCCCGGAGCAAGTGCGGCAGAATGAGAGCCTGCGTGACCGCGAAGCCGTGAGCGGCGGCGCAGTGGCTCCGAACTCTTTGACGATTGCGGAGCTGTTTCGAGAATACTTGAAGCAATGATTGAAGGTTTTGTCCCCACGTGCGTGGGGAAGATGCGGAAAAACATTCCGTCATGATGCCCGACTCGGAAGCACCCCCACGTGCAGGGGGAAGACTATCGACTCATGCAGGTCGACATGTACAACCTGGAAACATTCCCGGATGGTGGGGAAGGGGGGGGAAAGCCGATGGAGCTCTCCCGGGCGGCGTTTTCTTCCTGCCCGGGCGCGGATGAGGAAGTGCGCGGCGTCCGTGAGGCGGCGCGTTCCTGCTTTCTGTTGGCGGGATTGCATATTCCCCGCCCCCACGCGCGCAGGCCGGGGGCGGGGAAAGCTGTCAGTTCTGCGGCAGGGCGACGACGGTTACGGTTCTGTCTTCATAGCGCTTGTACAGGCCGAAGTTCACGGGCACGTCGCTTATCGTCATGACTTCGCCTTCGTCATGCTGCCCGGAAAGCACCTTGAACACGGCCCTGCGCTTTTTTTCTTTCGCAACGTCAAGAGCCTGCGTGAGCGCCTCGTCCTCACCGCTGAAAAAGCCGCGGCAGACGATGTCCGTGGGAACGCAGCTTCTGCGCCCGAGGCAGATGGGCCATGCCGGAGCCGCAAGGGCCGCCGCCACTTCCTCTTCCATGGCTTCCGGCACGGCAAGGGCGCAGGCAAATGCCATGTCCTGCACGTAATAGCGATACGTCAGTTTTGTTCCTGCACCCACGGGACGCTTGCCGTCCGATTTTTTGGGAATGAGCATGTCCTGCCACGGGTCGCGGCTGTCGTAGCCGCTGCCCACCATCTGAAAATCCTGAAGGAGCGGCTCGCGCCGGGGGCTGCCTGAGCGATCCTCCGGCGCGAAGGCCAGCACGGTCTGCGGCAGATCCTTCATGATGGCGAGCCATTCGCGCTGTTCACCGCTTCTTCCCATGGCGCAGCACAGCAGGCCGAGTATGCCGGAGCGCGTGGGAAAGGGAAGCGTGTCGCGTCTGCCGTAGCGGGAACCGGCCCCCCAGGATTGAAGGGGCGCTTCCAGCCAGAGAAGCAGCGTTCTCATGCCTGAGCCTCGAAGGGGGCGACGAAGGCGGCAAGACCTTCGGCAAGCTCGTCTATGGAGATTTCGGCATCGGCCCTGCCGAAGGTGAATTCGGCCTTCTTGCCGTACAGGGATCCGGCCTGCTTTTCCTGACGAGCAAGGGCGGCGTCCAGAGCCTCGATGCTGGGCGCAAGGTAGCCGCTCTGCGCGCGCACCGGAGCGTCGAAGCTGACCTGCATGCCCTGTCCTTTGCGCACGAGCACGCGGGCGTAGTCCCAGAGGTGCAGGCCGGTCTGCGTTGTCTGACGGGCCGAGGGCACGGCCAGATACAGCGCCTTCACAAAGCTCGATACCGCATGGGCAAGGCCTGTGCCTTCCAGCGTTTCGGCAAGCTGACCGAGATCGAGACTCACATAGCGGTAGTAGGTAGCGGAATTGAACTCCATGCTGCCCATGTGCGCCGAACCCTGCGTGACGATGCCCATGGGATCGTCGTCGAGCGCGGTGAAGAATTCCACTTCACTGTCGGCCCTGTGCGTGGAAATGGCGTGGGCGAAGCTGGCCGCGGCGGATACGTTGAGTTCGGGAGCCTGCGCCACCATGCGTCCGAACAGCGCGATGTCGAGTCCGTCTTCGGCGGGGTTGAAGAACTTCTTATGGATTTTCCTGAATTCCGCCGTCAGGGAGTTTTTCTTGATCGCCGCCTCGACGTTGAAGTCGTGTTCAAGCGCGAATTCCGCTATGGCGCAGGCTTCACTCTTCGAAAAGAACAGCAGCGTGTCGTCCACGAGCACTTTGGCAAAGGCCGCGGCAAATTCCCGGGCCTTCGCTTCTTCGGCTCCGGCCTTCACGCAGGCTGCGGCAAGCACGTCTTCCACCTGCTTGGTGCGCAGGGCCGTTTTCACGCCGAGCTTTTGAAGTTCCATGCGCACCTGCCGCTTCCAGCACTGGGAGCTTACCCGGGCGCGGGTGACGCCGCCTACCACGGCGCTTTTCGGCGCGCCCACGTCGTCGCGGTTCAGGCAGGTGACGGGAAAGGACTGGAGAATATGGAATTCGATGCGGTAGCCTTTAAGTTCGTTCATGACATGTCCTTTGTGATGAAGGCTGAAATATTCGGATGGATTCGTCCGGGCGCGAAAAGCGACGTCCTGTTTTGAGCCGTGCGGGGCGTCATGCGCCGTCGAAGGAAAATGCGAGCGGGGCGAGCTGCAGCAGCCCGCAGCCGAAGGCCTTGCCGTGGCCCAGACCGTGCGTGAAGCTGCGGGTAAAGAGCGTCTTGTCGGCAACAGCGAGCGCTCCCGTGATTCTGGCCTTGCCGAGCGTGACCTTCATGCCGTTTTTGCAGAATTCATCCACCGTGATGTCTGCCACCTGCACGGTTTCGGGGCGAGGCGCAAAACCCCACGAGGGCGCCTTGGAAAGAAACCAGCGTTCCACGGCCTCGCGTCCGCGCACGGCCTCGCGCCTGCCCGTTTCGCGGTTTCTGCGCACGGGATTGATGATGACTTCAAAGCGGTAGTCCTGAAAGTCGAGAAAGCTTTCCGGAAGAGGGCGGCTTTCGATGCGGCCGTGTTCCGGCGCGTCCGGACTGCGGTCGGAAAGCACGAGAATGCGCCGCACGCCGTTTTTGCCGCCTTTGTCCGCATAGAGAAAGCCGCTTCTGCCTTCCGCGCCGCGCCGCACGTCCGGGAAAAGGCCGTACACGGCCCGGTGCAGGGAATAGCCGTCCGTGAGACGCAGAGCCCGGCAGTCGCGCAGCGTGAGAAGATAGTGACTGACGTACATCATGCGCTCTCTCCGTTTTGTTCCGGAGCTGCGCCGTCCCCTTCGTCGCTCCAGTAGCCCTCGGCCCAGCGCCTTTTGATCTCCTGACGCCGCTCCGGGATGCGGAAGGCAAGCACCTCGTCCAGAAGTCTGGCATAGGAGAGTTTTCGGGAGCTTTTGCCGTCCACGAAGGAAAGCAGAGGCCGCAGCATGCGGCACAGCTCTTCCATGTCGCTGCAGTTCAGCAGACGGCGCAGGCGCGAACTTCCCTGGTCTTTGTCCTCGAAGCATGATGCAAGCGCCCGGCCGAGGGATGCCGTGCCGTCTTTGGGATCATCCCTGCGGCACAGAGGCGCAAGCACGGCAAGGCAGGGCAGAAAGTCCCTGTCTTCCACGTGAAAGCGAATGAGCACCTCCCACGCCTGAACAGCCATATGTTCGCTGCTGTCGGCCCGCCTCAGACGGGCGACGGTTCCCTTGTCCCTGACGGTCGGCGTCGGGCCGAGCCGCTCCGAAACCCATTGCAGAAGATCGGCATGACGCCTTTCCGAATGTTTCACCGGCGCATCCTCCCGGGACCTCGGACGGTGTTTTATCCATGTTTCCACCTGCCGTCCGGTCCCGTGGGGGCAGGCTTCATCGTAAAGCATGAGCACAAGACGGTAGCAGCGACCGAGCAGCAACGTGCAGGTCTGCTCGTTGCCGCAGCCGTCGAGCATGGCCGGAAGCGTGGGTTCCACCATCTGCCAGAACAGTCCGGCAGCTTCGGCGGCAGCGGCAACGGCGCTTTTGTCGTCCATCTTCATGTCCCGGCAGTATCGGTTGACCGCACCGTACAGCAGCTTTGCCCGCTTTTCCGTGTCGCTCATGAGCGATTCAAACTCACGGAACCAGATGTCGCCGAGAAGCGCGGTGTCGAGCCGCACTTCCGATTCAAGCTCGTCGTCCTTGCCGGTGAGGTACTGTTCGCCCGCGTGGCTGCTCACCTTGATGCCGCCGCTCCAGATGCCCACAACGTCGATGCCGCACGCGTCCCGGAAGGCATGCAGTCTGCTGAGGCCCTTTTGAAGCCCGAGACAGAAGAAGCCCGAACCGCGCTTTTCCGCATCGAGAAAGGAAAGCAGTGCCGGAAGCTGCCGCCAGGGGCGCTTTTCAGGATCGACCCACAGCATTTTCGGTCTGGCCCTGGACGCGTCCATGGCGGCGGAGGGGTCGGCCATGCCGGAGAGATGGTCGGGGTGCACGATGCCCTCGGTAAAGCGCAGACCGTTGTTTTCAAGCAGGCAGAAGCGTGCGAGCGGCACGAGCCTGCCCATGAGACTTGCCTTGAGCGCGCGGGCCGCGGGGCAGTCCTCGCCCTGCGGCATGACTTCCCACGGAGGCACGCCGAGCCCGTGTTCCCACTGCGGCTGGCCCTTGATGTCCTCCAGCGTGAGCAGGTTGAGCCACAGCGTTTCCGTAAGGGTCCTCCCTGCAAGAAACGAGTGCAGAAGCCCCATCTGGCAGAGGGCCGGTCCGGGGTGGCCGCTCGGCTTCTTTTCGTAGCCCGGACTGAGGACGAGCCTGTTGTACGGCTTCTTGCCGCCGAGACACAGGGACATCTGTTCAATGAGCAGAAGCGCCCTGTCGGCCTCGGAAAGCTCGGGTTCGATCTGCTGATGCGAAAGTCTGGTGGTGTTGCCGGAGGCGACTTCGGGCATGACGGTGCCGTAGCTCTTGAGCTCGGCCTCAGCACAGGAAGGGAACTGGAGAAAAGGACGCTCCCCGTGAAGGAAAAAGGAGCTGTGATGGTTCTGAAGGTAACGAAGCGCCTTTTCCGCCAGTCCCTGCGGCCCGAGCGCGAGCCATTCCCCGTCGTCGGCAGGCGTGCAGGCCGCCTGCGCTATGGCCAGAAGAAGCTTGAGCAGAGGAATCTTGATAAGCGGCGTGCCGCCCGGCAGAGGCGGCAGGGGCTTAGAAAACGCCTGCGAAAGAGAGATGCGGCCGTGGTCGGACATGGGGATCCACGGCTCGTCGATGAGATTGAAACGGTTTTCTGTCACACGTCCTCCTTGACGATGGATGTGACGAAAGGCAGCCCTCCGGACGCCGCCGCTGAGGGCAGGGGATGTCTCAGAAGAGGCATCCGGGAGAGGACTGAATAAAAATATTTTCTACCTAATTTCTATTGGTGTCAATAAGGCTGACAGAAAAAGGGAAAGAAGCTCTTTCCCTTTGCGCCCCCCGGGAGGGGGGGGAAGTCACTCTGTTTCGACCTAATTTCTGGAAACACCTTCACGGAGAGTGAAGAAGCTCGTTTTCAGACAGAATCGGAAAACGTCGGTCGACAAAGTGTATGCTGCTCTTTTATATGAAAATTTTTATGCGGGCAAGTCTTCCTTCGACCAGCCTTCGCGCGGGCTGTAGCGGCCGCAGGCGATGCCCGGGGAGCAGAGGTCTTCAAGCGATCCGTCGTCCCGCAGGCGGGCGAGGTACACGGGTTCGTAGTTTTCCCGCACCGGCAGATAAAAGTCGAAAAGTTTTCGCAGGCGCGGTGAGGTGTTGACGGACTGCGTGAAGGAAACGCTTTTGCGCCGCAGGCGCACGATGGAGGAAAAAAGCGCGGCGGATACCTCGCGTCTTGTTTCCGGGGCTCGGGCGAGGCTCACGGTGCGGCCGTCCGCAAGCGTGCAGGATGTTTCGGTCAGGGATTTCACGATGAGCACGGGGCAGGTCGGCTCGTCGGAGAGGCGCGTGCAGGCGGTCTGTTCGGAGAGCGTGCAGCCCTCGCTTTGACTGAAAAGCGCCAGCGTGCGCATGGACTGCACCTTCTTTTCAAGTTCGCGTCTCACGCGCGCCATGGCTGGCGTGGGTTCGTCCGCTCTGTCCGCATAGGTGGCCTCAAGCACGGGGCGCATGTCGGAAGGAAGCGTGACGGTTTCTCTGCCGGTCCAGACTTCCAGGGTGCGGGCCAGCACATAGGGCGCATACACGAGCCCGGAAACGCCGAAGGCCTGGGCGGGAGAGGTCAGCGCTTCGTCGAGGGAGGGGGCGAGCATCCACGCTTCGCGCCTCGCTTCTGCCGGGCGCTTCGTGCCCGCGTGTCGCCACAGTCTGCCCATGCGCTGAAATATCATGTCCGTGGGGCACAGCCTCGTGACGAGAAAGTCCGCGTCGATGTCGAGCGACTGCTCAAGCACCTGCGTGCCTATGAGAATGCGACCGCACAGACCGCGTTCCGCCGACTCCCTGCCGTAAAGCGCCGTCCAGCGATCTTCGTTTTTCTGCCGGTCCGCGGGCGTGAAGCGGGAGTGCAGAAGTCCGGCTTCCAGTCCCGTGCCCGCAGCGCGCGAGGCAAAGAAGCGGAATGCCTCCTGTGCTTCGGGCACGCTGTTTTCGATCCACAGCACCTGCTGTCCCTGCCAGGCGCGAAGAAGCGCTTCTTCTCTCGCCGTGCTGTCGGACGATCCGGGGCAGAGCCGGACGCGCACGTTTTGAGGGGCGTCCTTGCCGGGCACGGTGAAGGCGCGCACGGCGGGCGGCTCTTCGGGCGTCTTTTCTCCACGGACGACGGTCGTGATGAGCGGATAGGCGCTTCCGCCCGCGTTTTCGCAGCCGAGCATCCGGGAGAGGCGGGCGCGGGTGAGCGTGGCGCTCAGAAGGATGATCGTGCAGCCCAGGCGTTCAAGATGCCGTATGAGCGCGTCGAGCAGCGTGCCGGTATAGGCGTCGTAGGAGTGCACTTCGTCGAGTATGACCACCTTGCCCGCAAGGCCGAAGCTGCGCACGGCGGCATGGCGCACGTTGATGACGCTCATGAGCGCCTGATCCAGCGTGCCCGCGCCGAAGGGCGCAAGAAGGCCGCGCCTGCTCTGCTCGAACCACGAGGAGGCGTTCTCGCCCTTCTCTTCGTGCGTGGCGTAGAGCCATGCGCCGCCGTGCAGAAGCAGCGCTGCCGTATCCCGGCTTTCCGGCGTGAGCACGGCGTGGAGAAAGGGCAGAAGCCTCTCGAATATCTTGTTTGACGTGAGTTTCGTGGGCAGGGCGAAATACAGTCCTCCCGCCGCGCCCGTCGAAAGGAGCCTGTAGGCCGCAAAGAGCGCGGCCTCGGTCTTGCCCGAGCCCATGGGCGCTTCCAGCACATGGACCCCCGGCCCGGTGACGGCCTGCGCCATGGTCTTCTGCACGGCGGAAGGCACAAAGCCGAAGATGTCTTCAAAGCTCAGGCCGGGCACGAAGAAGACCGGACGAAAGCCCGCCTCGGCCACGGCGCGCGGCGCAAGCGGCCGCCAGTCTTCGGCAGGGTCGTCGAAGAGGGAGCCGGAGCCTATCCAGTCGGCTGCGGCGGTGAATCCCGCAAGCAGCGCCTTTTTTTCGGCAGAGAGCCTTGAGGGCAGAGCGCGGTCGCCGCACAGACGGCGGATGAGCTCAAGACGAAGCGCCTGCCACGGACGGCCGCCGCATATCTCGTCGTCCGCCGAGCAGGCTTCCGGGGGCATGCCGTGATGCCGTCCCGCGACAGCGGCGACGGACGGGGAAATTTCCATGAGCGCGGCCTGACTTACGGACGCGTGCCCGAGCTTTTTTGGCATGAGGCGGAAGGGGTCGAGCGCCGGGAAGGCGGAGAAGTCGCCTGTGACGCCGTGAATCATGCCCTGAAAGCAGGGAGAGACCTTGCCCACATCGTGCACGGCGACCACAAGATCGCTGTTTTCGGGAAAAAGACGCGCCGTGCAGGGAGGCAGCGCGGCCATGAGCGATGCGGCCACGGCGCCCGTGATGCGGCAGTGCTCTTCCACCGTGCGGCCCGGAAGCGTCGCGCCGTCCTTCACGCGGCTTTTGGCCAGACAGCATTCCAGCGGAAGGGCTGGGGTGTCGTTGCCTTGCGGGGGGGATGGGCGTCGCAGCATGACGATTCCTTGCGTTTGGGGGAAAAGAGGGCGTGCTGTTCGCCGCAGGCGGCACGGAAGGGCCGTCGCCTTCGCGCGGCGGCGGGGGAGCGGGACGAGCGCCGTGCGGGGGAACGGGACGAGGATGCGTCCTTTCATCGTAGGGCGGAGGAAGTGGGGCGTCAAGGCGGGAGCGGAAAGAACGCGCCCGCTTCCTGCGGCTGTGCCGTTGTGTCGGACGGGATTTTGCCGTACCGTTCACAGGTGGCCGGGCCGCAGTGGACCGGACGCTTTGCGCGGCCGGGCGCAGGATCCGCCCGGATCTCCGCGGTTTTTCGTGCCGCGCTTTGCAGGCGTGCCGCAGATGCGGCAAGGCGCGCGAGGAACATTTTTGAACGATGAAGGAGGCGTGTCATGAGTCAGGAGGCAAAAATACGTGTCGCTCCGGGGGAAGGGGCCTTTGCGGAGGAGATTCCCGCCGACGTGCGTTCCCGCGCGCGAGGCTGCCTTCTCGGACAGCTTGCGGGCGATTCCCTCGGCAGTCTGGTGGAATTCCGTTCGGCGGCGGGCATACGTGCGGAATATCCCGGCGGCGTGCGTCAGCTTGCCGACGGCGGGCCGTTCGAGCTCATTGCCGGGCAGCCCACGGACGATTCGGAAATGGCGCTGGCCATGGCCCGTCAGCTCGTCGCCGTGGGCCGTTACTGTGCGCTGCGCACGGCAAAGGCGTACCGCGACTGGCTGAAGTCCGGCCCCTTCGACTGCGGAAACACCATTGCCGCGGCGCTCAGGGGCATGCCCAACCCGGCAAGTCAGGCCAACGGCGCGCTCATGCGCGTAAGCCCGCTGGGCATTTTCGGCGCGGGACGCAGCCGGGCCGACGTGATGAAATGGGCGAAAAAGGATGCCGCCATCACGCACGCGCACCCCGTCTGCGCGCAGGCCGACGCCCTGTATGCGGCGCTTGTGGCGCAGGCCGTGCGCGAGGGCGGAAGCGGCGAGAGGCTCTATGCGGACATGATCGCCTCCATGAAGCGCATGAAGCTTGAATCCGCTCTTCGCGAAGCCGTGGAAAGAGCCGCGGACGAGCCGCCCCGCGACTACGTCTCTCAGATGGGCTGGGTGCTCATTGCCCTTCAGAACGCGCTCTGGCAGATGCTGCATGCGCCGTCCTTTGAGGAAGGCGTGGTGGACACCGTGATGCGCGGCGGCGACACCGACACCAACGCCGCCATAGCGGGCGCGCTGCTCGGGGCCGTGTACGGCGAAGAGGCCGTGCCCGAAGCGTGGCGCAGAACCATTCTTGCCTGCCGTCCCGAAGCCGGACGGCCCGGCGTGAAGCGTCCCCGGCCGGAAGCGTACTGGCCCGTGGACGCGCTTGAGCTTGCGGACGCGCTGCTTGAACTCGGCTGGGCGAAGCGCTCCGCCTGAAAGCGCCATGCCCGGGAGGCATGAAGAAGGCGGGCGCTCCCGTGTTCCCTCTTGCCGGGGAACCGGATACGCGGGCGACTCCTGGTGCCGGGGCGAAGTCTTTGCAGACAGGCCTCGAAAGGGTTGCGAGGGGCTTGGGAAAAGAAGCAGGGCGGATGTTTCCCGTGGTGTTTCTGGAGCGGCGCAGTCTGGGCCGCATCCCCTGGCATGAACGTCCGTGACAGCGGACAAGGGTGAGGCACTCTGCCTGTCGGGAGGCATGCTGCAACGGCACAGTGCAGAACGCGAAGCTGTGCGGAGAAAAGGGAAAAGTCGTCCTTGAGCAGAAGATGAACGCGACCGCAGGAATCTGAGCAGCGGATTACTGTGCAGAGGACGTCTGCTTTGCCGTTCCGACGCCTGCGGTCGCATTTTTTTATATTTTGTATTTTCCGAGCCGATTGCCTATATTGCGTTTCTCCTGTCGTTTGGCTGGCTTTCTGGCTGGTTCTGCTTCATAATTGTCGAAGGTGGTTCCGTCTGCGTTTTGGCTGAAGAGGGAGTGGCTTTCGGCATCTGAGCGTCTGAACCCGTCTGAGCGGCTTTCGGGGTCCGTGTTTCCGGATTCATCGGCGAGGCCTTCGGAGCTGCCGGCCTGTCGACCGTCTTCAGGGGGACAGCGGAAGTCCTGCCGGGGTGCTCCGCTTGTGGATTCTCCCTGCTCTTCTTTTCGCGTGGCATCGCAGAACCGCTTTCCTTTTTCTGTGTCGTTCGGTCCATCATTGCCGAAGGTGGTTCGGTCTGCGTTTTTGCTGAAGGGGGAGCTGCTTTCGGCATCTGAGCGTCTGAACCCGTCTGAGCGGCTTTCGGGGCCAGTGTTTCCGGGCTCATCGGCGCGGCCTTCGGAGCTGCCGGCGTGTCGACCGTCTTCAGGGAAAGAGCGGAAGTCTTGCTTGGCTGCTCCGTTTTTGGAGTCTCCCTGCTCTTCTCTTCTCGTGGCATCGCAGAACCGCTTTCCTTTTTCTGTGTCGTTCGGTCCATCATTGCTGAAGGTGGTTCCGTCTGCGTTTT
>NZ_CALUWV010000062.1 GCF_944324575.1 uncultured Mailhella sp. | reverse complement strand
GCCGCGAAATACGACGTGTTCACGCCGGATGCCGGAGAGCTTGCCTTTCTGGCTGATGAAAAGGCTCCGCATCCGTTTTATACCCGCGGATTTCTTCTGTCGGAGGAAAACAGGGCGGATGAACTGGCGGCACGAGCCTGGGAACACGGTGACAGCGCAAGGACTCTGCTTGTCAAAGGGGCCGCCGACATTATCATGGAAGAGGGGCGGGAAGCAGGACGGATAACCGAGCCATGCATTCCCTTCATGGAACCCATAGGAGGGACGGGCGATCTTGTTACCGGACTCCTTACGGCCTTTGCCGCTTCGGGCAGGCCGTTCCGGGAAGCCTGTGTGCTGGCCGCGCAGAGCGCCCGGCTGGTGGGGCGGCTTGTCTGTCCGAATCCGGCCTCGTCCATTGCCTCCTTCATGCCTTTCGTGGCGGACGGCGTGGCCGAAGCCCTGGAACGACATTAAACCTGTGCCTCTTGCACGGAGAACGTATGGCGACATTCTGCCTGATGGACAAGACCAGAGGCGCCGGCTGAGCGGCGAAGACGGCTCCCGAGTTGCTGGAGCAGATTTTATCCGACATTACGCCGCCGCCCGACAGGGAGGGACGCATTCTGCACGGGTTTTCCAACAATGAGGACGCCGTGCTGGTCAAGGCGCCCCCTGCGGGACTGGCGCTGGTGCAGACCGTGGACATTCTCGGTCCCCTCGGCAACGATGCGAGGCTTTTCGGTCAGACAGCGGCGGCCAACGCGCTTTCCGACGTGTACGCCATGGGCGGCTGGCCGTGGTCGGTCATGAACATTGCGGCCTTTCCCTCGCCTTCGTCCGAGTCGGATACTCCGCTTTCCGTGCTGGCCGACATTCTGTCGGGAGCCATGGAAAAGGTGGCCGAGGCCGGAGCTGTGCTGGCCGGAGGGCATACGCTTGACGATGAGTGGATCAAGTTCGGCCTGTCCGTCACCGGAGTGATTGATCCCGAACGGGCGGCGCGCAATGACGGACTTCAGGCCGGTGACGTGCTCATTCTCACCAAGCCGCTCGGCACGGGAGTGCTTGCCACGGCCGTCAAGGCCAAGTGGCCGGGAAGCGACGAGGCGGAGAGCGAAATGTACCGCTGGACGACAAGACTCAATGCCCATGCTGCTTCGGTTTTGCGAGACATGGGGCTCAAGGCGGCCACGGATGTTACCGGATTCGGCATAGGCGGGCACGCACTCGAAATGGCGGGAGGCTCTCACGTATGCGTGGAGCTTGATACGTCGGCGCTTCCCTTCATGGATCAGGTGGAAGATTTTGCTTCCTGCGGGCTTATTCCTGCGGGGACGTACCGCAACAGAGACTATTGTGCCTGCCGTACGCTGGTGTCGGACAATGCGGACGAGCTGCGCGCCACACTGGCCTTCGACGCACAGACGTCCGGCGGACTTCTGCTGGCTGTTCCGGCCGAGCGCGGGCAGGAAGCCTGCGAAAGACTGAAAGCCCTCGGTGAGCCGGCGTTCTGCGTGGGGCGGGTAACGCCCGAGCGGGAAGACGGCAAGCGGCTCATTCTGGCCTGATACTGCATATCATAAAAATCCCCGGGAAGCTGCGGCATTCCGGGGATTTTTCATGGCGTGAACGGAAGAATCGGAAACTGCGATAAAAAAACGATGCAGGGCTGCGTCAGTGGCCGTCCCGGAACTCATCGTTGTCCCGAAGGACGGCACGTTCTCGTCAGTGTACGTGTTCTCCGGTAGAATGTTTCAATATGTTGACGGCTTGGGCAAAATCTTCCGGGGTGTTCATGTTGAGAAAGGCAGGGGAGTCGGGACGGGGAACGAGACAGTTCCCCTCGGCGGGAACGGCGGACCAGATGCCCCAGCGTTTCTGTGCAAGGGCGTCTTCCAGAAATGGCAGACTCTCAGGCTCATAGATGCCGATGAGTGACTCGATGAAACCTTCCTGGTCGATGAAGGTCGTACGCAGAAGGGATTTTTTTCGAAGTTCGGTCGCCATGCGGTTCATTCTGGCCTGAACCAGCAGGTTGAGAATGTCCGGCGTCATGAGGGGAAGGTCACAGGGAACGGCCAGCACGGCGGTTTTCACGCGGCGCAGTGCGGCCACCAGTCCGCGCAGAGGCGTGGGGCGGCCCGAGTCTTCGTCGGGAATGAGCAGAACACCTTTTTCACTCAGGTGTTTTGTCTGATCGGGACGGCAGGAGATGGCAAGTCCCTGTACGTCCTTTACCCGGCAGAGCATCTCAAGACTGAAATCCACCATGTCGCCCGCGCCGCCATGGACGACGGCGCGGGACTTGTCGTTTCCGAAACGGGAGGACAGGCCTCCGGCCAGAACGAGACCGGTCATGCTATTTCCCGAATCCGCATTTGGGGTAGGTGCATACGGGGCAGGCAGTGCAGTATCCGCCTTCGCCGAGACGGGCCAGCTCTCCTCGCGTGATGAGGCGACCGGCCAGAAGGCGCGGAAGCAGCAGATCGAACACGGTGTTCTTGAAGAAAAGCGCGCAGGCGGGCACACCCATGACCTGAATGTCTCCGGAGGGCGTTTCCATGCGGCCCACCATGGCCATGGCGCCGGGCAGTACCGGCATGCCGTAGAGCATATCCGTCAGGCCGGCATCGAGCAGAGCGGGTCTCGTCACGTCTCCCGGATCCACGGACATGCCGCCCGTGGTAACCAGAAGGTCTATGCCCGCCTCCTTCATGGTCTGCACTTCGGCCGCAATTTTCTGCCTGTCATCCGGTACGATGGCGGTGCGGATGACGTCGCAGCCGTACTGCTTTGCCTTTTCCTGCATGACGGGAATGAACTTGTCTTCGATAAGCCCATTGAACACCTCCGTACCTGTAACGAGCACGCCCATGCGGGCGCGGCGCAGCGGAGTGACAGTGAAAAGCGGTTCATCGCCGAGCACGGCAAGGGCCTGTCCGAGGCGTGCGCGATCCAGAAAAAGAGGAATGGCGCGGGTTCCGGCTATTTTTTTGCCTTCCTGAACGAGCGTGGCATCCTGTCGGGATGCGCACATGACGTCGGGCACGAGGTTGAAGCGCTCAAGTTTCTTCACGTCCACGGAGAGCAGACCGGAGCAGTCAGCCACGAAGTCGATTTTTCCTTCCCGGGGAGGAAGGGCGTAGCGAACGCCGGGCCCGGCCATACGACGGGCAAAGCTCTCCGCAGCCTCGTTTTCGTGAGCGGGAGCCTCGGGGTCGGCAGCGGCGGGGGATTCTTCGTCAAATACCGCCACGTCGAATCTGCCTATCTGCTGGAGACGGCAGAGATCTCCAGGACTTACCGTCTGACCTGCGGTAAAGGCGGACCCCTTGAATTCTCCGGGCACGATGCGCGTCATGTCATGCGCGAGCACTTTGCCCACGGCGTCCTCGGCGGACACGATGCGGATGCCGGGAGCGGAAGAGGCGGCCATGGGGCGGGGCGCGGTGTTGTGGTTTATATAATAGCGTTCGCCCTGACAGGCCCGGCATATTGGTCCATCCTTTAAAGGATAGCCTTCTCCGCATACGGGGCAGACGGCTACCGCGCCGCTCGGAGCATGTCCAAGAAGATTGCCGTGAACGGTCACCTCCTGAACTCGGCAGATGCTGTCGCCTGCCTCCTCGATTTCACGGAGAAGTTCCGCTTCGTCCTGTTCCTTCTTGGGCTTTTTCTTCATGAGCCAGGAATAGTATTCCGGAAAGGCTTTGAGCTTTTCGACATCCACGCTCACGCGAACGCCTCTTCCGGTATATTTGTCGTACAGAGTCACGGCATAGCGGCCGATATCCCGCACTTTCACCCAGTTGTTGCCCATGCTGCACAGGGAAAGAAGCTGCACGGCATCGGGCAGGCACTTGCGGGTTTCGGATATGGCTTCGAACAGCGTGCCCTCCGGCAGATGACGCTGGGCAAGCGCCACCATGTAGCCGCCGAGCAGAAGTCCGGGAGCGGCGTAACCATGGAAGCGTTCGGCCATGGCCTTGAATTCGATGAAGGTATGATTGCCTATATTCATGATTCATCCGATGTTGTTGGGGGTGGCGGGAAATGTTCCGACGGGTGCGTCCCGCAGACGGCTCATTCTGATATAATGAGTATGCCTCAGGACGACAAGCCATGTTCCGCTTTCCGCACGCTTTGTGCGCAAGCGGCAGGGTTTTCAAAATAACACATTCCTCGCCGTCGCCAATGAAGTCCTTTTTTCTGGAAAATCGAGATTGCTTCTGCTAGGCTTCGCCGAAAAACAGGATCTGTAAACATGGATGATCGCAGCTTGCAGGAATCTCAGGATATGGAAGAAACGAGCCTTCGGGCTTTTCTCCAGGCTTTTTATCACTGGTATGAGTGCGCGGTTTCGCCGGCGCAGCAGTGTTCGCGTTCACGGGTGCTCATGGTGTGTCTGCTGATACGTTTCGCAGCCCTGCGGCTGGGAGAGGCTCTTGCTCTGGACGACATGGCCGACATGGACGTGGAAAAGGGCGTGCTGTATGTGCGGGGCAAATGGGCGCGGGTGCTTCCCCTTCCGGATGCTGCACTCAAGCGTCTTGCGGAACTGCGCGATGCGCCCTGCAATGTCAGGGCCCGAGGCGGACTTTGCCGTCTGGATCCTGCCTATGTCAGACGTGTCTTTGCCTCTCGGGCCCGCGAGGCGGGACTTGCCGGTGTAAGCCCTACGGATCTTCGCGACTTTCGCGAACAGGAGCTTCTGCGTCAGGGCGTGCCGCTGGCCGTGGTGGAATTTTTCCTCGGCAGAGGAGAGGGGGGAATGCCGAAGCCGGAGGATGAGGCCAGGCTGCGAAAGGCTTTTCGCCGGTGGGAGTATGTCAGCCGGACAGGACGCCACAATGTCGTGTCGGGAGTTCTGACCCTTGTGCATAAAGGCTCGTTTTCCTGCCTTCTGGAGATCCGAACGACAGGCGGCATGACGTTTTTGGTGCGCTGTTCCACTCGTACGTTCACTCGTCTTGAACTGGTCGAAAAGCGGACGGCCGAAGTGTTCGTCCGCTCTCTTCAGGTCGGCGTGCTGTCGGAAAAGCCGGCATCTGACAATTGTTTTGCCGGAACGGTAACGGACGTTTTGGCACGCGATGGAGAGGCCAGAATAATGATCCGACTGAAGGACGACGTTCTGGATTTTTGTGCCATACTGTCTCTTGAGGACGTGCAGGGCATGAAGCTGCAAAAGGGAAGAGTCGTCTGGATCCGGATTCGTCCGGAAGATTTTACCTTTGAAAGTGCCGGACAGGGAACTCGCTGAGTCGGAGGGAAAAAATTTTTTTTGCGCGGACTTTCTTGTTAAACCATTCACAAAATGAGAGAAATGATATATAAAAAGAGGGCGAAATTTTAATGCCCGCCTGAGGCGCTTGACATGAGAAGTTCAAGTGCGTATTAGAGCGGGAGAACGTTTTCCACCCTTATTTTCAGGAGAAACTGTCATGGATATCAAGCGTATTCTTGCATGCTTCGCTGTTGCTGCCCTGTGCTTCACCGGTACTGCCTTCGCGGCTGAAAAGGCCAATCTGAACAGTGCTACCGAGGAAGAACTTGCCGCTGATCCCAACATCGGTCCCGACCTTGCCAGAAAGATTGTGGAATATCGTGAAAATGTGGGCGATTTCGCCAGCTACGACGAGCTGAAGGACGTGGAAGGCATCACCGATACCAAGATCAAGCAGATCAACGAGCATTTTGAAATTGAAGGCGTTGCCAGCTTCGACTGCAACTGCTGATCATCCGCGTGTCCAGTCACGTAACGTTGCTTCTATAATTCCGGGATTTCATTGTGAAATCTCAATATTCCGACATCATGGGCCGGAGCGGCGCAGAACGCTTCGGCTTTCGTGCTGACGGACCGGAATTAATCATCCAAGGAGTTCCTATGAACATGAGTGCTCTCAAAGGCCTCGGCAAGCTGTCTCTTGCTCTGCTGCTTGCCGCCAGCCTGAACGGAGTAGCTCTGGCCGGAGTGGCGCCTGTCGAAGGCAGTGCTGCCATGAAATCTCCTGCCAACAACGCCGCCGTTGTGGCCAAGCTGATCGGTCTTGTGAACAACCGTCACGAGAAGACCCTGCTCGGCCTTGAACGTACCATCAACGACGGCATTGTCATTCGTCAGAGCTACATCAAAGACGGAAAGATCATCATTCCTTCCGAAGGTCTGTATACCACTGCCCGTTCGAGCAACTGGTATCCTTTCGACAATGAACCCATCACCATGGCCGGCAAGACTTATCGCGTCATCGTGGACCGCTATGTCCGCGACGTGATCCGCGACGTCGTCATGAAGAAGGGCGACGTCATCACCAGCAATGCGGACAAGTCCCGCGGCTGGGAGCTTTCCTCTGTGGAAGGCTGGGAGACCTACGGTCTGGCCGATGGCAAGGAAGCCGTTTTCAAGGTTGTGAAGACTACCGGCAACTACTATGGATCCAGCTTCCCCGTGAAGGTCGGCACCAGCATCACCAATGATGCCGCCGACGGTTCTCTGGTGCATGGTTCCAAGCAGCCCGTGGGCCACACCGTGCCTGACGAACAGAACAATCTGTCCCGCTTCGACTACGGCAGCAACGTTTCCAGCGTGGGCCGCACCTATGTGGTCGTGGACAAGATTGATGAAAACGACAATGTTCATGTCCGCGAGCTCGCTACCGACAGCTGCACCGACATTTATATGTCGCCTTCCAAGCCTGTCATCGGCACTTACGGCAACAACGCCACCTTCAAGGTCGGCGACGCCAGCGTGGCGGTGAAGAACATCGGCAAGGACAGTGTGGATGTCTCCATCACTGACAAGGCCGGCAACGTCACCACCAAGAAGCTCTACATTGACTCCAAGAATGCCAAGTGGCTCATGCAGTCCATGGTTGAGCGCGACAAGTGCTATGTCGTCTCCAAGGACGGCAAGACGCTTGTCCATCTGAACATCCGCCCCGGCAACCCGTTCAAGGACGGTAAGGTTGACCTGGTTGCGTACTCCGACGTCATCGACGTGCAGAATGGTTCCGACTGGCCTACTGACCCGCGGTTCCTGGCACGTCCCGAGACCTGAGCTACCTGCACCTATCCGCACGAAGTCATGATCGCCAACAAGGAACCGATCATACTCGACGGCGGAGCCAACAACGTGTTTGTTGGTCCTGACAACCAGTTCAAGATCGTTATCGATGAATTTGACGGCAAGACTGTGAAGGCTTGGCATGTCGAGACCGCTAAGGCCAAGACTGACAACCTCGCTACTCGTGCCGAGGGCAAGAACATTGACCTTGTCGTGGGCAAGGCCTGCCGCTCCACTGTTCACTTCATCAGCCGCTGGTACGGCAAGATGTATGATGAACATCTGCGCGGCAAGGACGTGTTCAAATAGCATCGGTTTGGCACGGGAATTCTGCGGTTCCCGTGCCTTTTTTCTCTGCTCGGCTGAGGCGTGCATTCCCATGCGCTGAGCATGCATGCTTCAGCAGAAGAGCCAGACTTTCTGTCTGGCTTTTCTTTCCTGATCGAACCTGGCTTCGTTCTCTTGGTGCCTGATGGGAGAAGAGCGGCACGGCTCGGAACGGGGGTTTGTTTTCCGAACGAATCTTTCAGGCGGATTTCTGGTCGGAAAAACGTCGGACTCAGGCGGCCGGGGCGTGCGTCATGCGTGGTTGATTCCCGAAAGCGGTCCGGCTCCATGCCCATGGAGCAAAGGCTCCCTGTATTTTTCGGACTTTTGTTCCTTGCCTGGAAAAATCCGGGTTCGCGGCTTTGGCAGAGTGTTTCTGCGCAACATGTTCAACAGGCAGGTTTATCATGCCCGAAGGTTATTCACGAAGAAATTTTCTTAAGCTGAGCGCGGCCCTGCTCGCTGGCGGGGCTGCCATAGCCAGTCCCGACAAGGCTCGTGCCATCGGCTACGTTTCTCCGAAAGGTGGAGCCATAACGGAAGTAAAGGGCTATTGTCCTTTCTGTCAGGTTCGCTGCACCTACAAGGCACGCGTTCAGGACGGAAAAATTCTCAGCGTTACCGGCGACAAGGACAATCACTGGACAGGCGGAGCCATGTGTCCCAAGGGAATGTCCATCCTTGAACTCATGAACAGTCCCTTCCGCATTACCGAGCCCATGTATCATGAGCCGGACGGCAGCTGGCGCAGAATTACATATCAGGAAGCCGTCGACATGGTCGTGGAACGCATGAAGGCTGTTCGCGACAAATACGGCGCTAAGGCCGGCAACCGCGTGGCTCTTACCATGCCGCTGTGGGACTGCCTGGAATCGGAAATTGCCGCGCTCATGACGCTTCGCACGGTGGGCAGCGTTCAGGCCATGCCTCCGGGAGAAACCTGCGTATCCACGGCCTCCAATATGCTCGGTCTCATGCTTGGCGTGAACAGCGGCTCCACCCAGGTGGACGATCTGCCCAAGGCTGAAACCCTCGTGCTGTGGGGGGCCAACGTCAATGATCTGTATCCTCCCTATACGCGCTGGCTCAAGGCAGCCCATGACAGCGGCACAAAGCTCATTTATGTTGACCCGCGCAGAACCCGCACCAGTATCTGGTGCGACAGGCAGCTTCGTCCCCAGCCGGGTACAGACGGCGTTCTTGCGCTGGGCGCCATCCGCTATATTCTTGAGAAGGGCGCCTATGACGAAGAAAGGGCCCGTTTTCAGATTGAGGACTTTGAAGAGCTTGCGCCCCAGACGGAAAAATTCACGCTGGATTATGTGCAGTCCATAACGAAGCTCTCAAGAGAAGAGATCACGTCCTTTTACGATGCGCTCGCTGCGAGCAGAAAAACCATCATCTGGCTCGGCGGCTCGCTTTCCCGTCAGACCAACGGCATCATCACGGCACGAAGCATCATTCTTCTTCAGGCTCTTCGGGATAATCTCATCGGTGAAGGCAAGGGCATGCTCACCTTCCAGAGCGGCAAGCCCGGCGGCGGTGAAGAGCTTGTGGAGCATTATTTCGGTGAGAACAATACGCCGAAGATGAACTTCCGCCGTCTGCGCATGGCCATGAGCAAGAAGAATCTCGACATTCTCTTCCTCAACTCCAGCTATCGTCGCAATCCCGACGCCCTTGGCGTGCGTAAGGCCATTCAGAATGTGCCTTTTGTCGTGCATATGGGATTCTTCCTGGATGAAGAGTCCGAAGTTTCCACACTGTTCATCCCCGCCACCTTCGGTCCTGAAAGCCAGGGATGCGGCTACGGCAACGAAAATCAGGTGGCCTGGCGCGAAAAGATCGTACAGGCGCCCGGTTCCTGCGTTCCCGCCTGGCAGTTCTACCGCGACATAGGCCTCAAGCTTGACCCTGAACGGTATCCCAACTTCAAGGATCCTGAGGAAATCTGCCGCATGCTTCAGGCGGAAGTACCTTCCTGGAAGGGCATCACCATGGAGCGCATGCGTAAATCCTCCACCGTGACATGGCCTCTCTATGCCGAAGGGGAGGAAGAGCGCAAGGGTACCGTGTTTACGGAAGGCAAGCTGCTTACGCCTACCGGCAAGATGGTTGTGATGGACAGAGTATTCGGCGGCATCGACCGATGGGACTATCCTAAAGGACATCCTGCCGGGAAGGACGGAAAGAAGGACTTTCCTCTTATTCTTACTCAGGGCAAGCAGCTCTGGCACTGGCAGCAGACGCTCACCAACTTCGCCAGATCCATGGCGCAGTTCTCGAACGGTCGCTTCGTGCAGGTCAATCCCGCAACGGCTGCGGAGCTCGGTCTGAAGCAGGGGGACCGCGTCATGCTGGAAACTACCATGGGCGGCATTGAAGGTTGGGTCGACATTACGGAAAACGTGCTTCCCGGAGCCGTGTTTACGCCCGCCAACTGCTGCCGGACCACGCCGCTGAAGGAAAACCAGAGCGAATCCATCTGCGACATACTCCCGAATTACTGGGACCGCATCTCCGCACAGCATAACTGCACGGGATGCCGTCTGAGAAAAATATAAGAGGTGAGTCATGGCTCGATACGTCATGGTCATTGATTCTGAAAAATGCATGGACTGCAAGGCCTGCATCATAGCCTGTCAGCAGCGCAACCAGGTGCCCTATGGTTTTTACCGCAACTGGGTGCATGAAACGGACAGCAAAAATTCACCCTGCGGCTTCAAGTTTCAGCCTGGAGCCTGCATGCACTGCGACGATCCTTCCTGTGTGCGCGCCTGTCCTACGGGAGCCACCTGGAAGTCCAAGGACGGCACCGTGGAAATAGACCGCTCGCGCTGCATCGGCTGCGGCAGCTGCATCAAGGCCTGCCCCTATCATGCGAGGTTCCGCCATCCTGTCACCGGCACGGCCGACAAGTGCGACTACTGCCACGGCAGTACCCCCGGACAGACTCCGGCCTGTGTGGCCGTGTGTCCCATGCACTGTCGCATCTTCGGCGATGCCGATGATCCCTCTTCCGAAGTTTCCAAGGTGCTCGCCGCCCGTAAGGCGGTGCATATCGTGCCGCTCGGCAGCGGCGCAAAGCCCACGCTGACGTATCTCGACGTCACCACGCCTTCCGAACTTCCTGCCGCCAGCACTACGAGCTATCCTGTGGAAGCCATACGTCCTCTGTCCAAGGGCGTCACGTGGGTGGGCGGTCTGGTACTGGCGGCGCTTACTGGCACGTTCGTGCGTCAGCTCGTCAAGTCTTCGGAAAAGGAGGATGAGGAAATTGCGGCGGAAACGAAGGCTGCTTCCTCTGCCGAAACGCATGATAAGGAGGACAATGCATGATCCGTCGACATTCCCGTTCTGCCATATTCATGCACTGGTTTAATGCCATCTGCTGGATTTTTCTTCTTTTTTCCGGTTTTGCCCTGCTTGTCGGCGAGATGCAGCCCGTCGGTCAGTGGTGGATTGACCTCTGGCATGGCGTTTTTGGCGGTCGAGGTCTTCTGGTGGCGCATCTTGTCGTCGGTTCCGTGTGGGTCATTGTCTATGCCCTGTATGTGCTGCTGTTCTCGCGCAGAGAAGTGATTCCTTTTCTGCGCGAAGTGACGACGTTCTATGTCAAGAGTGATCTTGAGTGGTGCATGAAGAAAGGCTTATGGCTCGTACTCGGTCCGAAAATGACCAGAAAGCTGGGCGTGGATCCCACGCTTCCGCCCCAGGGGTTCTACAATGCCGGACAGCGCATGGTGGCTGTGGTGGCGGTGATCGCGAGCATCGGCCTTGCCGTGACGGGCGTCGTCATGGGCTTCTTCTCTGGCAATGTGGAATACGCCGTGTCGGAAAATGTGCTGCAGTGGTGCATATTCATTCACTTCTGCTGCGCGGGTGTCATGGCTATCCTTCTGCCTGTTCATATCTACATGGCCGCGCTGGCTCCGGGAGAAGGACCGGCTCTGCGCTCCATGTTTACGGGATTTGTGCCGGAAAAGCACATCGAGCACCATAACCCGATCTGGTATGAAGCTTTGAAGAAGAAAGGTCTTCTGTAGTTCTGTATATGTAAATGATGGAGAAAAGGCGGATTTCCATGAAGGGAGTCCGCCTTTTTTCTGGTTAAAAGCAAGACTCAGTCAGACCTGGATCAAAAATTTATAGCATAAACATAGTCTAAACAGGAATTTTTATTTACTAAGAAAGAGAGAGCTGACAGATGTACCTTAGAAAAATCAAAAAATGTCATAAAGTGAAGTACAAAGAAAATAGTGCATATAAGAATGAACTGTAAATAGCATATAGCACTTGCACAAAAATGTCGAAGATAGATTTTCTATGAAGCATAGAGAAATATTACCAATATTATGAGAATAGAATTGATATATAATAAGCAAATGCTGCCATAATCATATCTCGATATAGTGCTTGCTATACCGAGAAGATGAATTATCAGTCTTCGATGAATTCTTGAAAGAAAAAGGTAGCCGGATGATATCCGAGTCGGTTGGAGAGTTGAAGTCAAAAATCGTCCAGGAAGTTCTACTGATACAGCAGACAAGAGTAGAACAAAGACAGCTGAGTTGCATCAGACATCAACATTCACTCATACACGAGGAGAGCATCTGCGCACTCCGTACGGCAACCGTCCGTTTACAGGTACAGATGCAGATATGCAGATGGCATCTTGCAGCTGCCCTGTTAGCGAGTGCAGGGAAGAGAGCCGTATGGAGCAGAGAGAAACTGTTGCCATGTCGGCAGGATCCATGTTGTGCAGAGCTGAGTTTAT
>NZ_CALUWV010000061.1 GCF_944324575.1 uncultured Mailhella sp. | reverse complement strand
GCCACCTTTTCGTCGTCCACCAGAGCGGTGAGGACGTTCTTGACCTTGCGGGGGCTGGCGCCGGGGAACAGTTCGAGGAACTGGTTGAAGTAGAACTTGGTCTTGGCGCCGGGCTTGCTGGTCTTTTCGACCAGCCAGTTGTACACCAGAGTCTTGTCTTCTTCAGTCACGCCGGCGGAAGTGGCTTCAGCGTGGGCTTCGGCGCCCTTGTAGGCTTCGGCGGCCAGTTCAGAGAACTTGAACTGGGTGGACTGACGCCAGCTGAAGTAGGCCTGTTCGCGGAAGTCGTCGATGAGCTGGGGGGTGAATTCCAGATCGGTGAGTTCGAAGAACTTTTCCCAACCGATGCGTTCGGCCCAGTCGCCCAGACGTTCGTACTTGTTGGCGTTTTCAGCGTACACATCGAGAATGCGCTTCACAGTGGCGCACAGCGTGGGCCAGCGGGGCGGTTCGTTTTCGATGTAGGACACGACAACCTTGGAGAACTTGGGACGGCTGATACGGTTGGAAATCTTGCCGCCGACCATGATGAGCACGCCGTCGCCTTCGCCGTCGGAGATGGGAAGGGCGGGGCACATGGTGTAGCAGTTACCGCAGTACATGCAGCGTTCCTGCTTGATGGCCACGGTGTTGATTTTCTTGCCGTCGAGTTCTTCCTTGGCGGGACGCACGGCGGCCACGGGGCAGGCGGCGACGGCCAGAGGAATTTCGCAGAGCTGGTCAACCCATTCCTGGTCAATCATCGGGGGCTTTCTGTGGATACCCACAACGCCGATGTCGGACACGTGCACGGCGCCGCACATGTTGAGGCAGCAGGCCAGGGAGATGCGCACGGGGGCGGGCAGACGATGGTTCTGGAAGTCGGAGAACACGGTGTCCATCAGGGCCTTAACCGGGCCGGAGGCGTCGGTGGCGGGGGTGTGGCAGTGCAGCCAGCCCTGGGTGTGCACGATGTTGGTCACGCCGGCACCGGTGCCGCCGATGGGGAACTTGTAGGAGCCGCCGGCGAACTTGCGGGAAGCAAGGTCGGCCTTGAGGTCTTCAAGCACCTTGGGGTCGGTCACCATGAACTCGATGTTGTTACGAGTGGTGAAGCGGACATGGCCGTCGCAGTACTTGTCGGCGATTTCGCAGATTTCGCGGATGTGCACGGTGGTCATGGTACGGGCGCCGCCGCAACGGACGGTGTACACCTTGTCACCGCTTTCGGCCACGTGCATGAGCACGCCGGGTTCCAGAATTTCGTGGTACAGCCACTTGCCGAAGTTCTTGGCAATGACCTCAGGGAAGAAGGAGTCGTACTTGCGGGGTCCGATATCGGAGATACGACCTTCCATGGGTTTTGCAGGATTGTAACCGGAAGAAATAAAAGCCATTTTTGCTCTCCTCTCTGATTAGCGCAGGTGACGCTGACGGTAAGCAGCGATGTCACGGGTCCAGCCGCCGGGCACGTCCTCTTCCTTGAAGAGAATGTAGGGGTTCGTGCGGGGCTCGATGACGTGCTGAGGAATGGCCGGAATTTCGGTCACTTCAAGCAGCTTCTGGAAGGAGAGACGCTTGATGGTTTCGCCAACACGTTCGCGGTTCTTGCCTTCTTCCATCCACCAGTCCCAAATCTTTTCGATGACGGACTTGATTTCGTCGAAGGGTTCTTCCGCAGGAATGAAGGGAACGAGCAGGGAGCCCATCTGAGCGCCGTCGAGGATGGGGGCCTTGGCGCCGACCAGGATGGAGGCGCCGCGGTCGTCACCGACATGCAGGGCGCGGGGCATGGTGTTGATGCAGTGCATGCAGCGCACGCAGTTGGAGGTGTCGATGGACAGCTTGCTGCCGTCCCAGCTCATGCAGTGGGTCGGGCAGAGGTCGATGACTTCCTTCTGCAGGTCGAACTTGCCCCAGTCGCGGCCGGAGTGAGCGCCGGCGTTGGGAGCGAATTCACCGGCCACATAAGCCTTCACGGCTTCCTGGTCGATTTTGATGTCGTCCTTCCAGGTACCGACCACTGCGAAGTCGGAACGGGCCATAGCGGCCACGCAGCCGTTCGGGCAGCCGTCGAACTTGAACTTGAACTTATAGGGGAAGGCGGGGCGATGCAGTTCGTCCTGGTAGTCCTGGGTGAGCTGGTAGCAGGCGAGCTGGGTGTTGTAGCAGGCGTATTCGCAGCGGGACATGCCCATGCAGGCAGCGGGGGTACGCAGGTTGGAGCCGGAACCGCCGAGGTCGACGTCCATCTTGTGGGTCAGTTCGTAGAAGATTTCTTCGAGCTGAGGAGTCTGGGTGCCGATGAGCACCATGTCGCCGGTGGAGCCGTGCAGGTTGGTCAGACCGGAGCCGCGCAGGTCCCAGATGTCGCAGATGCCGCGCAGGTATTCGGTGCTGTAGAACTTACCGGAAGGCTGAGCCACGCGGACGGTATGGAAATGGGCCACGCCGGGGAACTTTTCGGGCTGGTCGCAGTAACGGCCGATAACGCCGCCGCCGTAACCGAACACGCCCACGATGCCGCCGTGCTTCCAGTGCGTTTCCTTGTCTTCATAGGAAAGTTCCATGACACCCAGCAGGTCCTCGGGGGAATCGCTGGGAATCTGATAATCCAAGCCCTGAGCGTTTTTGGCTCTGCTTTCGGCAAGCTGCTTGATATCAGATACAAAGCTGGGCCAGGGCCCGGATTCGAGCTGGTCCAACAGGGGGGTTGCATGTTTCGCCATTGCCTTACCTCCACATGGTTGATTATGGGTCTGTCGCTTTGCCAACCAATGAGCCGGAAAAAGCTTCCGTTCAGACAGAGCGACCCCTGATACACCAAACCTTGGCCGGATGTGCGAGGGCACAGTACAGTCCCGGCCTTACAGTGTCTACACCGTACCTACCCTATTTTGAACTTGAGCACAATAGCTCCGTCTCTGTTCACAAGCCGTCCGGCGGAGTGTGGCGGATGAAAAATAGGAAAAATAAATATATACAACATATTAGATATTAAATACCCTTCTTGGCGACAATTCTCCTTCCTGCTGGTGGTTCCAAATGGGAACGAGCGGAGGGCAGTTATGAAAGTGCTTTGAATTGTGCTTTTTGTATCATGTTGAAATACAAAATGATATTTTTTATGTCGCTTCTCTCGGAAAGAGTGGGGGCAGAAAAAATTCAAGAGAAAAAAAGAACAATCCAGGAAAACGTCTCCATTAATTTTTTATGAAAAGAGCGTTCCGGACGAAACCGGGACGGAAAATTTAAAGCCGGTATAATGCTTTATTTTTCTTTTCTTAATAGATACAATGCCCCATTCACGCAAAAAAGCAGTCTGATCCTGAGGGATATCGGAGGTACAATGATTCTTTTCAAGAAAAGTTCTGAGCGCAGCCTTCATCTGGAAGACAGGGCCGAGCCGCAGCTCTACCGCGAACTTTTCCCCTACACGAAAATAGGGCGAATAGGATTTGACGGCACCATCATCGCTCCGCGTCCCGCCGATCCGTGCTTCATCACCGACACCACGTTCCGCGACGGCCAGCAGGCTCGCCCGCCCTACACCGTGAAGCAGATAGCCCATATTTTTGATCTGCTGCACAAGCTCGGCGGCAAGAGCGGTCTTATTCAGGCGTCGGAATTTTTCATGTACTCCGCCAAGGACCGCAAGGCCATAGACACCTGCCGGGCGCGCGGCTATCGTTTCCCCCGGGTCACCGGCTGGATACGAGCCAACGAAAACGACCTTCGCATTGCCAGGGACATGGAGTTCGACGAAGTAGGCATGCTCACCAGCGTGTCCGACTATCATATATACCTTAAATTGGGAAAGACCCGTAAGCAGGCCATGGACGACTACCTGCGCATCGTGGAACGTGCCCTTGAATGGGGCATTGTGCCGCGCTGCCATTTTGAGGACGTGACCCGCGCGGATATTCACGGTTTCTGTCTGCCTTTCGCTTCCCGCCTCATGGAACTGGCCCGCAAGGCTTCCATGCCGGTGAAGATACGTCTCTGCGACACCATGGGCTTCGGCGTTCCCTACGCCGGAGCGGCGCTTCCCCGTTCGGTGCAGGGCATTGTGCGCGCCTTTACCGACGAGGCAGGCGTGCCCGGACAGTGGCTGGAATGGCACGGTCACAACGACTTTCACAAGGTGCTTGTCAACGGCGTCACCGCCTGGCTGTACGGGTGCGCGGCGGTCAACGGCGCGCTGCTCGGCTTCGGTGAGCGTACGGGCAACACTCCTCTGGAAGCGCTGGTCATGGAATACATTTCCCTTACGGGCAACGACGACGTGGCCGACACCACGGTGATTTCCGAAATTGCCGACTACTTCGTCAAGGAGCTTGAGTACACCATTCCGCCGAACTATCCCTTCGTGGGCAGCGACTTCAACGCCACGAGCGCCGGCGTGCACGTGGACGGACTGGCAAAGAACGAGGAAATCTACAACATCTTCGACACGAACAAGATCCTCAACCGGCCCGTGCCCATCATCATTACCGACAAGTCCGGTCGCGCGGGCGTCGCCTACTGGATCAACAGCCATCTCGAGCTTGACGAAAGCCGCCACGTCACCAAGAAGCATCCGGCCGTGGGACAGATATACAACGCCATCATGCAGGCTTACGAGGCCGGCCGCAATACCTCCTTCTCCAACAAGGAAATGCTGGCGCTCGTCAAGCACTACATGCCCGAGCTCTTCGTGTCGGAGCTGCAGAAGCTCAAGAGAATCGCAAGCCGCCTCGCTTCCGGCATCATGACCCGTCTTGCCGAGGCATGCCGCGCGAGCCGTTCGGATCAGGAACGCTGCGACGCCATGCAGAGCTTTGCCGATCATTATCCATATATCCAGTTCATCACGCTTACCGATGCGAAGGGCAAGCTTTTGCAGGCTGTCGTGACGGACGAGGCCAATGCCCACAAATACGGGCATCTGCCCGATCCCGGCTATGACTATTCCGACCGCGTCTGGTTCAAGATGCCCATGCAGGACGGCGAGCTGCACGTTACGGACGTCTATCAGTCCCAGTACACGGGCGCGCTCATTCTGTCCGTGTCTCAGGCCGTGACGGACGACAAGGACGAAATCGTCGGCGTTTTGTGCGGTGACATTCAGCTCGAGGAAATCCTCAAGCATACCGAGGATCTGGAAGCTGAGGCGGAGGAAAAGGAAGAATCCTCGCAGATGTAGCGTTCTTTCCGCGTCATGTCCCGGAAAGGGACGGCGTTTTTGCAGGGGCGGCCTCCGGCCGCCCTTTCCTGTGACGGATTTCGAGTTCCCGGAGCACGGACCGTCGCGATATTCATACTTCAGGAGGAGCCACGTCATGCGGCCCATCACCACGTCGCTTTTTTCTCTGTTCAAGGTCGGGCCGGGCCCGTCGAGTTCCCATACCATAGGCCCCATGACTGCGGGGCGTCTTTTTTCCGAGACCTGTGCAGAGCTTCCCAGAGAACTGCTTGCCCGCGCCTCCCGCATGAGGGTGCGTCTTTTCGGCTCTCTGAGCGCCACGGGGGCGGGACACGGCACGGATGCGGCCGTGCTTGCAGGGCTTCTTGGGGTGAAGCCCGAGGATTGTCCTTCCGGGTATCTGGCGCAGCTTTCCGGCGATCCGCTCAAGGATCACAAGGTGGAGCTCGGCGTAGGCAGCGCGCTGGTTTCTCTGGCCGACATCGTGCATGACGCGGTGGTGCATGATTACCCCTACAGCAACACGCTTGTGGCGGAACTGCTCGATGCCGGGGGCAATGTGCTCTTTGACAAGGTGTATTATTCCGTGGGCGGCGGTTTCGTGCAGTGGGACGGCTGGAAGGCTCCGGAGCTCGGAGAACCCGTGCATCCCTACAGCAACATGAAGGAGCTGCGCAAGATTGTGCGCAGCGAGGGGCTCAACCTCTACGAGATCATGCTCGACAATGAAATGGCCATTACTGGCGCTTCGCGTCCGGCCATTCTTGAGGAGCTGAACAACATCCTGGACAGAATGGAAGAGTCGGTGCGGCACGGGCTTGCCGGCAGCGGTTATCTTGCCGGTCCGCTCAAGGTGGAACGCAAGGCGCATATGCTGCAGGAGCGTGCCCATGCCCTGCACTCTTCTCCGGGCAAGTTTCTTGCCGGACTCAATGCCTATGCCTTTGCCGCCGCAGAGGAGAACGCCTCGGGAGGCGTCATCGTCACCGCTCCCACCTGCGGCTCTGCCGGCGTCATGCCCGCGCTTGTGTATGCCATGCGCCATGACATGTTCATAGGCGACCGCGCCATTCGGGAAGGTTTTCTTGCGGCTGCGGCCGTGGGCTTCATCGCCAAGCACAACGCCAGCATTGCCGGAGCCGAAGTAGGCTGTCAGGGGGAAATAGGTGTTGCCTCGGCCATGGCCGCCGCCATGCTTACCGATGCACAGGGCAATCCGTCTCCATATGTGGAAAATGCCGCCGAAGTCGCGCTGGAACATCACCTCGGCATCACCTGCGATCCCGTGGGCGGCTATGTGCAGATTCCCTGCATTGAGCGCAATGCCATGGGCGCCGTCAAGGCGTTCAACGCCGCGCTCATCAGCACGGGAACGAGCACCGAAGCCCATCGCGTATCCCTTGACGCGGTCATTGCCGCCATGGCCGAAACCGGCAGGGAAATGAGTCATAAGTTCAAGGAAACCTCCATGGGCGGGCTCGCCGTGAGCATGGTGACCTGCTGACGGACGACTCAAGGCCGTTTCAGACGCGGTGTCCTGAAAGAAAACGTTCTCAGGCAGGGACAACTGAGCACGTCGTGCATGACGCTTGACTGCAACCTTTTGTCATGATGGGGATTCACGGCGACGCAATGAGGGCCCGACACAGATATGAACATTCAGGAAATTCTCTGTTTGCGGGGATGCGCCTTAACTTCAGTGCGGCTTGTCAGCCTGTAATGAAAAAGCTATAGTCGCGCCAAAGGAGAGAATCATGTCGTTTCTTCGTCATATATGTCTGACACTCTTTCTGCTTTCCGGCGGTATTATGGCCGTCGGTCCTGCACAGGCGGCTCCTGCGCAGGACCTTGCCGGTCAGTTGGAAGCTGTGTTGAAACAACATCCCGAGATCATTATTAATGTGTTGAAGGATCACAGTGAGGAGATGCTCGACATCGTGCAGCAGGGCTCGGACAAGCGCCGGCGTGCCGTGCTGCTCCGTCAGTGGGAGACAGAGATCAATGAGCCCAAGACGGTGGCGCTTGAAGGGCGGCCCGTGGGAGGCCCCGACAACGCTCCCGTGACCATCATCGCCTTTTCCGACTTTTTGTGCACCTACTGCCATCAGGCCGCCTACACCGTGGGCAACCTGATGAAGCGCTATCCCGGCAAGATCAGGCTGGTGTTCAAGCAGGTCCCCAAGACGCAGGCGGGACGCATTGCCGGCGAGTGGTTCATAGCCGCCTATCAGATCGACAAGACCAAGGCGTGGAAGATGTACGCGCTCACCTTCGACCGCCAGAAGCAGGTGGAAGAAGATGCGGTGACGGCCATGCGCGCCATTGCCGCGGAAGTGGGATTCGACGCCAAGGCCGTTGAGGCCGCGGTGAAGAGCAAGGCCAGGGAGCTCGATGCCATGATGGCCGGTGATGCGGCCGACGCCAATGCGCTCGGTTTTGTGGGCACTCCGTATTTCCTTGTGAACAACATGGTTCTGCGCGGGGCTCTTCCCATGGAAAACTTCATAGACGCCGTGGACATGGCGCTCAAGAACACGGCGAAAAAGTAATCTCATGATCGTAGATTCTCAACCAGCAGCGCTCCGCAAGAAGGGAGCGTGGACTTCCTGCACGGCTACCGTCGGAAACTTCGACGGCGTGCATCTCGGCCATCAGGCGCTTTTGCGCCGTACCGTGGAAAACGCCAGAGCCAGAAACGTGCCTGCCGTGGCCGTCACGTTTGCCCCCCATCCTGTTTCCGTGCTGTCCTCCCGCGCGCCCAAGGAGCTCTGCTCCACGGCGCAGCGCCTTGAGTACATGAAAGCGCTCGGAGTGGACGCCGTGCTTCTGCTTCCATTTACAAAGGAACTGGCCGCGAGGGGAGCTGGAGAATTCTGCCGTTCCGTGCTCGAGGAAGGTCTTGCGGCAAGCGAGCTTTTCATTGGCTATGACTTTCGCATGGGGCGGGATCAGGCCGGTCTGGATGTGCTGAAAACGTGCATTCCCAACGTTACACAGGTGCAGGCCGTAATCGTGGACGGCGCGCCCGTCAGCTCTACGCGCATCAGAAAGGCTCTGGCCGAGGGAAGGCTCGACGAGGCCAACGCTCTTCTCGGGCGTCCTTTTTCCGTGCAGGGAGAAGTCGTGCACGGCGAAGGGCGGGGAGGTCCTCTTCTGGGCATTCCCACCGCCAATCTCGACGTGCCGCATACGCAGGCTATGACGGCTCCTGCCGTGTATGCCACGTCGGCCAGACTTCTGGATGGTGAGGGTGCAGGCGTGTGGCACATGTCCGTGACGAGCTTTTGCAAGAATCCCACCTTCGACGGATCCACGCTGACGCTTGAGACGCATATCATGGATTTTTCCGGCGACATCTACGGCAGAGAACTTGAAGTCAGGTTTCTGGCCAGACTCCGGCAGGACCGGCGGTTCGACGGACTGGATGCGCTCATTGCTCAGCTTCATGCCGACATGGACGAAAGACGCGGCCTTCCTCTCTGATGCAGAAAACGCGCCTCGTTTTTGTTCTCCAGGCATTGTGCCGTGGAAATGAAAAACGTCATGCAAAAGGTCCGTCTTCCAACGACGGGCCTTTTCTTTTGCCGGAAGCGTAGAAGCGTAAAGAAAAAGGGGGCGGCCTTTTACGGAAGCAGCGTTCTGCCGCTCCTTCGTCCGTGGCCTCCTTGCGGCAGCGTGAACGATTGGAGAGCCGCTCGGACTGGCGGAAAAGCCGTCATTGCGGCGCAGGAAAAAAGTCTTGCCCGCGGGCGGCACTTCGTGTACAACACACGTTTGTGGAAAGGTAGCGAAGAGGCCGTAACGCGCTCGACTCGAAATCGAGTTATCGGTGATGAGCCGGTACGTGGGTTCGAATCCCACCCTTTCCGCCATGTTATATTTCCAGGGCTTTGATTGTCGATTGGCGTCATCAAAGCCCTTTTTGTTTTTCTGACCGATGCGGCAATAAGTCGTCCTCTGTTCTCCTTTTTGCCGTCCTTCGTTGTTTTGTGTCATGTTTTCTGATATGCGCAAAGTCTGGCCGACATGAAAAAGCTGTGAAGCTCAGCTCTGGCCAGCGGAGGGACGACAATGAAGCTGGCATTTGGCAACAATGCGTTTTGCGGGCGTTTTGACTGGTACGAGTGGTCCGCTCCTGAGTACCGAGGGGCGGAAGAGATTCTGAGGACCGTCAGAAAGCTGGCAGATACGGAAAATCGGCTGGCGGGGGTCAGAGTTATCGGCGCGGCATGCAACATGACCTGTTCCGCGTTGGAGAGCTATGAATACGAGCATGCCGTCAGTGCCGGAACAGCACACAGTGAGGCAGCGATTCGGGAGTATCTTCGGCATCTCATGATTCCCCGGACCGTCCGGCTGTGCGAGCCCTTTGTGCTCGACTTTGAAGACGGAACGTCGCTGGAGTTTCATCCCGGCAGAGACCTGAGCGCAAGGATCAGCGTCAATGCCGTTCCCCGGCAGTGCATGGAGGGGCTGAATACGCCGAATTTCGATGCCGACAGGCTATTCGGTCAATATATAAGAGGAAGGAAACTTCAGGATTTTTTTATTGCAGAGAAGAAGGAATCCGTCACCAGGTATGGCCTGTCAGGGGGCGAACAGTATGCGGAAACTCATAAAGGCATCACGTATCGGTATGTTTTCCGCTTTTCCGACCGGATTGAACTTATGGTCAGCACAATGTCTGGCGGAGGATACAGGCTTTCCCTTACCAGTTCCATGGAAGAGCTTCGGATGCCGTATCTGAGATTCAGGGACATGGCTCAGCCTGTATACCAGCCGTTTCTGTGCCATGGCGTCTGTGGGGAGGAACCGTTTTTTCTGGTGTACGGCACGGAGTCGGAGCAGAGAAGCTGCGCAAGAGTGTCCGACGCCTTTTCATTTTCCATGGATGAGGAAGTGCTGGACTGCTATGCGTACCCGTTTTTTGAAAAATGGTATGACCCGTCGCTCAACGAGCGTGATTCTGACTACGAGAAAAACGGCTTTGAGTGGTACGGAAGCAACCGCTACGGCAGAGAAGACGTACAGGCCATACTGCGCGATATGAAGAGCGAAATGGTCACGCTCAGAGAAGAGGGCGACAGTCCGTTTTTCAGGCAGCATCTGGCAATGCTGGAAAAAGGGGCGTGGCTTCCGTCATGGTTGCCCCGAGGCGATCTTTCGGAAATGACGCCAGACAGAGAACGTGTCCGGATCATCAGTTTTTTTGAGCGCTTTTCCACAAGAATGGAAGGCCTGTTGCGTGCTCTGCCCGATGACTGCGTCATTGAGGTTCTGGGACCGTAAGATATCGGTCCTCTTCGGCCCTTTCAGAGTCCCTCTTTGCAGCATCCGTACAAGCGCCGTTGAATGATCGCCGCTTTTCCGGTTCCGGTACATGGGAGAAGAAGAGCGTGGAAACATGCCATTTGCAGGCGGCAGACAGGGGGCGCCCGGACTGCTTGCCGTACGGGGGCTTTCCTTCGCCATTGACAAGGCTTGCCGTGTGATTAAGTAGTTCATAACTTTTGATGGAGGAATGACCTATGAAGGTTACCACGAGAAATATTCTGGAAGGCGTTGTTACGTCCGTGAAGAGCGGCGCGGTTAACGACGAGGTCGACATTGACCTCAAGGGCGGACTGAAAGTTTCCGCCATTGTTACCTGCAAGAGCACGGAGACCCTCGGTCTTTGCCCCGGCCGTGAAGTTCTGGCCATGGTGAAGGGGGTAAACGTGCTTCTGGCCCGCGACATCGACGGCTATATTCTTTCTTCCCGCAATATGCTGCCCGGCACGGTGAAAGCCATTAAGAAAGGCCAGATCATGGCCAGCGTGTCCGTGGAGCTTTCCAACGGCGATCATCTTACTTCCGTGTGCACGGTGGACAGCCTCGAAGACGCCGGCATTGCGGAAGGCGTGAGCGTTCAGGCCGCCATCAAGGCCCCGCACGTCATTCTTGCCGCAAAGGCGTAGGCCATTCATGGGGAACGGCGGATGGTCGTTCCCCTGCCGGAACTTTTTCTGCCCGGAGTCTCGTTTTCGTATCGAGCTCCGGGTCTTTGGTATTTAATAAGGAATGCGTCATGCAGACACTCGTCATTCATGACTCATCAGACGGCGGCAACGGACTCAGGCATGGCGTGACGAAGAAACGGGAGCTGTTAAAAATTTTGTCATCCGGTCATCCCGAATTTTTTCATCGCCTGCTTATGGGGCAGCCCCTGTCATGCGCGAAGAAAAAACGAATGTCACTGTGTTGTAAAAACAACAATTACAGTATGTTATTATTGCGTGTGCCAAGAGTGAGTCATTCGCCTGCATAGTGTCGAGTGGAGAGGGGAGCATCTTCATGCTGAAGAGAGCGTGAAAAGCTGTCAACGGGGAAATCATTTTTTAATATATTGATATAATAGAATATTTATATTTTTTATATGTTTTTCGACACGAAGTAACGGGGAAAAAAGGGAGTTTTGAGTAGAAAAAAATAATGTGTAAAAATTTTTTTATTCTAATGATAATAATATATTATTTATATTTTTTATAATTTTATTTTTATTTTTTTATCATTTTTTTATCAAATAATGTTGCAGGGTCGTTCCATGGAAAAAGAGGGATTTTCCATAGGTTTCATCAACCACTTTTTTTTTCAAAGGAATGACTACAATGAAAAAGCTTACTACGCTTCTTCTGGCTGCCGGCATGATCTGCGCCGCGTCTGCTCCTGCTTCCGCCGTTGACGTGAAGATGGACGGCGAATACATGTTCACCTACATCCTCGGCGAACGCGTCGCCACCGGCGACAACTTTGATGGTGCCGGTCAGCGTCTGCGTCTCGGCATGACCTTCACCGCCAATGAAAACCTGTCCGGCTACCTGCAGCTGCAGGCCGGCATTGCTGAAAATGATACCACCGTTTACGACTGGGGTATCTCTAACAACGCCAAGACCAAGCTTGGCGTTCGTCAGGCCTACATCGACTGGATGATTCCCCAGACCACCGTTAAGGTTCGTATGGGTAAGCAGCTCGTCGGTCTTCCCCA
>NZ_CALUWV010000060.1 GCF_944324575.1 uncultured Mailhella sp. | reverse complement strand
AAGGAGTGTTTATAACTTACGCATAACTATAAGTTTTCGGGAACCCCCAGCCTAGCTGGGGGTTTTCTTTTAACCAATAAAAGAGCGCTGCGTACAGCGCTCTCGGGACGGCTTCGATCAGTTGGCCTTCATGATGTACTGGTCGACGTGAATGGGCCAGGTTGTGGATCGGAAGTGGTTGCAGTCTTCGGAAATGACCCGGCGGGAGTCGGGCTGGCTGAACATGCCGAAGCGTATGGCGTCAAGATTCCAGAAATGCAGAATGGTGAAGTTGTCCACGGTGGAAGGCCCGGGAACGACATAGTCGTTGACATGGTTCTGCGTGTAGCACGCCATGCCGGAATGATGCACGAAACATTTGGCGGGATGTTCGAGTATCTGATACGATACCGCTTCGTCATGACTCATGAAGTCGGGCTTGGTCACGATGCAGATTCTCTTGATCTCGGGATCCTTGGTGCCGAGCGGACGATCCGTGATGAGCTGACGCACATGGTATTCCGTAACACCGAACACGCCGAGCACGGGAAGATCATTGTACAGATAGGAAATCTCCGTCCATTCCGGCGCATAGATCTCGTCCACGAAGGCTATGGACGCCCAGGGATTGGCCATGCCTCCGGTCTTGGCAAAGGAGGCGTCGAAAATTTTGGCAATGGTCTCGTCGTAGGCCTTGTTGCTGACGTTGGCAATGTAGCGACGCACCTTCTTGTCCTCAAGAACCCGGGCCGTATGCTCTTTCAGATACCATTCCTCAGCATCCCTGCCGTCCGCAAGAGCGGGGCTTCCGAGCATGACGATGAACTTGTCCGTATAGGTCAGAAAGTCGGTATGTACCATAAAAAACTCCTCCTCATAGAAATTCTGCCCTTCCTGTAGCAAAAAATGTGCCAAAGCCGCAATCTTGCATAACCTGTTAGTTTCTTTATGATTAGCTGAATAAATTTCCGTCGTCGGCAGCCCGGTTTTGGAATTTTCTATAAAATTCTCTTTTTTTCTAAAATTTCATGCACAGTCTCCCCCCGTGCGAACGGTTCGCGCCTGTGCCTGCATCCCCGTCGGCAAAGGAGGCCCTCGGAGGACTGCAAAGCATGGCTGAGCGACTGACGTGAGAAGGAAACACGAAGGAACAGAGAAAAAACGGGACGGCACAAGAGAACGGCAGGGAGGGAGAACGAACAGCGGTTCCGGGTGAAGGCCGTCCCCCCGGCAATTCCGGAGCGCAGCGGCGAAAACCCGGAACATCGGTTCCGAGCAAAGGCCGCCCCCCCGGCTCCGTCTTCCCAGGCTCCGTCATTCTCCGTTTCTTGCGAGATGACGGGAAAAGCGCGAACCGACGTTGCCCGACAATCGCCCCGCTCTCCCGGCCCCGACAGTCCGTCGGGGCGTCTTTTTGCATGAGCCTGCCGGCGTCACTTCTCCAGAAGAGACCGTCGGAAACACCGCGGCATGACTTGATTCCATCCGGCGCCCCTTCGCTGCCATCGCGTCCCAGAGGCAAGGACCGAGTTCAGCTCATTCTGGAAAACCATGCCCGGACAAAAGCAGACGTCGTCTCTTCCGTTCAGGCCCCGCTACGATCCTTCCCGATTGCGACAAAGCTCCCGGGCGAATCCAGCCAGAGCCTCCATCTCCTCTGTGCGCAGAGTCAGCAAAGGATTCAACTCGACGCCCGTTTTCTCCCAGTCCCTCTGTACGCCGTGACGAAAGTCCGCAGGACGTATGCCGTATCGCTTCAACCGATAATAAAATGTGCTGCGATTCATGTTCAGGATTTTCAGAGCGTCGGCAATACGACCGCGGCTGGCCCGCAGCGCGGCTTCCAGTGCGGCTTTTTCCCCTCTTTCGCCCGAACGCTCCTCCGAAGCGCCTTTCCGCACGGACGACGACTCGCGTTCGGCAATAACCTCCGGCAGTTCCTTCAACGTCACTTCCGGGCCGGATGCCATATATACCGCCCGCTCCATAACGTTTTCCAGCTCGCGGATATTCCCGGGCCAGGAATAGCGCTGAAGGGCATCAAGCGCGCTTCTGGAAATCCTCTTCAGCGTCTTTCCCGACTGCCGGGAAAACTTATCCATAAAATGCCGGGCCAGCAGCGCGACGTCGCCCTGCCTATCCCTCAGCGGCGGAATGTGCAGGGGGAAAACGTTGAGCCTGTAATACAGATCTTCCCGGAACGTCCTGCTCTGAACGGCGTTATAAAGATTCTTGTTGGTAGCCGCTATGATGCGGATATTGACGCGCCGGGCGCGCTGGCCGCCGATGCGGACAACCTCACGGTTCTGAAGCAGGCGCAGCAGATTGACCTGAACATCCAGCGGCATTTCTCCTATTTCGTCCAGAAAGATGGTTCCTCCGTCCGCCAGCTCAAACTTGCCCGGTTTCCCCTGACGACTGGCCCCTGTGAACGATCCTTCCGTATAACCGAAAAGCTCGCTCTGAATGAGCTCTCTCGGCAGCGCTCCACAGTTGACCACCACAAAGGGCATCCCTCTGCGCGGACTGGCATTGTGCAGTGACTGAGCAAAAAGTTCCTTGCCCGTGCCGCTTTCTCCGAGAAGTAATACCGTCGTATCCGATCCGGCTATTCGTCTGGCGTTGCTCAGCACTTCAGAAAGAGCCGCAGACCGGCCGAGAATGTCGTCAAAGGTAAACATAGCCTTGGCACCGACGAGGCGCGTGGCGAATTCCCTCATGCGGGCAGTTTCACGCAATGTCAGAATCATGCCGCCCGTCGAGCCGTTCACGGCGGCAGAAAGAACGCAGGGAATGGCCTGCGCCGCTTCCTCAATCATCAGCGTAGTATCGACGTCATGAAAGGCATTTCTCTCATCAAGCAAAGGTCTGACCGCCCGACCGAACCGTATGACGTCGTGAATGTTCCGTCCGATGGGATCCTTTTTCAGATGCAGCATCGTCACGGCCTTGGCATTGATGAACAGTATGGAGCCGCTGGCGTCCAGCGTAATGACGCCTTCATCCATAAGGGCCAGAAGCGCTTTGTACTCGTCCAGCACCTCCCTCAGAGCAAGCTGCTCCATAATGGCATATACGGCGGCCCCGAGCATGCCGCTTGTATGAAGATGAAACGTCTCGCAGGGTGAGGTGATGCCGAGTACGCCTATGACATTCTGCTTCTTGTCCAGAATGGGAGCCGCAGAGCAGACAAAGTTATGATTTTCCGTACAATAATGCTCCGCGGCAAAAATTTCCAGCTGCTTCTGCTCCTCAAGGCAGGTAGCTAATCCCACGGTTCCTATGTACTCCTCCCTGGACAACGAGCCCCGCGAATTGAGGATTCCGCTCCCGGGAAGAGTGTGCAGAATCACGCCATCGCGCGAGGCCAGAGAAATAAAACTGTGAGAGTCGGCAATGAGAGAAAAAATCTGCTCCATGACGGCTTTTGAGCTTTCCAGAAGCATGGAGTTACGCTCCAGCTCCGCAGCAATCTGTTCCGGCGGAAGCTTCCGGTGCATCACGTGGTACGGATCCACATGAAGAGCACGGCAGCGCAGCCACGAGCGATAGACGAAGTCACGAACAATGGTGTGATCAACATCTTCGCCGTTCTGGAACTTTCTCCATTCCTCGAAAATTTTTTCCCGATTGGCAAGCATGGCCGTGCTGTCCAGCATATTTCCCTCGCATTGACACTTAAACAAGTTGGACGTTTTTCAACAATGGAATAATGTTATCTATTTTTATTTTATTTCAAACAGTTATTATCAAACTCCATTCATTTTCGCTTCATTTTTCTGGTGATTTGCCCTGTTTCATCAAAAAATCAGCTGAACGGCGTCGTTTTATTTTGAATAAAAATATCCTATTTCGTCCAAAAATTCCATACGCGCCCATTTTGAGAATGTTCTTATCAACCAGTTGAATATATTTATTTTTCACATTTAGTTCAATTTTGGCACAAATATTGCATTCCTGTATCCGACGGCTGTTCTCCGTTCGACGAAGGCCGTTTCCGACATCAAGCTTCACCTCAGAGGGCGATATGGAATACACCATGCTTTTTTCTCCCGTCACTATTAATAAGCTAACCCTGAAAAACCGCATCGTCATGTCTTCCATGGTCACGCAGTACGCGGCCAGCAACGGAGAAGTGACCGATCAGATGATTCACTATTACGCGGAAAGAGCCCGAGGCGGCGTCGGTCTCATCATGATCGAAGCCACCTATGTGGAACGTCAGGGCGACAGTTACAAGTTCGGACTCGGTGCGGACACGGACGAAATGCTTCCGGGACTCACCAGACTCACAAACGCCATCCATGCCTGCGGCGGCAAGGTAGGACTCCAGCTTCAGCACGGAGGAAGAACCGCCAATCCGCTGACCAACGGCGGCCCCATCAAGTTTGTTTCCTACATCCCCGGCGTCACGCCTTATGAAGGCGCTCGCGTCCTTACGAAGGAAGACATTGCCGATCTTGTAAAACGCTACGCCGAAGCGGCTCTTCGTGCCAGAAAGGCCGGATTCGATCTTGTCGAGCTCCACGGGGCCCACGGTTACCTTCTCAATCAGTTTCTCTCGCCCTTCACCAATCTCCGCGAAGATGAATACGGCGGCAGTACGGAAAACCGCCTTCGTTTCCCTCTGGAAGTCCTCAAGGCCTGCCGCGAGGCCGTGGGCAAAGACTTTCCCCTCACCGTCCGTCTGAGCGTGGAGGAGTTCAACGGTACCGGCCTTACGCTGGAAAGCTCCCTTCCCATTGCCCAGGCCTTTGTGGACAACGGTATTGACGCGCTGAACATCAGCGTGGGCGCATGCGAAACCAACCACTACACCATTCCTCCGGCCGTTCTTCCCGAAGGCCTCAACGCCGATCGCGCCGCCGCCGTGCGCAGGGCTGTGGAAGCGCGCGTTCCCGTTGCCGTGGCCGGTCGCATTCACAATGCCACGCTGGCCGAATCCATTCTGGCTGAGGGCAAGGCCGACATCATCGTCATGGGACGTCCCCTCATTGCCGACCCCTATCTTCCCGTCAAAAGCCAGGCAGACAGGCTTACCGACATTGCGCCCTGCCTCTCCTGCAACGAAGGATGCGTAGGCATTCCCTTCGGAAACGTAACCTGCGCCGTAAATCCCAGAGCCGGTCAGGAAGCGAGATTCCCTCACATTAAAACAGACACCCCGAAGCATATCGTCGTGATCGGTGCAGGTCCCGCCGGCATTCAGGCAGCTCTCACCGCCAAGGAAAAGGGGCATCACGTTACGCTGATTGAGCGCGAAAAAACGCTTGGAGGCCTCCTCCATGTCGCTTGTCGGCCGCCCCACAAGGAGGCCTTTGAAAAGCTGCGCCTCTACATGGAGCATGCCGTGCAGCAGTCCGGCATGGAAGTGCTGCTCGGCACGGAAGCCGACGTGTCGCTTATACGTTCTCTCCGGCCCGACATGACCGTTGTTGCCACAGGCAGCGAACCTGTCGTGCCCGGATTCTGCAAAAACTCCGGCGCCGTCACCGCCCAGGAAGTGCTTCTGGGGCGGAAGACGGGGCAGAAAGTTCTTATCCTCGGCGGAGGCCTTGTGGGCTGCGAAACGGCGGAAATGCTGGCGGAACAGGGCAGGGAAGTCACCATTCTGGAACTGAGGGACACGCTGGCTCCCGACATGGAAAAGCGTACCCGCATATTCATGATGGCCCGCCTGAAGGAGCTCGGTGTTCAGGCTCTGCTCAACACCGAAGTGCTGGAAGTCTCCGGCCTCCATGTGCGCGTGCGCAGTCCCCTGCATGCGGAACGCTCGCTGGACGAGTTCGACTCTCTGGTCATGGCCTTCGGCTATCGTTCCCGCAACCTTCTCCAGCAACAGCTTGCCGAAGCCGGTATTCCCTTCACGGCCGCAGGCGACTGCGTTCGTCCGAGCAAGGTCATCACCGCCGTCCGCCAGGGATTCCAGGCCGCCTGGCCGCTGTAGTTTACGGACGGCCCGACGCCGTCTTCTCCCCATACCACCCATTCAACCTGCGAGGAAAACATGATTATCGACGTCAGACTCCGCCCTCCGTTCAAAGGCTTCAAACAGCAGTTCTCCCCCGCCGGCAACAAGGCGTTCAGCGCCAGATTCGGCCTGACCTCCCCCGAATCCGTCCAGCAGATTTCTGAAGAGCTCATGCTCAGGGAAATGGACGAAGCCGGCATAACCTGCGCTCTGGCCACCGGCCGCAACGGACATTTCCGCTACAACGTGCCCAACGACGATCTTGTGGAAATGACTGCCCATTACGGCGGCCGCATTCTCGGCGCAGCCGGCCTGAACTGCGCCGACGTGCCGCAGGCCATGGCCGATGTGGAAAAATACGTGATCAACGGCCCGCTCAAGGCCGTTTCCATGGAACCCGGTGCATGCCCTGTTCCCCGCTATGCCGACGACCGCAGACTCTATCCCATCTACGAAATGTGCCAGGCTCACCGTATCCCCGTCATTCTCATGCTCGGCGGTCGCGCAGGGCCCGACGTTTCCTACAGCAATCCTGAAATCATCAGCCGCATCGCCGCCGACTTCCCCAACGCCCGCTTCATGGTTTCCCACGGCGGCTGGCCGTGGGTACAGGCTGTACTGGGAGTCTGCTTCTGGCAGGAAAATATCTGGCTGTGTCCCGACATGTACCTCATGAACAACTCCGGTGTGCAGGATTACGTCGCCGCCGCCAGCACCTGGCTTCAGGACCGCTTTATGTTCGGCTCCGCCTATCCGCTCATGCCCATCGGGGAAAGCCTTGCCATCTTCAAGTCCCTGTTCAAGGAAAGCGTTCTTCCCAAGCTTCTTTATAAAAATGCCGCAGAACTGTTCAATATAACCATTTCTTAAATTCTCTGCACTCCTCGGAACGGCAGGGGCTCCGGTCTGCCGTGCGGATCCCCTGTCGTTCAGTCAGGAACACCATCTGAAGCGAACCAACTCGAAAGAAAGGGAAAAACATGTCCGTAACCATGGAAAAAGGAAAAATCATCGGATGGCTGGTTACCATACTGATAAGCGTTGCCATCATGCTTGTTCCGACCTCGGAAACATTCACGCCGGAAATACGCGCCTATCTTATGTTGAGCATATGCGTCATCAGCATCGTTGCTTTTGACCTTATGGATATCATCATTCCTTCCGTACTGCTTCCCGTTGCCTACTATATTTTCCATGTCGTTCCCATCCAGACGGCATATGCGCCTTTTACCACCGACACCTTCTGGATGATTCTCGGCGCCTTCGTTCTTACGAATGCCCTTGATGAATGCGGCATTCTCAAGCGCATCGCGTACTGGATCATCAAAACATGCGGCGGAACCTATAACAGAACGCTCTATGCCCTGTACCTCGTCGGTCTCATTCTCGGCATCATCACCTTCTGCGGCCATTACCTCCTTCTCATCTCTCTGGCCTACGGCATTTGCAAGGCCATGGGATTCGGCAAGTCCAAGGAATCCCTTCTCATCATGATGGTCGGCGGCATAGCCGGCCTCAATGTCAAGCTCTTCGCGTACCGTCCCTCCACCATGTCCATGATGGTCACCCAGGTCAAAACCATCGACCCCGGCTTTTCCGTATCCTTCCTCGACCAGATGCTCTACAACTGCCCCTCCGTATTCATGGCCGTATCGTTCATCTGGATTCTGACGAAGATTTATAAAAGTCACACCTTCGTTCTGCCCGGAGGAAAGCAGTACTTTGAAGAGGAATACAGAAATCTCGGCCCCATGACCTCTGCGGAAAAGAAGGCCTCCGTTCTTCTCGCAATCCTGATGATATGGATCAGCACGGAACCCCTGCACGGCATTTCTGCCAACTACTCCTTCATGACCCTGCCCTGGCTCTGCTTTGTCCCCGGCATCAACATAGGATCGCAGAAAAGTATCCGTCAGATCAACCTCGGCGTCATATTCTTCGTTGCCGCCTGCCTCGGCATAGGCATCGTAGGAACAAAGCTGGGCTTCACCCAGCTGCTGGCCGGAAAAATCGCCGAAAACATCTCCGGCATCGGCGTGAACAGCTTCCTGTTCCTCATGCTTTTCCTCAGCACGCTCGTGAACCTCATCCTCTCCCCCGGCGCCATGATGGCCGTACTGCCTGCGCCCTTCGCCAGCCTGTCGCTGCAGCTCGGCATGAATCCGCTGCCTTCCCTTCTGACCATCATCTACTCCACCGATTTCGTCTTTCTTCCTCATGAAGTGCCCGCCTATCTCATCATGTTCGGCTTCGGACTCATGACCATGAAGGACTTCATCAAACTGCATCTCATGAAAATCGCATGGTTCACCCTGCTGTTCGGTCTCATTCAGATTCCGTTCTGGTACGCCATGGGCATCATCATGCAGTAAGCTCCCCCCCATTTTTCATTCTTTGCAACGGCAACGCCGCGGGTACGCCCGCCGGCGAATCCTCAAACACGTCCTCAACACCATTTTCATCCGTCAAAAGGAGCTTTTTCATGGCCATCATCGACTGCCGCTTCCGTCCCCTGACCCCCGAATTCGAATGCTACATCAACCCCGAACCCGCCAACTTCTGGATTACCCAGACCCGTCCGCTCAAGCCCGAACCGCTTGACGTTACCATGAAATATTTCAAAAAAATGGGTATCACCGGCGCGGTCTGCTCGGGACGGGACATGCGCTCCACCGGCGGAGCCTATGTTTCCAATGAATACATCGCCGACCTCGTCGCCAAGTATCCCGTCTTCATCGGCGTTGCCGGCGCCGACCCGCTGAACGCCCATGTGAAGGACGACATCGAACACGCCGTCAGGAATCTCGGTCTCAAGGGCGTTTCCGTGGATCCCTTCTCGCTGAAAACCACCGCTGATGACAAACGCTTCTACCCCATCTATGAAAAGTGCGCCGAACTGAACGTTCCGGTCATCATCACCATCGGCCCTCTTCCCATCCGCAACGGCTCCTATCTGGAATGGGGCAGCCCGCTCCCTGTCGATCATATCTGCGCGGATCTTCCCGACCTCAAGGTGCTGCTCTCCCACGCCGGCTTCCCCTTCACGCAGGAACTCATCGCCATCGTATGGCGTCACGAAAACCTGTACTTTGAAAGCTCCATCTACCGCCATCTCCCCGGCGCCGACCTTCTGGTCAAGGCCGTCAACACCTGCATAGGCGACAAGATGTGCTACGCCTCGGCCTATCCATATGCCGACTACACGCAGGCCCTGCCCAAGTTCCTGGCTCAGGGCTACGATCCCATCGTTCTTCCCAAGATCCTGCATGAAAACGCCGAACGCCTGTTCGGACTGAACTGAACGCGGCGGCTGTCTGATCATCTTCCCATTCTTTACATGGCATATACCAGCACAGACTTGAGGGACAGACCCGCCAGGGAAGAAAAGGCCCGGTGAATGGAACTTCCGGGGCGGCCATGAAGCGCTTCCTCGAAGACCTCGCTGCTCTGACCGAAAAATCCTCGCCGCGGCGAAGACAGAGCGTCACGTCCCCACCCCCGGAGCGGAGCAAGGCATTCCTGCCGACTCCGCTCCCATTTTATCCGCCCAACGGAGAGAACATCATGAAATGTCTTGAACCTGCGCGTCTCGGCAATGTGGAGCTGCGCAACCGTATCATCTATCCCCCCATGGTAACCCGTTTTGCCTCAGAAGAGGGGTTCGTCACCGACAGACTCATCGCCTACGCCTCCGAAAGAGCCCGCGGCGGTGTGGGACTCTACACGCTGGAAGCCACCTATATCACCCCCCAGGGAAAGGGCTTTGAGCACGGCACGGGCATCGACGACGACAACAAGATTCCCGGCCTCAGGCGCCTCACCGAAGCGGTGCACGCTCAAGGCGGCAAAATTTCCGTTCAGATTCATCATGCGGGCCGCGAAACCTGGAGCGCCATCAGCGGACTGCCCGTGGTCGCCCCTTCCGACTGCCCCGTAGCCTATTCGGAAGAGCCCGTCCACGTGCTGACGAAGGAAGAAATAGCCGTCATCGTCCGGCAGTTCGGCGAAGCCGCCCGGCGCGCCAGAGAAGCGGGATTCGATACCGTGGAAATCCACGGCGCCCACGGGTATCTGCTCACGCAGTTTCTCTCGCCCTACACCAACAAGCGGGAAGACGAATACGGCGGCTCGCTGGAAAACCGTGCAAGGCTCAGTCTTGAAGTCATCCGTGCCGTGCGCGCGGCCGTGAGCAGGGATTTCACCGTGACCTTCCGCATGAGCGTGGAAGAAAGCCTTCCCGGAGGTCTGCCGCTGCAGGACGGCGCGGCCGCAGCAGCTCTTTTTGCCGCCACGGGCGACATTGACGCCATCCACATTGTATCCGGCAACTATGCTACGCACCATACCGTGATTCCTCCGGCGAGCGAGGGATACATCACCAACAGGGCGCGCGCCATTGCCGTGCGTCAGGCCGTGGGACCGGATTTCCCTCTCATTCTTGCCGGACGCATCAAGACCGTGTTTCAGGCCGAAGAACTCATGCAGAGCGGCATTGCCGACTTCGTGGCCATGGGACGCGCCCTCATTGCCGACCCTGAACTGCCCAAGCTCTGCACCGAAGGCAAGTTCAACGCCGTTCGCAACTGCCTCGGCTGCAACGACGGGTGTGCCATGCGTACCGGTGCAGGTCTCGACACCCTCTGCGCCGTCAATCCCTTCATGGGATCTGAGGGCGAATTCCCTTCGGACGAAAAGGCAAAAACACCGCTTCGCGTGCTCATTGTCGGCGGCGGTCCCGCCGGCATGGAGGCCGCATGGTACGCCGCGCGCCGCGGTCACCAGGTCACGCTGTGCGAAAAACTCTCCCGACTGGGCGGCCAGTTCTTCCTCGCCTCGCTGCCGCCGTTCAAGAGCGATCTGGCCCTCTACCTGTTCAACATGGTCCACAGGCTCGAAAATGCCGGCGTCGATATTCGCCTGAACTGCCCCGTGGACGCGGAATTCATACGCAACTTCAACGCCGACAGAGTCATCATCGCCACCGGCAGTCTCCCCATCTTCATTCCCTTCAAGGGGCTGGAAAACATGCCGCATCTTTCCGCCGATGAAGTGCTCGACGGACATCTTGACGACACCGGCGCCCGGGTGGCCGTCATCGGCGGCGGACTTGTGGGCGCGGAAACGGCCGAATACATCGCCCGCACGGGCCGCAGCGTCAGCATCGTGGAAATGGCGGACGACATCGCCCAGGGCATTCACCCCGTCACGCAGGACTTCATGAAAAAACGCCTGGCGGATCTCAATGTTTGCGTGTTCACCGGGCACAGGGTACAGGCCTTTGAAGGCGGCAGCATTTCCGCCTCCCGAGCGGACGGCTCAACGGTCGATCTCGGCCCGTTCGATACCGCAGTCATCGCACTCGGCTCCAGAGCCGACAAAAAGCTCTGTGACGAACTCGACGCCGCAGGCATTGCCTACGTCGCCGCCGGCGACTGCGTGAAGGCGGGACGAGTACTCTCGGCCGTAAGTTCCGCCATGCACGCCGTTCACGAACTCTAAAACATACGCTCCCCGGCTCCGGTGGACAGAGGGCAGCCCCCTCTTCCACCGGACCCCCTCCACAACAGACCGCTGCAGTGACGGAAACGGCTCACGCCGTCGTGACCGCCGACGCCGTGAGAAAACGGCATGCCCCTCCAACTGTAGAAAAGTCCGCCAAAACGTCCCTGCACAACTGGTACAGGGAACACCAGGTGAAAGCTCTTGCGCCTCGTTCCGACATACGGGAGTACCGGGCCGACATTCTTTCCGAGTTGAAGTTGCTGTTGGGCGATGAGCATAGCCTGAGCAGGTTTTGTGATATCAGTAGATTATGTCATAAGGCCTCCAAATACTATACGCTCATTTTTCATCACTGTAATATAACTAATATTATTTTAATAATATTTTCAATGGAATAGCTGCAGATTACCATTTGATAAATCTGTAATGCCTAAGACATCAACAACGTAGACCATCAATATTGACATAGAATTCATGTCTTTATACTACTGAAGCCATATATACTTCCAAGGTGGAACAATATGGCGAAACAGCTCAACATCAAAAACTGGCTGCATGATTTTCTGTATCAGCGGGGTCTCGACAAGCCTGACGGACGGCATCTTTTTTCCTATCATGCCACGCCGGACGAATTTCTTGCTCTGGAGGACGGGCTGAAACACAGCGTGGAGGTAGCTTCCATACTGGACGATCACAATCCCCTTGCTGTGCTGAACAACATGTCCGACTTCGACGCCGTGTTCGTGCTCTATGCCGCCCTGTGCTGGCAGCAACGATATGACGGCACTACCTGGACGTATGATGTCGTTCTGCAGGGACTGGGGATCACTCTGGACAATCCCACGCAGGAACTAAAGGGTACTATTGAAAATGGACTTGCGTTCTGGGGACTTGCCGTCAACGACAAGGGCTATGTGTATCTCGGAGCCATCGCGCGGGAAGCGGGACTTCCGCAGAAGCTGCTTTCCGAAAACAGGGGCGCCGTGGGCGGAGTTCTGCATTCCGTTCTCCGGGAGGCCCTGCGTTCCGGTCAGAGCGGCGAGATCATCACAAG
>NZ_CALUWV010000059.1 GCF_944324575.1 uncultured Mailhella sp. | reverse complement strand
CCGGAACGGAAGGTGTTGTCCACCACGCGGCCGTTCAGGATGTTGCGCAGCTTGGTGCGCACCATGGCGCCGCCCTTGCCGGGCTTGAAGTGCTGGAATTCAACGATTTCGTAAGGAGTGCCGTCGATCTCGATCTTCAGGCCGCGACGAAAGTCAGTAGTGGAATACATGATGCCTCCAGGCAAAAATATGATTTTTCTTGTAAAAATTTCAAGACCGGCCGAAGAGGGCCCCGTCCTGTCCTCCCGAAGCGGAGGAGATGCCCCGTCTTGCAGGGCCGCCTGCGGAATGTTTGCCTTTTCTGCCCAAGCAGGCTAATCTCGGCTCTTTCCGCAAAGCAAGATATATTGTCCGATTGAGGCTCACTTTGTCAACTCGGGAGGAGCGCCATGACCGACCCGTCCGCCGAAAAAAACAGATCTTCCGAACCCGTGCTGGAACTTCTGGCCACGCTCTACACGCTGGAGCAGCTGGAAGACGCTTCGCACGACATGCCGCAGATAGCGCTTGCCGGCCGCTCGAACGTGGGCAAGTCGTCGCTCATCAACGCCCTTGCCCGCAGAAAAAAGCTGGCCAAAGTGAGTTCCGAACCGGGGAAAACCCGCTCGGTGAACCTGTTTCTCGTCAGACCCGACGGCTTCTGCCTCACCGACCTGCCCGGCTACGGCTACGCAAGACGCGGTCATGAAGAGCGGAAGAACTGGGCGGCTCTCATTCAGAAATATCTGGAGGAAACCCGCACGCTGCGGGCACTCGCGCTTCTCATCGACTGCCGCATTCCCGTGCAGGAGTCCGACCGCATGATGGCCGAATTCGCCAGATCCCGGAAGCTGCCGGTCATCGCCGTGCTCACCAAGGCGGACAAGTGCACGCTCAAGGAGCGCTCATCCCAGCAGAAGACATGGGAAGCCATACTCGGCGGCCAGAAGCCCGTGGTGGTTTCCTCCGTCACGAAAACAGGTCTGGACGAGCTTTGGAAACGCCTGCGCGAAGCCGGAGCGCCCGACGTCGCCTCTTTCCCTTCCGACGAAAGCGACGCTTCCGCCGCAGACTGATCCTCGCCATGCTCGATTTATCCATTCTCAACGAGGCACAGGCACAGGCCGTCACCGCGCCGGAAGGTCCCATGCTCGTCATTGCGGGCGCAGGCTCGGGCAAGACCCGCACCATCGTCTACCGTCTGGCCTGGCTGGCCGAGCACGGTCTTGACCCGCATGCCATGCTGCTGCTCACCTTCACACGCAAGGCCTCTCAGGAAATGCTGCACCGCGCCGCAGGTCTTCTGGATCATCAGCTCCTCGGTGTGCAGGGCGGCACCTTTCACAGTTTCGCCTTTTCCGTGCTCCGCCGTTTCAGTCCGGACTGGACGGGTGGCTCCCTTACCGTCATGGATACGTCCGACAGCACCGCCGCCATACAGACCTGCAAGGAAAACCTGAAAATAGGCAAGGGAGACCGCAGTTTTCCGCGCACGCAGGCCGTGCTCGGCCTGCTCAGTAAGGCGCGCAACAAGGAAATGGAGCTTGAGGAAGTGCTTCGCCGCGAGGCGCAGCACCTTCTTCCCCATGCCTCGGATCTTGTGGAGCTCGGCGAAGCCTACCGCAAATACAAGCGCGAACACGCGCTCATGGACTACGACGACCTGCTCTTCGAGCTCGAACAGCTTTTCATCGACAAGCCGGACATTCTTCAGGCGCAGAAAATGCGCTTTTCCCAGATCATGGTGGACGAGTATCAGGACACCAACAAGGTGCAGGCACGCCTTGTGCGCATGCTGGCCGGGGAAGAGGGCAACATCATGGCCGTGGGCGACGACGCGCAGTCCATCTACGCCTTCCGCGGCGCAACGGTGCACAACATTCTCGATTTTCCCAAGCTGTTTCACAACACGCGCATCATCCGGCTGGAAGAAAACTACCGCTCCGTGCAGCCCGTGCTCGACATTGCCAACAACCTGCTCGCCAATACGACGGAAGGCTACCGCAAGCACCTCTTCTCCCGCCGTCCCGCTCCCTCGGAACCCGCAGTCACGCTGTACCGCCCCCTCAGCGATCTTACGCAGGCCCAGCTTGTGGCAAGACGCGTCGAAGAGCTGCTTGCCACGGTGCCTGCCCGGGAAATAGCCGTTCTCTTCCGTTCGGGATACCAGTCCTATCATCTTGAACTTGAGCTCAACAAACGCGGTATAGGCTTCCGCAAATACGGCGGTCTCCGCTACGCCGAAGCCGCCCACGTGAAGGACGTCATGGCCTTCGCGCGACTGGTGAACAACCCTCTGGACCTGCCCTCCTTCGACCGCATTGCCGCGCTTTCCCGGGGCATAGGGCCGAAGACCTCGCGCAAGCTCTTTGCGCTCGCCGGAGGCGGCGACGAGGCGGCGCTCAAAAAGGCCTGCTCCCGCTGGCCGGACTTTCTGGAAAACATGGCTCTCATCAACGAGCTGCGCATGACAGAACCGCGCCCCGAAGAGGTGATAGGACGCATACTCGACCACTACCGCCCCAAAATGGAGGAGCTTTTTCCCGACGACTGGCCCCGCCGTCTTCAGGGACTCGAAGAGATGTCCACCATTGCGTCCTCCTACGAGGATCTTCAGCTCTTCATTGCCGACATTTCTCTGGACAGTCCCGAGGAAGCGCCGGAGGACGAGGACGGGGATCAGAAAATCACGTTGTCCACCGTGCATTCCGCCAAGGGACTGGAATGGTCGGCCGTGCTCATCATCGACCTTGTGGAAGACCGCTTTCCCTCCCGCCACGCGCTGGTACGTCCCGAAGACTTTGAGGAAGAACGCCGTCTCATGTACGTGGCCTGCACGCGGGCCAAGGACACGCTTGACCTCTTCGTACCGCTCAGCCTCTACAGCCGCAGTTCCGGCGGACAGGAACCGGCCTCGCCGAGTCCCTTCGTGCGCGAGCTGCCCTCGGACACGCTGGACGAAATCTATGAAAACTACGGCGGTGCGCTCACAAGACGCCGGATAAAGGAAGCCCCGCAGCCCGCCCCTGCCTTCGGCGGATTCTCAGTCCAGAACCGTCGCCGCTCCTGGCACTGGAACGAGGACGGGGAGGACGAAAAGCCCTCCTTCCGAAGCCGGCGGCAACGGGAAGATGACGACTGGCCGCCCAGGGACCGGGACTTCGAACCAACTCCCCGCTCCCGTGAAGATGCCGACGACGCCTACCTGGCTGCGGTTCGCGATGCCGTGAGAAACGGCCGGACGCTGGATGAGAGCCCGGACGAGAAGCCCGCAAAAAAGAAGCTCGGCTTCTGCCGCCACCGCCTCTTCGGCCGCGGCAAGATCGTGGAGGAAATCCCGCCGGACAAGTACCGGGTCAACTTTCCCGGACTCGGCCTGAAAATCATACTCGCCGATTATCTCACCCTGGAGTAGAGGCATGAACATTGCCAGCGAAGACGACATCCTCGGCCTTGTGGGCCGCTTTTTCCCCGTCGACCACCCCTCGCTTCTGCTCGGCCGCGGCGACGACTGCGCCGTGCTGAAAAGAAACGGACCGCTCGCCGTGACTACCGACATCTTCGCCGAGGACACGCATTTTCGCCGGCGCTACTTCACGCCCTTCGACATCGGCTTCAAGGCCGCAGCCGTCAACGTAAGCGACGTGGGCGCAAGCGGGGCCTCTCCTTCCGGCCTCTCCATAGGGCTCACGCTCACGGGAAACGAGGACGAAGCCTGGCTTTCCGGCTTCTGCGAGGGCATGAAGGCCATATGCGACAGGTTTTCTCTGGCTCTTTCCGGAGGCGATCTCACAAAGTCCAGTCTGGTCAGCGTCTGCGTCACGGCCTGGGGAGAGCTGCCGGAAGCGCTGCCCCGTGGACTTCGCCGGGGCGCGGCAAGAGAAGGCGACGTCATCTTTCTTGCCGGTTCCGCAGGACTTGCGCGCCTCGGCCTCACGCGTCTTGAAGCCGCCCGCACCACCGAAGAGGTCGAACAGGTGAAAAAACACTGGCCGAAGGCCTGCACGGCGCATCTCAGGCCCGAGCCGCTGGCCTTCGACGGCGCATCTCTGGCCCGCTTCGCCGTCGAACACGACGCCGTGGACCGCATCGGACTCATGGACGTTTCCGACGGTCTCGCCCGGGACCTGCCCCGCCTTCTGGCAAGTCGCAAAACCGGACTCGGCGCGGACATCGTTCTTCCCGAAGAGGTGCTTGACGGGGAAATTCTGCGCCATGCGGAAGAAACGGGTGTCGACGCGCCAGCCTTCGCCTTTGACGGCGGCGAGGACTACGCTCTTGTCGGAACGTGCCCGGAAGACCTGTGGCCCGCACTCTCGCAGACGCTTGAGTCTCCCTGCCGTGTGCTCGGACGTGTACGGAAGGGAGCGCTTACTCTCAACGGAAAACGCCCTGCCTCGGCGGGATTCGACCATTTCTCCCACTGAGACTGAACGGCTTCATACAGGCTTCACATTGACCTTCTATCATGAGCCGGTCAGTCAAATTACCGCGCAGGCCGGACGCGCCGGCCAGAACAAGTGAGGAAACCATGGAAAAGACCGTAAACGCCACCAAGCACATCGCGCTCATCGCCCACGACAACATGAAGGAAAGCCTCATCGAGTGGTGTGCCGAACACAGTCAGATTCTCGCCCGGCATTTTCTCTGCGGCACCGGAACCACGGCTCATCTCATCAATGAAAAAACGGGGCTCCCCGTCACGGCGTACCTGAGCGGTCCGCTCGGCGGCGATCAGCAGATAGGCGCTCAGGTGGCCGAAGGCCACATCGACATCATCATCTTCTTTTCCGATCCGCTCACGGCCCAGCCCCACGATCCCGACGTGAAGGCACTTCTGCGCATCGCGCAGGTCTACGACATTCCCATTGCCAACAACCGAGCCACGGCGAACTACATCATCACCTCGCCCCTTTTCAGCGAAAGCTACTCCTACACTCCCCACATCCATTTTCCGCTGAGAAACAAGTAGACAGCCACTCTCTGTAGCGGACACGGCCTGAATCGCAGGAACTGCACGCCTGCGCCGTACTCCGCAGCGGCATGAAAAATCCCCGCCTTCCTTGAGAACGCGGGGATTTTTCATGCGTGTGCGTAAAGCACCGTCGGGAACAGTTTCGCCTCTCTTTTACAAAGAGAACCTTTCCCTCACGCCTCCGAAAAGGCTGCGTGCAATGCGGACGACCTTTTCCTGACCTTGCCTCATCAGGAAAAACTCTGGACAACGAGCCGCCCGCATCGCGATTTCCGTACCGGTGTGCTAGTCCGTGGCCGCCACGCAGGTTCCGGCATTGGCAAAGCCGTCAATGGCTCCCTCGATGACCACGGTCTTCTGCACTCCGAGTGGCGCTGCGCCGGGCACGCGGAACGTGGCGATGTCGAGAGGTTCAATGGGCGTTTCCACGGGGCGGGGAAGCTGCGGTATCCAGTCGTAGGGCGCGCGGTAGGCACGGTAGATGAAGTTCATTTTGCCGTTCTCCGCCGTACGGTAGGGACATATGTATTCCCACACGATCTCATGTTCCGCAGTCACCTCGAATACGCGGCCGTCGGACCCTTCGGTAATGAGGGTATTACCGTTGGGCAGACGCTGAGCGGAGCTGATGAATGGACTGTAGAAACGACATGCATCCAGAGGCATCACGAAGCCCCCTTCCTTCGGCGTGTACTGCCAGACGATCTTCAGGGACACGGGATCGAATTCCAGCACACGGGAATAGTCGCGCAGGGCAGACTTGGTACCGTCCTTCGCGCCGGGGTTCGGTGCTCCGTAACCGGCCCATCCGCCGTTGTCGAACACAAGAATGTTGCCCTCGCCCGGCAGACCGCGGGGGATCATATGCGCATGATGCTGGCCGATGATCCAGCCGAGACGGTGTTCGGGATGTCCTGCGCCGTAATCCGGGCCGACCTTCCAGACGATCTTTCCGGTTTCCTTGCTGACAATGAAAAGGATGTTCGTCTCGCGGCCGTCCATGATGATGTTATCGGGATGAAAACGCTCGTCTCCGGCATCATACCATCTGTTCGGGCCAAGCACGGACATGGAGTTAATGTGCATCCAGTCGCCGATGGCCGGGGAGTCCTCCACAAGGCTGCCGCCCCTGAAGTTGGGATTGCGGCACATGGCGTTGCGGGCCTCTTCGGAAAAGCCCATTTCCTCCGCGTGCTCGGAGCAGTGCCACTCCCACACGATTTCTCCTTCCCAGTTCACCTCATACACCACGTCGTCGAGCAGAAGCTTGTCGGAAATGAAAGGTACATGCTCGTCCTTATGAGCCAGCACCAGCGTGTTGCCGCCGTCAATGCGGGGCTCCATGCCGGGCACGTAGTACCCCACGGGATTTCCCTCCCGCTGGAAATCATGATGCTGACGGGCCATCCACTGCGGCTCCTCGCCGGGATCGGTAATAAATTCAGCCTGATTCCAGCGCCATTCCACGTTGCCGTTAAAATCCACCTGAATCAGATCTCGCTGATCCTGAAGGCCATATTTGGGATTGCGCATGCCCGAGCTTGCCACAAGACGTCCTCCGGGAAAGAGCTTTACCGGAAAACCGTGCAGATTCTTCCACTTGCGTATCTCATTGCCGTTCATGTCAATGAGCAGCGAGCCGTCATTTTCAAGCGGAAACACCGTATAGCCGCTCCAGGCCTTTTCAGGCTTGTATATCGTGACTCCGGTAGGATGAATGGTCGGATATCCCATGACTGTCTCCTTTGTCCTTAAAGGCTTTGCCTGCCCTTCGGCAGGCGCTTGCCCCTCTTCGCCGCTTCGACGACGAGGGGCCATGCTTCACAGCTCAACGTCCGCCGGAAGTTTTCCAGACGGACTCTCCGGACCTGCGCCGGGGCAGGACCGGACGCAGCTCCCCGAATGCTCCGCGGCAGAAAGTCTGCCACGGCAGAGCTGTTCATGTTCTTTTATTCTCATGATGAAAAACATAACAGAACCACGAAAAAAATTTGTCTCATTTGCGACAATATTTTTTCTTCAGAGGTTCTTATTTTGAATATTTAACCAACTATTTGATTTTATATATTTTATTTCAAAGATATTCTTTTTTCGCCAACAATTTGTCAAAAACTGTCTTTAAAACGACAGTATAAAGCGAAAATTTTGCGCTTAATAAACATGGCTTGAGAAATAAAAAACGTACCCCGTCCTTATTCATCTTCATCCATGACAAGGAGCACCCATGTCTGCATTGGTTCTCTCTCTCAGAAAAAGCAGGCTGCTGAGCTGGCTCATCTGTTTCGCCGTTGCCGGCACGGCAACGCTTCTTCTGTACGATCCGGCTCAGCCCAAGGTGAACCTGTACTGGTTCGGAACCATTCTGGCCATTTCCATGTTTGCCGCGAGCCTCCTGCCGAACTTCGCCACCGTCGTGCTTCTGCTCATGTACTACGTGATCACGGGCGTGGCTTCGCCGGAAATGGCCTTTTCCGGCTGGACGGCCCCCGTGCCGTGGCTGAGCATGTGCGGAATGCTGCTCGGCGTTCTCATGGACAAATGCAATCTGGCAAGCCGCATCGCCCTCATTCTGCTCACCCGCATAGGCAAAACACCTTTGAGACTGTATGCGGCCTTTCTGCTGGCCGGTCTCGTGCTTGCTGCCATCATACCCGACGTCATCACCGTCATGATCATTTTCATGACCATCGCGCAGGGCATGTGCACCAGCCTCAAGCTCGACAAAAATTCACGCTCCTCCGCCGTCATCATTCTTGCCGCCTTCTTCGGCGCGGCCATTCCCTCGGCCATGTATCTGCCGAACAACACCGGCATCATAGGCCTGCTCATGGTAAAGGACATGGGCGTGCCGTTCACCTGGCTGAGCTTTGCGTTTGAAAACATGGGATTCCAGGCCATGCACGCGATTATAGCTTACGGCATACTCCATCTGTTCGGCAGCCGGGAACTGGCCGTTCACATTTCAAGATGTCAGGCCGTGGCCGCCGCCGAGCTTCAGAAACTCGGCACCATGAGCCGGAATGAAAAAAAGACGCTGCTGCTTACCGTGGCGGCACTCATCGGATTCATTTCCGAACCGCTGCATCACATTCCCGGCTACTATGTATTCTGCGCCGTCGTTCTTCTCGGCTTCACCCCTCTTTTCCAGCTTCTTTCCGGCGAAGACATTGAAAAAGTACAGTTTTCCATTCTGTTTTTCATCGCCGGATGCATGGCCATAGGCATCATTGCCGGTTCGCTGGGCATTCCCGCATGGCTGTCGGGAAAGCTCCTGCCCATTCTTCAGGAAATACAGAGTCTGCCGCTGGCCTCTCTGTTTGCCTACTGGGTCGGCGTGCTCTCCAACCTTGTACTCACGCCGGTGGCGGCGGCCACAAGTCTCAGCATGCCCATGGCGGAAATTGCCACAAGTCTCGGCATGCCCATCAAACCCGTTCTCTACAGCTTTCTGTACGGTCTCGACCAGTTCTTTCTTCCATATGAGCTGGCTCCCGCTCTCATCATGTTCGCCACCGGATACGTTCGCATCCGCTATGTACTCGTGCTCATGACGATCCGCATGCTTCTCGTCTCTCTTGCCGTGCTGGCCACTGCCATGTTCGTGTGGCCAGCCATGAACATCTAGCTCTGCAACGCGTCGCACAACACAAGAGCCGCCCTGTCAATGACGGGCGGCTCTTGTGTTGTGTTTCAACAGCGACTACCATAGCGACGTATCATAGCTGTCATTTTTCACTTCCCCGCAGGAAACGCCATGAACAACTGGACAACACCGCATCAAAAAAATGACTCCGGCAGCGTGTGGAAGGAAAACAACGTCATCGTCATGCAGGAGCAGAACAGCGCATGGCGCACGATTCTCCCTCTCGGCACGCGTCTTTGTCTGGAAAAAGGACAACGTCTGATCGAATCCCTCGACGACGCCTGCTTTTCCTTTCTCAACAAGGGGCTCATACGACTTTCTTCTCTGGGAGAAAACGGAAACGAACGCATCTTTCTGCTCATAGGCGCAGGATGCATTTTCAACGAGCTTGGCTGCATGCATATGGCTCCGCTCAGTACAGCCTCGTTTCTTGCCATGGAACCATGTGAAATATATCAATTTCCAAGCAGCTTACTGCACGACATGCAGTTTGCCGTGGAACATCCGGAACTCATGATGAATCTCGTGCAGTCGCTCATGCTGAAGGCGGGGGCCTTTTTCGGACAGATAGAGGAACGTGCTGGCCTGTCGCCGGAACCCCTGGTCTGCCGCTATCTGGCAAGGCTGCAGAGCGAAGGAACGAAAACTCTGCAGCCCCGCTTCTCACAGTCTGATCTCGCCCTCGCGCTGGGACTGCACAGAAGTACCGTATGCCGCATTCTGCATGATCTGAGAGAAAAGGGCATTCTCGGCGAGTTCACCAGGACCAGACTGGAAATTCTGAACAGAGACGAGCTGCTCAGGCTCTGCCGCATGGGATAACGGCCAGTCCTCTTACGGTCGGTCCCGGCACATAAGCTCACGCACCGCGGGACTCCAGCACCGCAAGAAGCTTTTCCAGAGCCTTGCCCCTGTGACTGCGGGCCATCTTCTCCTCGCGGGAAAGTTCGGCGCCCGTGCGGCCGCTTGCCGGATCAAGAAAAAGCGGATCATAGCCGAAGCCGTTGCTTCCCGAAGGCTTTTCCACAATGCTTCCCTCCCAGGCGCCGCTCACCACAATGTCTTCCGGTCTGTCCTTCCACGAGGAAGGATAGACCATGGCCATGCAGCAACGAAAACGCGCGGTGCGACTTTTGGCGCTCACGCCCTCAAGCGCGGCAAGAAGCTTTCTGTTGTTGCGCGCATCCGTGCTCTCGCCCTCGACTTCGGGCCAGTCAAGGCTGTAGCGGGCAGAATACACGCCGGGAGCTCCGCCGAGCGCATCGACCTCGATGCCCGAATCGTCGGCCACCGCAGGAACAAGCAGCGCGTCCGCCACGGCGTGCGCCTTGATGAGGGCGTTTTCCTCAAAGGTGGAACCCGTTTCCGCCACTTCGGGAAAATCGTCGGGCAGGCTCTGCACGTCAAAGCCGAAGCGGGCCAGCGGTTCTTTAAGTTCCTTTACCTTGCCCTGATTGCGGGTGGCGAGAATGAGCGTCTGGGGGCGTGTCATGGGGTCTCCTTGCCGAAAGGCTGTTTTCATGGCAAAAAGGGATATCTCAGGCCACTGCCGTTGACAAGTCCAGGCCTGCTCGAAGGTAGTATGCTCCGTATCTATTCCCAAAGTCTTGGCTGCCCTAAGACCCGTGTGGACACCGAACGTCTGCTGGGTTCCCTGGGCCCCGTTCTTACTGTGGACACGCCTGAAGAGGCCGATCTTGTCTTCATCAACACCTGCGCCTTCATCGCTCCGGCCGTTCAGGAATCCGTGCAGACGATCCTGCAGATGATCGCGGATCTCGGCGATCTGCCGAAAGGCAAAAAGCCTTTTCTGGCCGTGGCCGGCTGTCTGCCGGGTCGCTACGGCATTGCCGACCTCAGATCCGAACTGCCGGAAGTGGATCTCTGGCTTCACACCGACGACATCGACACGTGGTCGGATCAGCTTGTCGCCGCGCTCGGTCTTGAAGCACCGGCTCCCGGACGGCTTCTCAGCACCGGACCTTCCTACGCGTGGCTCAAGATAGGCGAAGGCTGCCGGCACAACTGCTCGTTCTGCGCCATTCCCTCCATCCGCGGCAAATACGTTTCCGAAAACGCCGACAAGCTGGTGACGGAAGCCTCGGCGCTCGTGAACGACGGCGTGAAGGAACTCATCGTGGTGGCGCAGGACGTGACCGCCTACGGCACGGACTTCGGCAGGGATCCGCGCTTCCTGCTGGAAAAGGTCCTTGCCCTCGACGGTCTGGACCGCCTGCGTCTGCTCTATCTCTACCCAGGCGGTCTCACCCGCGACCTGCTCCGCTTTCTCAGGGAGGCGGGCAAACCCTTTGTCCCGTATTTCGACATGCCCCTGCAGCATGCCCACCCGGACATCCTCAGCCGCATGGGCCGTCCCTTCTCCGGCAATCCGCAGGAAGCCGTGGACCGCATACGCGAACTCTTCCCCGAAGCCGCCCTTCGCACGACCATGATGGTGGGCTTTCCCGGGGAAACAGACGAACATTTCCGCACGCTCATGGATTTTGTGGAAAGAAACCGCTTCCACCATATGGGCGTGTTCGCCTTCCAGCCTGAAGAGGGCACCGTGGCCGCAGCCATGCCCGAGCAGATCGACGAGAGCGTGAAGGAGGCAAGGAAGGACGAACTCATGGAACTTCAGCGCGGCATCAGCGAGGAGATACTCGCCGGATACGCCGGCCAGCGCATGGAAGTGCTGGTGGATGAAAGTTCCGATGAATGGCCCGGTCTTCACACCGGCCGCACGTGGTTCCAGGCTCCCGACGTGGACGGTCTGACCTACGTGAGCGGCCCGGGCGTGGAAAACGGCGCCATGGTGGAAGCCGACATTGTGGAGACCAGGGAGTACGATCTTGTCGCCCTGGCCTGAAACAGAGGATCAGCATGCGCAAAATACTGCTCTTTCTTTTCTGCTCGCTTCTGCTCGCCTCCTGCGTCGCCTCTTCGGGAACGACCGACGGCATCAGCGGCGCATGGGTAGACGATCAGGAACGGCTCTATTATCTGGATGAGGACGGCACGCTCGGCATTCCCGACCAGACGGTCCTTTCCGGCGTGAGCTGGAATCTTGAAAACGGCGTTCTTACCCTTGCCACCATGGACTCTCCCGGCGGGAGTGTCAGGGAACAGAAACTCGTGCTCAGGCAGGCGGGATCCGGCAAGCTGGAATTCACCGACGCCGAAGGCAACGCCGTGACCTGGAAAAAAAGCCGCACCCAGGTGGGCAGGCTGGACGGCACGCTCTTCTACCGCGAACGCATGGCCCTTCCGCCGGAAGTCATCGTGAGCGTACAGCTCTACCCGCTGCACTCCCCCATTCCCGCGGCAAATTCCATCATGCCCGCATCCGGCAGCGGCACTATTCCCTTCCGTGTCTACTATCTGGAACAGACCGTTCCTTCCGAAGTCAGGCTTGCAGCCTCCATTCTGCACAGCGGCGAAACGCTCTTTTCCACGCAGACCGACGAAGTCATTGCCCTGCCGTCCTCGCCGAACGTGCTGCTCTACCGCACCGTTCCCGGAGAAAATCAGCTTCCCCCTCTGAAGACGCCCGCGAGCTACAAGGGCGTGCTGAAAAGCTCCGGCAAGGACGTGTCCGTGCATCTCTACCTTGAAGACGGCGGCCTTGCCCTGCTCACGCAGGACGGCGACCGCAATCAGTACATGGGCACGTGGATGGAAAGGGACAGAAACCGCACCATAGAAATCACGCGCGGTGCGCTCAAGCCCGTCACGGCCACGCGCGAGGCCGGAGGAAACCTGCTTCTGCACGGACTCTCCCCCCAGCCCGTAGAACTCAAGAAGGCCGACATTTCCTGGCCTTCCAAGGGCTTTCTGCTCGAAGGCGAGCTGAGGCAGCAGAACGGTCATCCCGTCTTTTCCGAATGCAATTCCCAGCGCGACATTCCCATTCAGCCCTCAGGCAGGGGCTACGATCAGCTCAGCCGAATCCTGCAGACCAGCGGTAATTCCTCCGTCGTGCTGGAAGGCCGCCTTCAGGACGGACACCTTGAGGCTTCCAACGTCTTTCTCGTGCAGAAGGGCGGCGTCTGCTCCACGGAAAACTATGCCTCCGCTCCGCTTCTTCAAACCTACTGGCGTCTTCGCGAACTCAACGGCAGGCAGGTGGAGCTCTATGTCGACCAGCCGGAACCCCATCTCATCCTGCGGGATAACGGTCAGGCTTCAGGCTCCGACGGCTGCAACAACTTCTTCATGAACTGGAAACGCAAGGACGAGTCCCTGAGCTTCACGGACGGCGGATCAACCCTGCGTATGTGCCCGCAGGGCCAGGAACAGTCCCGCGACATCCACACCATGTTCTCGAAGGTTGATGAGTGGAACATCAACGGCTCCATGCTGGAGCTGCGCTCGAAAAACAGCATAGTAGCTGTATTCGAAGCCGTGGACATGTAACATTCTAAAAATACATAAAAAAGCCGGAGAACAGCATAATCGGTTCTCCGGCTTTTTCGTATATTCAGCAAGGGCGCTCACGGGATATTCGAGCCGAAAGCGTCCCGAACTTCGTTTCCACTCCGCTCAAATCCGTTTGATGCGGGGCCGTATCACA
>NZ_CALUWV010000058.1 GCF_944324575.1 uncultured Mailhella sp. | reverse complement strand
AGCGTCGGAAAGGGTGATGGTGTTGCCCTCGTCGCGTCCGGCCGGGGCCATGGTGAGGGTGACTTCGCCTATGTGGTGCACGGTGCCGAGTTCGCGGTCGAACAGGCCGTGGCCTTCGGCCTCGGCGCGCACGGTCTCGCGCGCCACCACCTGCGGCTGACCGGCGCGCGGGCTTATGCCGTATTCGCGGCGCATTCTTTCCATGATGACGTCGAGGTGCAGTTCGCCCATGCCGGAAATGATGCGGTTGCCCGAGCCTTCGTCCTGACTCACGCCGAGCGTGGGATCTTCGGCGCTGTAGCGGGCAAGGGCTTCGTCGAGGGTCTTGCCCTCGTCGGCATTGCGCGGTTCGAGCGCCATGGAAATGACCGGTTTCACCTCTTCCAGATTTTCCAGAAGAATGTCGAGCCCGGGTGCGGCCACGGTGTCGCCCGTGCGGGCCGCCCGCAGGCCGAGCACGGCGATGATGTCGCCGGAGGAGGCTTCGGAAAGCTGTTCCTGCTGATCGGCGTCCATGCGGAACAGGCGCGAGACGCGCTCGTCCTTGCCGAGCGCGGTGTTGCGTACCGCGTCGCCGTCCTTCAGCCTGCCCGAGTAGATGCGCACGAGGGCCGTCTTGCGGCCGCCTTCCATGAGCACCTTGAACACCAGCCCGCAGAAGGGGGCGTCGGGACTTATGTCGAGCGTTTTTTCTTCCCTGCCGTCCACGGTGGTGCCGTGCGGAGCGGGCACGTCGAGGGGCGAGGGCAGGTAGCGGCCCACGGCGTCGAGCAGCGGCTGCACGCCCGCATTCCTGAGCGCGGAACCCGCAAGCACGGGCGTCACCTTTCGCGCGAGCGTGGCGCGCTTGACGGCCGCGTGTATGTCTTCTTCCGTGAAGTTCTCCTCAAGATAGAGCTCCATGAAGGCGTCGTCGTTTTCTCCGAGGGTTTCAAGCAGCCTGTCCCGCCACAGCGCGGCCAGCTCCTTCTCATCCTCCTCAAGAGGCAGAACGTCCATGTTCCGGCCCTGCGAGTCCTCGTCGAACACAAGCTTCTTCATGGCGATCACGTCGGCCACGGCGTAGAACTCCGGTCCCTCGCCGAGCGGCACGGTCACGGGCGCGGGATTGGCGCCGAGCCTTTCGTGCAGCGCGTCGAGCACGGCGGCAAAGTTCGCGCCCACGCGGTCCATCTTGTTCACGAAGGCGATTTTGGGCACGCAGAAGGACTCGGACTGCCGCCACACCGTTTCCGACTGCGGTTCCACGCCGCCCACGGCGCAGAACACGCCCACCGCGCCGTCGAGCACGCGCAGCGAACGTTCCACCTCTATGGTGAAGTCCACGTGACCGGGGGTGTCGATGAGGTTCAGCGTCCAGTCCTTCCAGCGGCAGGTGGAAGCGGCCGCGGCTATGGTGATGCCGCGTTCCTGTTCTTCGGGCATGAAGTCCATGGTGGCCGTGCCGTCATGCACTTCGCCCATGCGGTGGATCTTGCGCGTGTAAAAAAGAATGCGTTCGCTGAGCGTGGTCTTGCCTGCGTCGATGTGGGCGATGATGCCTATGTTTCGCAGGTTCTTCATGGTGTCCTGCCTCATGACTGGATCTCCTGAACAAGATGGGCGGAAAGGGTGCGGGTGCGGAAAAATTCGGGTTCAAGGCTCTGCCAGCAGGCTTCCATGCCGGGGCCCGCGAGAAGCGGCGCAGGGCAGGGAGCCCCGCAGCCTTCCGGCGCGAACACGGCGCTCATGCCCGGGGCGGGCTCGTCGAGAAGCACGGCGTCGGGGTGCAGCCAGCGAAGGCGGGAGAGCACTTCGTCAGGCGAAAGGCCGCAGCTGTCGCCTTCCGTCTTTCCGTACAGGGAAAGAAGTCTCGGCGCGGCATGGTCGCGGAATACGGGCACGCCGTCGGCGGCGGCGCGGTGCAGCACGTCCTTCTGTCCGGCAGTCAAAGGCTGCGGCGAGGGAAAAACGACTACGCGTCCGTCGGGCGAGGCGGCGCGCAGATCCTCATAAAGATCGACCGTGCGCGCATCGTCCAGCATGAAGGAATCCTCAAGCCCGGAAAGCTCCAGCGCCGTGGCCACGGCCGGCGCAAAGGGCGCGGGAGAGACGATTGCGATTTTTCCCGTGCCTGCGATGACGGCCGGAACGAGCGCGGCCAGAAACCTTGAGGGCGAGGCGAAGCCCTCGGCGGCCACGGCCAGCACCCAGTCCGCAGGATGTGCGGCTTCCGTGCGGAAAAAGCCCGCGCGGGTGCTTTTTGTCTGCGCGAGCGATTCGCCCGCGTCCGCTTTCCAGCGGTGGAAGGCGAAGGCTATGGCCGTCTTGAGCAGGGCGCGCAGCGGCGCGGGCGTGCCCTCGTAGGCGTTCGCGTAAAGATCGTCGTCAGGCCGGAAGCTCTCCAGCCATTCGGGCAGGTCGAAAACAAGGCTCATGCGGAATCTCCCTTTTTTTAAGGGGTACGTTTCTCTTCTCCGCTCGTCAAATGAAATGTTGAAGGCCGGATGATCGACGCGGAAGGGCGGAGCCGGACGGCCCGGAAAGGCGCGTCCGGAAGCGGGCGGGAGGCGCTTCCGGTCTTTTAGCCGTGCCGCCGCGCAAGGAAATACGTTGCGTTTTGGTGGGAACGGCTCTATCTTGTTGCGCAGTTCCATCCCCACCTGGAGGCTCCCCATGCAAAAGATACGTGTGCTGACGACGTCGGCGCTCGCCCTTGTCATCTTCTTGTCCGGCGGCGGCGTGATGAAGGCCGTCAGCGCGGAAAACGACTACGATTCCCTGCGCCGCTTCAGTCAGATTCTGGACATGGTGGAGCAGTACTACGTCAACGACGTGTCCCAGAAGGAACTTCTCGACGGCGCCATCAAGGGCATGCTCCAGAATCTCGATCCTCATTCCACGCTGATGACGGAAAAGGAATTTCAGGAGATGCAGGAAAACACCAGCGGCGAGTTCTTCGGCGTGGGCGTGGAAATCACCGTGGAGAACGGTCAGGTCATGGTGGTGAGCCCCATTGAAGACACGCCCGGCTACAAGGCCGGTCTGCGCGCGGGCGACTCCATCATTGCCGTGGACGGCCAGTACACCATGGAAATGTCCCTCACCGAGGTGGTCTCCAAGATGCGTGGCAAGCGCGGCACCACCGTGGAACTGCAGGTTCTGCACAAGAACAGTTCCCGTCCCGTGACCATGAAGATCAAGCGCGACGCCATTCCGCTCATCAGCGTGAAGTCCCGCGAGCTTGAGCCCGGTTACTGGTGGATTCGTCTCACCCGCTTCAGCGGTCATACCTCGCAGGAGCTTGCCGAAGCCGTGGCCAAGGCGCGCGCAAAAGGCGAGCTCAAGGGCATCGTGCTCGACCTTCGCAACAACCCCGGCGGTCTGCTCGATCAGAGCGTGGAAGTGGCCGACCTGTTTTTGAAGGATGGCGTCATCGTGTCCATGCGCGGCCGCGACGCCTCTTCCGAACGCACCTTCAAGGCCCATGTCCAGAAGGACGACGTGGACTGCCCCCTGGTGGTGCTGGTGAACTCCGGCTCGGCATCGGCTTCCGAAATCGTGGCCGGCGCGCTGCGCGATCAGAAGCGCGCGCTCATTCTCGGCGAACGCACCTTCGGCAAGGGCTCGGTGCAGAATCTCATCCCGCTTGCCGACGGCGCGGGCCTCAAGCTTACCGTGGCGCGTTACTACACGCCGTCGGGCAAGTCCATTCAGGCCGAAGGCATCACGCCCGACTTTGAAGTGGCCTGGGAGCCTCCCCGCGAAGATACGGGCGAGCCCGCCCTGCTTCTGCGTGAAAAGGATCTGCGCGGTCACCTCGAACAGAAGGACGAAAAGGCCGACGCGCCCAGGGAAGAGGAAAAGAAAAGCGACGCCGAGGACATGAGCGCCATGCTCGCGCGGGACAACCAGCTTCGTCTGGCCCTGCAGTTCGTGAAGACGCTGCCCGTGCTCAAGACGCTCAAAAACTGATGTTCCGCCTCCGTCTCCCCTTGCGGGAAGGCGGAGGCTTTTTCTCCCGGCGCTTCCGGGACGGATCTTTTCCGGCGGCACGTTGCCGGCCATGTCATGATAATGTTTCGGGCGCCTTCCGTCTTTTTTTTTTGACGGTCGGGTCCTTTGAATGTCACGTTCCCGGGTATGCGCTCCGCCCGGGGAACGCGCCGGATTCCCCTGCCTTGTCGCAAGGGTTCCGGTCCGGGCCTTCAGGCCCGTTTCTTTCCCACGGGGGCAGCCCGTGCAAGGGCCTTTGCCCCGCAACGTCAGGACGGAGGTTTTCCCATGATTCAGCAAACCCTTTCCATCATCAAGCCCGACGCCGTGGCCCGCAGCCTGCAGGGCGAAATTCTGGCCATGATCCAGAAGAGCGGCCTGCGCATCGTTGCCATGAAGATGATCCGCCTTACCCGCGCACAGGCAGAAGCCTTTTACGAAGTACACAAGGATCGTCCCTTCTACGCCGATCTCGTGGAATACATGACCTCCGGCCCCGTGGTCTGTTCCGTGCTTGAAGGCGAAAACGCCATAGCCGCCTATCGCACGCTCATGGGAGCCACCAACCCCGCCAACGCCGCCGAAGGCACCATCCGCAGGCTTTATGCCGAAAGCGTGCAGGCCAACGCCGTTCACGGCTCAGACGCTCCCGAAACCGCTGCCCGGGAAGTCGCCTTCTTCTTCAGCCGGACGGAAATCGCAGGCTGAGCCATGAAGACCATAGGTTGCATAGGCTGCGGCAACATGGGCGGAGGCGTGCTCAGGGGACTCGTTCCCCATGAAGAGTTCACGCTGACAGGTCACGATCATACCCGCGCCAAGGTGGAAGGCATCGGCCCCGAGGGGCGCGTGACCTTCGTGGAAACGCCGCTTGAGCTCGCGCAGAAGGCCGACGTCGTCATTCTTGCGGTAAAGCCCTATCAGATGGAAGCCATGCTTGAGGAAATCCGCCCCGCGCTGGATTCCTCCAAGGTGGTGGTTTCCCTGGCCGCCGCCTTCTCTCAGGAGAAGCTGCGCCGCGGCGTGGACGGTCGCTGTGCCGTGGTGCGCTGCATGCCGAATCTTCCCGTCATCGTGGGCAAGGGCGTGTTCGCGCTCTGCTTCGATGATCCCGCGCTCGATGCGGTGCGAGGCGAGGAGCTTCTTGCCATGTTCCGCCTCATGGGAATTGCCGTGGTGCTGCCCGAAGCGCAGTTCCCGGCCTTTTCCTCGCTCGTGGGCTGCGGCCCGGCGTTTGCGCTGCTCTTCATGGAAGGGCTGCTCAACGCGGGCATCACCATGGGCCTCAAGGCCTCCGTCTCCCGCGAGCTCATTGCGGCCATGGTGGAAGGCACGGCCCGGCTGGCGCTGGAAAGCGGCGAGAGCTTTGCCGATCTGCGCGTGAAGGTGTGCTCGCCTTCCGGCACCACCATACGCGGCGTGAACCATATGGAGCGCTGCGCCGTGCCCGGTCACGTGACCGACGCCGTGCTGGAAGCCTTGAAGCGCGACCGCGAAATGGCTTCGGAAAAATAACCCGCCTTCGGGTGACGATCATTCAAGACACCCTTCCGGCCTGGGCTTTCCGTTCGGGTCGGAAGGGGCGCGGAGCCCGTTTCTCCGCCTCTTCGCCCTTCGGGGCGCTCCTTTTTTCTCAAGGGGCCGGCCATCTTCCGGCGCCTGTGCCGAGGTTCCCCATGCAGATGCCCGACAGAAGATTGTTCTTCCAGATAAACTGGGGGCTTGTCTTCATTACCATACTGCTTTTCGCCGTAGGCATGGTGAATCTGTATTCGGCGAGCGGTTCCCGTATCGAGGGCGGATTCGTGCTTTCCCCCTTCTATCAGCGTCAGCTCGTGTGGGGGCTCATCGGGCTTTTCGTCATGGTCACGTGCATGCTCATCGACTATCGGCGCATCGAGCGTCTGGCCGTGCCGTGCTATATCATCGTGATCATTCTGCTCATGCTCGTGCCCATCGTGGGAAAGACCGTGTACGGCGCAAAGCGCTGGATAGACCTCGGCGTCATGAACCTTCAGCCCAGCGAGCTCGCCAAGTTCGCCGTGCTCATGATGGGCGCCAAGGCGCTGTGCCGCGACGGCGAGTCCCTCGGCTGGAAGAGACTCGGGCAGGTGCTCGCCATAGGCGTGGTGCCGTTTCTCTTCATCGCCAAGCAGCCGGACCTCGGTTCCGGCCTTACCGTGCTCGTGCTGCTTGGCGGCATGGTGCTCTTCCATGGCGTGAAGTGGCGGGTGCTGCGCGTCTGCCTCGTGGTCATTCCGCTTCTCATGCCCCTCGGCTGGTTCGTGCTGCACGACTACCAGCAGGAACGCATACTCACCTTCCTTGATCCCACGCGAGACCCCAGAGGCGCGGGCTATCACATCATTCAGTCGCAGATCGCCATCGGCTCGGGCGAAATTTTCGGCAAGGGATTTCTTGCGGGCACGCAGAGCCAGCTGCGCTTTCTGCCGGAAAAGCATACCGACTTCGCCATTGCCGTGCTTGGTGAGGAATGGGGCTTTGCAGGCTGCATGACACTCGTCACGCTGTTCTGTCTCTTCCTCATGACCATGTACAGCACCGTGCGCGACGCCAAGGACCGCTTCGGCTCCACGCTCGCCGCAGGCATCTTCTTCTACTTCTTCTGGCAGATCATCGTGAACATCGGCATGGTCGTGGGGCTCATGCCCGTGGTGGGCATGCCGCTGCCCTTCATCAGTTACGGCGGCACGGCCCTTGTGGTGAACTGCGCGCTCGTGGGCATAGTGCTCAGTATTTCCATGCGCCGCTTCGTCTTCAAGAGCTGACGGCAGAAGACCGGCTGCATCCCGGAAGCCGCCCGCAGCGCTTTCATGGAGGCGTCGAACCTCCTGCCGTCATTCTGCGCGCAGGAAAACGGCCCGACAACCCCGCCGTCGCTTCACTGGCGATGCCGTTTTTCCCCGTATCGAAGAGCGGGCCGTGTCTGAGGGCTGCTTTGCCTGAAAAGGGGAGGGCTCTTTTCTGGCAGCGCCTCGGTTCGTCATAGCTGCGGGCAGGATGTTTGTCGTTGCCGGGATCGTGCCGAAGACTCGTCGTCCGTTTTTTCGAGGGGCTTTGCTGTGCTTTGCCGTTTCGTTCCTTTGTTGCACAGGGCAGGCTTCCGCATGGCCTGTGTGGGCAATGTTCTGCGTGCCGCGCCGACTTTCCGCAGGCCGTACGCGTGCCGCGTTTTCCGTACCGTCGCTTCACTGGCGATGCCGTTTTTTCCCGTATAGAAGAGAGAGCCGTGTCTGCCGGAGCGTTTTTTTCGGAAAAGGGCGCTTCCGGCAGACTCGACGTTCCCTGTTCCGCAGGCGCGTCCCCGGCCAGGCGGCGCGCTGTCCGGGTGTCCATTTCATCTTGGGTTCTCTGCGTTCTTTCTTCCGGCGTTCCCTGCCTGACGAGATGTTTGCAATTCGTGCCAGCATGACGTTGCCCCGAAGACGCGAGGTGTCGACCGCCTTTGGAAGGAGGCGGGTTGTCCTTTGCAGCCCCTGCCGAAAGGCAGTCTACAGGGTGCGCTTGCCGGAACGTGCCGCTCATGCCGTTGCAACACGTTCACGCATCTTCACCTGTCGTGCGTGTGTCGATCGTTCGGCGTGTTCCGGTCCGTCTCCTGCAAGGGAGCGGGGAGCCTCCTGTCGAAGAAAACGACCGTTCTCCGGGAGAAATGTGTCAGAATTGTGACAATCCTGTTTTGTCGTTACTTTTTTGCTTCAGTGTGTCAAAGCCGGGGTTAATATAAAAAATAACATTGAAAAACAATTGGTTAATATAGAAGAAAGGGGTGATTTTATATGTCGTGAAAAAAGTGGCTAACAGAATTTTATTTATTTTTTATCCGGCTCAAACGGAGAAGAATTCTGAAATGTCGCGGCTCCCGTCGTCTCTTCTGGAGGATGATTTCGAGAATTTCAGGCAAAAGAAAGAGGCTTTCCGGTATGATATGACCTGTCCGCATATTTTGTAACTTTTTGTGCAAAATACCTGACGGAACCTCTTTATTTCTTGAAAAAAAAGAGTGTCGGCTTTGACAAAGTGCGGAAAACGGGGTAGCTAAAAAAAATGATTCTACTCCCAATAATTCAGGAGCGCAGAACTTTGGGGGCTTAGAATACAATGGTAGAGTGGCCCCTTTTTACAGCTTCGGTTGGAGGTTCTCGGAATGATCAGTATCGACATAACCCTCCTGATTCAGTTGGTGAATTTTTTGATCGCCCTTGCGATCATAAATTACCTCATCGTGCGCCCGGTGCGCGGCATCATTGCCCGTCGTCGCGCGCAGAACGATGAACTGAGAGGCGCTGCCGGTTCTCTGGAAGGAGAAGCAGGCCTCAAGATGGAAGGTTACAACGCCCGCATCGAAAAGGCCCGCGCGGAAGTGGCGGCAGTGCGCAACAGCATGAAGGCCGCTGCGGAACAGGCTGCGCAGGCCCGCCTCAACGAGGCGGGCGACGAGGCCCGCGCCATCCATCGAGCCGCCGCCGAGCGTGTCCGCGCGGAGAGCGCGGAGGCCAGGCGCGAACTCGACGGCAGAGTGGGGGATTTCGTTCAGGTTGCCCTCAAGGCCATGCTTGGCTAGCATCATCGCAGCAAGGAGAACGGCGTGCAAAGAATCTATGGTATAGTGACGGCCTGCGCTCTGGTCCTGATTTCCTGCCAGATCGCATCCGCGAGCGACGGGCACTCCCTGCCGTGGGGTGACTTTCTGCTCCGCGTGATCAATGCCGCCATCTTCGTCGGCATCATCTGGTACGCGGCGGGCAAACTCATCAAAAAATTCTTCACGGGTCGCCGTGAGGAGATCGTTCAGGAAATGGACGATCTGGCCAGACGCAAGCAGGAGGCCGAGGCCCGGCTTGTTGAGGTCGAACGTCAGATAGCCGACGTGGAAGCGGAATGCGCGAAGCTTCTGGATGAAGGTCGCGCGCAGGCGGAACGCATCAGAGACGCCATCGTGTCCGAAGCTGAAAAGCAGGCTGCCCACATTGTGGAGCAGGCGAAGAAAGGCGCGGAACAGGAAGGCAAGGCTGAGCTTGAGGCCATCCGCGAACGTATGGCGGAAACCATTGTCGCGGAGGTGGAAAAGAGCCTTCTCGACAGGCTGGATGCCACGACGCATCAGAAACTGATCGACAAATCGTTGACCAAGGTGGTGCTGCAGTGATCGGCAATGTCGTGTCCCGGCGCTATGCCTCGGCGCTCTTTTCCCTCGGGAAAGAGGCGGGCATGGCGGAATTGGAACGCTATGGAGCGTCTCTGAGTGCTCTGGGCGAGGCTGTGGAAAAGACCCCCCGGCTGGCCGAGGCTTTTCGCAATCCCGTCCTCTCCACGGAAGAGAAGAAGAAAGTGGTGCTGTCCCTGCTGGATGTGGCGGGCGGCGGTGCCGTGGAACAACGTTTTTGTGCGCTTCTGGCCGATAAGGGCCGGCTGCCGCTCATTCCCGCCATTGCGGCGGATTTTTCGGTCATGCTCGACGAGGCCCGCGGCATTTCCCGCGGTGTCGTGACCACGGCCGTGGAGCTGGACGACGCGCATAAGGACAGCATCAAGAAAAAGTTGGAATCGCAGACAGAGCGCAAGCTTGAGCTTGAATACGTCATCGACCCTTCCATCATCGGAGGCATCGTTTTCCGTGTGGGAGACAAGGTGTACGACGCAAGCCTGCGCGCGCAGCTCGACAACCTCAGGGAATCCATCAAGAGGGGTGAGTAGGCCATGCACATCAAGGCTGAAGAGATCGGAAAGATCATCGAGGAGCAGATCCGCAACTACGACCAGCATGTGGAAATGAGCGAGACCGGCACCGTCATGTACGTGGGCGACGGTATCGCCCGCGTGTACGGCGTGCGGAATGCCATGTCCATGGAGCTGCTGGAGTTCCCCGGCGGACTCATGGGCATGGTGCTCAACCTCGAAGAAGACAATGTCGGCGTTGCCCTGCTCGGCGACGACACCGGCATCAAGGAAGGCGACCCGGTCAAGCGTACCGGCCGCATCTTCTCGGTGCCCGTCGGTCCCGCCGTGGCCGGACGCGTGCTGAATCCTCTGGGCCAGCCCATCGACGGACTGGGACCCGTGGAAAGCACGGAAATCCGTCCCGTGGAGCTCAAGGCTCCCGGCATCATGCAGCGCAAGAGCGTTCACGAACCCATGGTCACGGGCATCAAGGCCATCGACGCCATCACGCCCATCGGCCGCGGTCAGCGTGAACTCATCATCGGCGACCGTCAGGTGGGCAAGACCGCCATCTGCGTGGACGCCATTCTCGCCCAGAAGGGCACCGGCGTGCACTGCTTCTACGTGGCCATAGGCCAGAAGAAGTCCACCGTCGCTCTGGTTGCGGAAACCCTGCGTCAGCACGGCGCCATGGAATACACCACCATCGTGTCCGCCTCCGCTTCGGAATCCGCGCCTCTGCAGTACATCGCCCCGTATTCCGGTTGCACCATGGCCGAATACTACCGCGACAACGGCGAACACGCCCTCATCATTTACGACGACCTTTCCAAGCAGGCCGTGGCCTATCGCCAGATGTCCCTGCTGCTCCGTCGTCCTCCGGGACGTGAAGCCTTCCCCGGCGACGTGTTCTACCTGCACTCCCGTCTGCTCGAACGCGCGGCCAAGCTCAGCGACGAGCTGGGTGCCGGCTCTCTGACGGCTCTGCCCGTCATCGAAACGCAGGCCGGCGACGTTTCCGCCTACATCCCCACCAACGTGATCTCCATCACCGACGGTCAGGTGTTCCTGGAAACCAACCTCTTCAACGCCGGCATCCGTCCCGCCATCAACGTGGGTATCTCCGTGTCCCGCGTGGGCGGCGCCGCTCAGATCAAGGCCATGAAGCAGGTTGCAGGTTCTCTGCGTCTGGACCTCGCCCACTACCGCGAAATGGCGGCCTTCGCCCAGTTCGGTTCCGACCTGGACAAGGACACCAAGGCCATCCTCGATCGCGGTGCCCGCATGACGGAGCTTCTTAAGCAGCCTCAGTATCATCCCATGCCCACGGAAGAGCAGGTGGCCTCCATCTATGCCGCTTCCCGCGGCTTCCTGGATGACATCGAGGTGAAGGACGTGCTGCCCTTTGAAGGCGGCATGCTGGAAATGCTTCGTACCGAAAAGCCCGATATCCTCGCCGATATCCGCGATCGCAAGAAGCTGGACGACGATCTGGAAGCGCGTCTTTCCGCGGCCATCAAAGAGTTCAAGGTATCCTTCAAGGCGCGGGGGTAACTCATGCCTTCGTTGAAAGATGTAAAACTCCAGATAGCTGGCGTCGGCAAGACAAAGCAGATCACGAGGGCCATGGGAATGGTCGCCTCGGCGAAGCTGCGCGGCGCCCAGAACCGCATTGAGCGTTTCCGCCCCTACGCGGAAAAGTTCGGCGAGATGCTGGGCGACCTTGCCGCCAGAACGGAAGATGCGGCCCATCCGCTGCTTCAGGTGCACAAGGAGGTCAAATCGGCGGTCATCGTGCTGCTTTCCTCCGACCGCGGCCTGTGCGGGGGCTTCAACGTCAATCTGATATCGACCGCTCTCGATCTGGCCCGTGCCAGAACCGACGAGGGGCTGACCGTCCGGTTCATCTGCGTGGGCCGGAAAGGCCGCGACGCGGTGCGCAAGACCTCCTACGAGATCATCGAATCGTACGGAGACGCCATGGGTTCCTTCGATTTCCGCCTGGCGGCCCGTCTGGGCGGAAAGGTGTCGCAGCTTTATGAAAGCGGCGAGGCCGATGAAGTCTACCTTGTGTACAGCGAGTTCGCCGGCATGACGCGCCAGATTCCCACGAAGATGGAGCTTCTGCCCGTGACCTCTGCCGCGAAGGAAGAGGACGAAGGCAAGCCGGCGGCGGAATGCCTGTATGAACCCGAAGTCGGGGTTCTTCTGGCGGAACTTCTGCCCCGGTACGTGAACGTTCAGATCTATCGCGGACTTCTCGACAACTCCGCCAGCGAAAACGCAGCGCGCATGGCCGCCATGGACAACGCCACGCGCAACTGCGACGAACTGACCAATTCTCTGACGCTTCTTTACAACAAGACCCGTCAGGCTGCCATCACCAACGAACTTATCGACATCGTTGGCGGCGCAAATGCGCAGCAAAGCCAGTAGGAGCATTAGGGCATGACAGCAAACAAAGGCCATATTGTGCAGGTCATCGGCGCTGTTGTGGACGTGGCTTTCCCTGAGGGACAGCTGCCGAACATCCTCAACGCGCTCGAGATCAATAATGTCAACAACCCCAACGCCACGGACCTCGTCTGCGAAGTCGCCCAGCATCTGGGCAACAACGTGGTGCGTACCATCGCCATGGACAGCACCGACGGTCTGGTTCGCGGCATGGAAGTGGTCGATACCGGCAAGCCCATCATGACCCCCGTGGGCAAGGCTGCCATCGGCCGCATCCTGAACGTGGTCGGTCGTCCCGTGGACGGTCTCGGCCCCATCGAAACGGACAAGTACTTCCCCATCCACCGTCCCGCCCCGGCGTTCACCGAACTGAACACCAAGGTGGAACTTCTGGAAACCGGCATCAAGGTCGTGGACCTGCTCATTCCCTTCCCCAAGGGCGGCAAGATCGGTCTGTTCGGCGGCGCCGGCGTGGGCAAGACCGTTATCCTCATGGAAATGATCAACAACATCGCCAAGCAGCACGGCGGCAACTCCGTGTTCGCGGGTGTTGGTGAACGTACCCGTGAAGGCAACGACCTGTACGGCGAACTCAAGGAAGCCGGGGTTCTGGAACGCGCCGTGCTTGTCTACGGCCAGATGAACGAACCCCCGGGAGCCCGTGCCCGCGTGGCCCTCACCGCCCTTGCCTGCGCCGAGTACTTCCGTGACGAAGAGCATCAGGACGTGCTGCTCTTCATCGACAATATCTTCCGCTTCACGCAGGCCGGTTCCGAAGTGTCCGCACTCTTGGGCCGCATGCCTTCGGCCGTGGGCTATCAGCCCACCCTCGGCACCGACCTCGGCGGTCTGCAGGAACGTATTACCTCCACCTCCGCTGGTTCCATCACCTCCGTGCAGGCCGTGTACGTTCCCGCCGACGACCTTACCGACCCGGCTCCCGCCACCACCTTCGCCCACCTGGACGGCACGCTGGTGCTCAACCGTTCCATCGCCGAACTGGGTATCTACCCGGCCGTGGACCCGCTTGACTCCACCTCCCGCATCCTCGACCCGAACGTGGTCGGCACGGAACACTATTCCGTGGCCCGTCGTGTTCAGCAGGTGCTGCAGAAGTACAAGGACCTTCAGGACATCATCGCCATCCTCGGCATGGACGAACTGTCCGACGCGGACAA
>NZ_CALUWV010000057.1 GCF_944324575.1 uncultured Mailhella sp. | reverse complement strand
CAGGCGGGGTTCAGCATGGGGCCGAGCATGTTGAAGAGCGTGCGCATGCCGAGCTGCTTGCGTACCGGCCCCACGTTGGCAAAGGCCGGATGGAAGTACGGCGCGAACTGGAAGGCGAAGTTGCGTTCCTTCAGCATCTCCACAATGGCGTCGGGATCCTTTTCCAGCGGCAGGCCGAGCCCTTCCAGCGCGTCGGCAGCGCCGGAAGTGGAGGACACGGCCCGGTTGCCGTGCTTGAGCATCCTGTAGCCCATGCCCGCGAGCGTAAGCGAGGTGGCCGTGGAACAGTTGAAGGATCTCTTGCCGTCGCCGCCCGTGCCCACGATGTCGATGCACTTTTCCGGTATGCCCGTCACCTTGACGGAGCGGGCCAGCATGATGCGTATGGCTGCGGCAAGTTCCGCAGGCTTTTCGCCCTTCATGCGCAGTCCCATGAGCAGCGCCCCGGCCTGGGCCGGCGTCATGGTGCCGTCGAGCATGGAGCCGAAGGCCACGTCGCATTCCTCGTCGGTCATGTCGCGGCCCTGCGACACGGATTCCAGAATGGAACTGATGGTGGGCGCGGCGTGCACCGTGGGCAGAAGGCTTCCGGGGAAATTCTCCAGAAGGCGCAGCCCGTCCGGGGTGAGGATGGATTCGGGATGATACTGCACGCCCACCCACGGCCTGTCGCGGAAGCGCATGGACATGACTTCGCCCTGCGGGCCCCGGGCCGACACGGCCAGAAGGTCGTTGGGATGAGAGTCGTCCACGCGCACCACAAGAGAGTGATAGCGCCCCACCACCATGGGATTGGGCATGCCGCGGTACAGCCCCTTGCCGTCGTGCACGATTTCCGAGGTCCTGCCGTGCATGACCACGGGGCCGGGCACGACTTCCGCGCCCGCATAGAGTCCGAGAATCTGATGCCCGAGGCATACGCCGAGCACGGGAATGCGGGGACTGAGCTGCCGTAGAAAGTCGAGGCAGTACCCGGCCCGGGAAGGATGGCCCGGTCCGGGAGAAATGCACACCATGCGCAGTGAAGGATCGTTGGCCATGGCCACAAGGCCGGGATCGTCGTTTTTGACCACGCGGGGCCGGTGCCCCAGACGGCAGAAGGCCTGAACCAGATTGTAGGTGAAGGAATCGTAGTTATCTATGAGCAGGAACATGGAATTCTCCCGTGGTAAAGCATGCCTGACGCATGATGGCCGACTTGTTGCAAACCTCCTTCCATTCCAGAGCGGGCACGGAATCGTGCACGATTCCGGCTCCCGCCTGCCAGTAAAGGCGTCCGTCCCGCACCCAGATGCTGCGTATGGTGATGCCGGTGTCGAGATTCACGCCGTCCCGGTCGAGCCCGAGCCAGCCTATGCAGCCCGCGTACGGTCCGCGCGGCCCGGGTTCGGTTTCGGCAATGATTTCCATGGCGCGAATCTTGGGTGCGCCGCTCACCGTGCCCGCAGGGAAGGTGGCGGCCAGCACGTCCACGGCGTCCAGCCCGTCGTCGAGCTCGGCGGTGACGCGGCTTGTCAGATGCATGACGTGGGAAAAGCGCTCCACCATCATGAGCTTTTCGACCTCCACGGTGCCGGGGCGGGCCAGACGGCCGAGATCGTTGCGGCCGAGATCCACGAGCATCATATGCTCGGCGCGTTCCTTGGGATCGGCAAGAAGTTCCCCGGCAAGGGCCTCGTCCTCGGCCACGGTGGAACCGCGACGGCGCGTTCCGGCTATGGGTGCGGAAAGCAGCTTGCCGCCCTCGCAGCGCACCATGACTTCCGGCGAAGAGCCGAAGAGCGTGATGCCCGGAAGACGCATGAAGAACATGTACGGCGAGGCGTTCTCGCTGCGCATTCTGCGGTAGAGCGTGAAGGGGTCGCCCGAAAAGGGCATGGAAAAGCGCATCGAAGGCACTACCTGAATGGCTTCGCCCATGCGCAGCATTTCCCGTATGTGCTCCACGGCCTTTTGAAATCCCTCCTCGGAGGGCTCGGCCAGCACGTCGGCCTTTTCCTGAAGCGGGACGCCGCTGCGGGCAAAGGAGCCGCACCGCCCGAGATCGCGATGCTCGCCGAGACTCACCTGCGCGAGCCGGTTGTACATATGGTCGAACAAAAGCAGCGTTCCGGGCAGGCAGAGCACGCATTCCGCATCCTCGGGCTTCATGACCGGGGCAAGCTTCGGATGAAAGAGCGAAGCCATGCCGAAGCCGAGATAGCCGCACAGAGAACGCGTGATGGGCGGAAGGTCGGAGGCGTTCGGATCGGGCAGCACTTCCAGCGTGCGCATGACGCCGCGCAGCCCGTCCACGAAGTTCATGCCGTCGAAGGCCGCAAGACCGGCAAGACGCTCATCCTCGATGCGGCAGAAAAGCTTTCCGTCCCGGCAGATCAGATACAGAGCCATGTCGCAGGCAAGCACGCTGTAGCGTCCCCATCGTCCGTCGACTTCCGCGCTCTCCAGCAGTATGCCGTCCCTTTCCCGGGCAATGTCCAGGAAAAGACTTATGGGCGTATCCATGTCCGCCGGAAGATGACGGACGCTCTGACGCACTCGAATGGGGGTCGTTCTGGTTGTCATGTCGTCGAACCTCGTGTGAATGAATAAAAAAAATGCCGCTCCCCGGAGAGGGAACGGCATTCGTTCTGGCTTTTCTGACTCTGCGCTTCAGCTACGCGTCAAGACCGCATCCTCTCTCTGAAGAAAAGATACGCCACCACCACTGACCGGCAAAGGACATGGCGAAGACGGATGTGGACATGATGAACTCCTGAAGCAGATGTTGAACTTTCCTTCTGTATATGCAGAAGTCCCCTTTTTGTCAACGGCATGAAAAGAACTTTTTGCCGCCCCGGTCTCAATGCGGAGCTGTTCCGTCTATCACCACGGCAAATAAAACATTTTTGCATCAGTCAGATACTTTTTTGTCTCCATTATTTGCGTGCAGAAGAGGAATGAACAGACGACGCGGAAGAAGTCGGTTTTCCCCGGGCGCAAGTTGCAAAAAAAATATTCTTCCGGGAACGCAACGGAAGGTCTTTGCCTGAAAATCCGGGAAAATGCGGCTTTTGGAGACGGCCAAGAAGAAGACGGCACGCGCTTTTCGGCCATTATTAAATGGGCGGAGCGTCGAAGATCTTTTTTCCGCGCTTGACAGATTTTCAAAAGCGGCGCTATGACGGAGAAAAAGGTTGGAAATCATGTTCAGCGCGTTTCGTCCCGGTTACTTTACCTTCGCCAGCAGCTTCGGTTGCTGGTGCTATGCGTATTATTACCGGACAAGCGGCAGGCTGTGCTGATTTCTACCGTCACATCGCACAGGAATACAAAGCCGCAGGCACATACAGAGCCGGCGGCTTTTTTTTCATGACCGCCGGGATGCCTGCAAAGAGGTACACCCCATGGAAGTCGGTTCGCTCAGAAGATTCAATCGCATCATCAATCCCAAAACCGGCCGCGCCATCATCGTTCCCATGGATCACGGCATGTCCGACGGCGCGCCCCGCGGCCTGCGCAACATGGCAAAAGCCGTGCACGACATGGACGAAGGCTTGGCCGACGCCGTGCTTCTGCATAAGGGACTCATCCACAAGGCCGACTACGAATCCCATATGCGTCTGGGCTTCATCATGCACATTTCCGCATCCACCAGTCTGTCGCGCCGCCCGAACAAGAAGATGCTCGTAGGCGACGTGGAAGAGGCCGTGCGTCTCGGCGCCGATGCCGTGTCCATCCACATCAATCTCGGCGACGACGACGAAAGCCTGATGATGTCCGACGCCGGAAAAATCGCCAAGGAATGCAGTCTCTGGGGCATGCCTCTTCTCATGATGGTGTACGCGCGCGGCCATGACGTGGACAGCTACGATCCCCGCAACATAGCCCACTGCGCCCGCGTGGGCGCGGAACTCGGCGCCGATATCGTGAAGGTCCCCTACACCGGCGATCCGGAAACCTTTGCCGACGTGGTGGAGGACTGCGGCGTGCCCGTGCTCATTGCAGGCGGCCCCAAGCTCGATTCCACGCGCAAGCTGCTTGAAATGGTGTACGGATCGCTCCAGGCCGGGGGCTCCGGTCTTTCCGTGGGCCGCAACGTGTTCGAGCATCCGCGCCGCGTGGAGCTGCTCAAGGCCCTGCGCGCCATGGTGCACGGCAACGCCACCGTGGAAGAGGCCCTCGAGCTCATGGGAGAGAAGGAATAACGCGAAAAGGCAAAAAGTTGCCGTCTCACGTCATTTTCCTGTTGACAGATTTCTTCCTCTGGGATTAGTAATTTTTTAAACTTTCAATGGTTGTTTGTCATGCATACTCTGTATTCCGCCACCGCCCAGTTTGAAACCAACGGCTTTACCTTTGGTTTCTACTTTTATTTTACCGGGCCCTGTGGTCGGAAGGATTGCTGACAACCTCAGTTTGCAAACTTCGGGCCGCAGGCGAAACAAGCCGGCGGCCCTTTTTGTATGCATAAGCCGCCACGCAGCCCACAACGTTCAATGAGAAGGAACGCATCATGGAACTCGGCACCAAAAAAAGACTGACCCATATCTTCAACCCCGACACCAAGCGCACCATCATCGTTCCCATGGATCACGGCATGACCATCGGCGCTCCCGACGGACTCGTGGACATCCGCAAGGCCGTGGACGACATGAATGAAGGCGGCGCCAACGCCGTGATCATGCACAAGGGCCTCATCCGCGCTTCCGGCTGCGCCGACGCCAACGCCGACCTCGGCCTCATCATGCACATCACCGCTTCCACGGAGCTTTCCCCCAACGGCAACACCAAGGTGCTCACCGGCACGGTGGAAGAAGCCATACGTCTCGGTGCGGACGCCGTGTCCGTGCACCTCAACCTCGGCGACCCCAATGAACGTGAAATGCTCAACACCGCAGGCGTGATCGCCGATCACTGCAACCGCTGGGGCATGCCTCTTCTCATGATGCTCTACGGTCGCGGAGGCCTCATCCGCGACAGCTTCGCCGTCGACGTGGTGGCCCACTGCGCCCGCGTGGGTGCGGAACTCGGCGCCGACATCGTGAAGGTGTCCTACACCGGCAGCCCCGAAAGCTTCCGCAGGGTCACCGAATGCTGCTGCGCTCCCGTGGTCATCGCGGGCGGCGAGCGCATCGACTCCACGCGCAAGCTCCTGCAGATGGTGTACGATTCCCTGCAGGCCGGCGGCGCAGGTCTTTCCATCGGCCGCAACGTGTTCGAGCATCCCCGCCGCGTGGATCTCATGCGCGCCATGAACGCCATCGTGCATTCCGGCGCCTCCGTGGACGACGCCATGGCCATCGTGGGCGAAGACTAGCGTTCGGGAGCGACCATGAACATCTATTTCAAGAGCGTGCCCTTCAGCAAGAACGACGTGACCCTCGCGCTGGAATCCGGCGTTGACGGGGTCATCGTTCCCGCGGACAAGGTGGACTCGGTTGCCCAGCTTTCCCGCACACCGGTCCTTGCCGAAGAGTCCATGCCTTCCCGCGTCATGACCTCAAAGGCCGACGAGGAAGCCATACGCGACGAGCTCCGCGCAGGAACGCAGGTCGTGCTGGCCAGAGGATGGGAGATCATTCCCGTGGAAAACCTGCTCGCCCAGTGCGACAACGTGGTGGCCGAAGCGGGAAATCTTGAAGAGGCCGTGCTGGCCTCGGGCATTCTTCAGCGCGGCGTGCAGGGCATCGTGGTGCTGCCCGAAGCCATCGGCGAGCTCAAGGACATCGTGTCCCGCTGCAAGATAAGCCGGGAACACGAAGAACTCGAGGAAGCCGTCATCACCCGCGTGGAGCCCGCCGGACTCGGACACCGCGTATGCATAGACACCATGTCCATGCTGCACCGCGGCCAGGGCATGCTGGTGGGCAACTCCAGCGCCTTCACCTTCCTTGTTCATGCCGAAACGGAGCACAACGAGTATGTGGCCTCCCGTCCCTTCCGCGTAAACGCGGGCGCGGTGCACGCCTACATACGCCTGCCCGGCGACACCACCACCTATCTTTCGGAAGTCACTGCCGGCACGCAGATGCTCGTGGTGGACCATACGGGCGCAACCAGCCTCGCCACGGCGGGACGGGTGAAGATAGAAGTGCGGCCCATGCTGCTCGTCGAAGCCAAAATCGGCGACAGGAAAGGCGCCGTGTTCCTTCAGAACGCCGAAACCATACGTCTCACCGCGCCGGACGGCACGCCCGTGAGCGTGGTGACGCTCAAGCCCGGCGACAAGGTGCTCTGTCGCACCGACGAGGCCGGACGTCACTTCGGCATGCGCATCAAGGAAGACATTCAGGAGAAATAGATCATGGCAGAGCCTTTCCAGATTCCCGGCCTCGACAAGCTGCGCGAACAGATCGACGAGGTCGACCGGCAGCTTCTTGAACTTCTGAACCGGCGGGCGAATCTCAGCCTCGCCGTCGGACAGGCAAAACGGCAGGTCTCGGGCAGGGTGTTCGATCCGGCCCGGGAGGCCCGGCTTCTGGAAAGGCTCGCCTCGCTCAATCAGGGCCCGCTCAAAGCGGAACACGTCACGGCCGTGTGGCGCGCCATTCTCTCGGCCTCCCGCTCGCTGCAGAAGGCCGCCGCCGTGGCCTACCTCGGCCCGGAAGGCACGTTTTCCTACTTTGCTGCCCGGGACTTTCTCGGCGAGTCCATGACCTTCGTGCCCTGTCACGACTTCAACGAAATCTTCCGCGGCGTGAGCCTCGGCGAGTACGATGCGGGCGTCATTCCGCTGGAAAATTCCATTCACGGCACCATCACGCAGAGCTTCGACCTGTTCTCCCAGTACGAGGTGAACATTCAGGCCGAGTTCTTCTCCCGCATAGCCAACAGTCTGCTCAGCCGGGAAACGTCGCTGGAGAGCATAAAGACCGTCTACTCCCACGCCCAGCCCCTCGGCCAGTGCGCCTCGTGGCTGCGCGCGCATCTTCCCTCGGCAAGGCTCGTATCCGTGGAGTCCTCGGCGGCCGCCGCGTGGAAGGCCTCCCGGGAAGAAGGCGCGGCCTCCATCGGTCACCGCAGCATGGCCGAAAAGCTCGGCATGCGCGCCCTTGCCGACAACATCCAGGACGACACCGCCAACTGGACGCGCTTCGTGCTCATCCGTCCGGGAGCCTCTCCGGTACGGGCCGATCACGAAAAGGAACAGGAACGCTTCAAGTCCTCGCTTCTTTTTACGGTTCCCAACAGGGCCGGCACGCTTTCCACCGTTCTCAACACCTTTTCCGCCCACAAGGTGAACATGACCAAGCTCGAATCCCGCCCCATGAAGGGATCGTGCTGGGACTACGTGTTCTTTGCCGACGTGGAATGCGACCTTTCCTCCGCAGGACGCAGAGCCCTCATTGAAGACCTCGACGCCTGCTGCAACTCGGTACGCGTGCTCGGCTGCTACCCCGAAGGCCCGCGTCTCGATTCAACCGCCAACACCACAGGATTCTGATTCATGATCACGCTTCAGGCCCCCGCCTCAAAGTCCGTCTCTCACCGCACGCTCATTGCGGCCGCTCTGGCGCACGGCGACTCTCTGGTGCGCCATGCGCTCTCAAGTGCCGATCTTGAGCGCACGCGCGACATTCTCCACACGGCGGGAGCCGTGCTGGAAGACCTCGGCGGCGGCTCCTGGCGCGTCCGGGGCATGAAGCGCGGCCCCGAGGGCGGCACGAACGAAGCCGCCGACTGCAACGTAGGCGAGTCGGGCACTACCTGCCGCCTGCTCACCGCGGTTCTGGCCGCCGGGCGCGGATCCTTCCGCATTCACGGGGCGGAAAGGATGCACGAACGCCCCATAGGAGCGCTCACGGGAGCGCTCGAACATCTCGGTGCGCGCGTTCATTTTGAAGAAAAGAAAGGCTTCCCGCCCTTCGTGCTCGAAACGCACGGTCTTGCCGGAGGCGAGGTTGCCATGAGCGTGGATGAATCGAGTCAGTATCTCTCCGGACTGCTGCTCGCCGCGCCCTTCTGCCCTTCTCCTCTCTGCATTTCCCTCACGGGAAACAAGGTGGTGTCCTGGCCATACGTGGGGCTGACCCTCCAGATCATGGAAGATTTCGGCATCGCCTTTACGGTGGAGGAGCTCTCAGACGGAGGCTGGACGCGCGTGGCGTGGAGAGACGTGACCGAGGCCCGTCCCGGAAAGCTTCGCATCACGGTTCAGCCCGGAAGCTACCGCTGCGGCGAACACACGGTGGAGGGCGACTGGTCGGGCGCCTCGTATCTTCTCGCAGCCGGAGCCGTGGGAAGGAATCCCGTTCTCGTCACCGACCTTCGCGCCGACTCTCTTCAGGGCGACCGCGCCATGCTGGACATCCTGCGTGCCATGGGCGCGTCCGTGGAAATCAGGGACAGCGGCATTCTCGTGAGTCCCTCAAAGCTTTCCGGCATTGAGGTGGACATGGGCGCCTGCCCGGATCTCGTGCCCACCGTGGCCATGACCGCGGCCTTTGCCGAAGGCGAAACGCGCATCACGAACGTCGCTCACCTGCGCATCAAGGAGTGCGACCGGCTCTCTGCCTGCGCCGCGGAGCTTTCCCGCATCGGCGTGAAGGTGGAGGAAGGGCCGGACTTTCTTGCCGTGCACGGAACGGCTCCCGAAGGGCCCGTCATTGCCGAAGGCACGGTGTTTGCCACCTACAACGACCATCGCATCGCCATGGCCGTGTCGCTGCTCGGCCTTGCCCGGAAGCAAAAGGTCATCGTGGACGACCCTTCCGTGGTGCGCAAGTCCTTCCCTGAATTCTGGAACGTATGGAGCGCCCTTGCATGAGCGATCGCATCGTCATCGTAGGCTGCCGGGGCCGCATGGGGGCCATGCTCACGGAACGCTTCGGCAGCAATCCCGACATCACCGTGCTGGGGCTCGACATTCCCTTTGAGGAAGAAACCGTCAAAAACACCTGCCGGGGCGCGCGCCTCGTGCTTTTGTGCATACCGGCCACAGCCATAGCCGACACCGTGACCACGCTCAGGCCCTTCATGGAGCCCGACGCCATCCTTGCCGACATCACCTCGGTGAAGGAACTGCCCATGCAGCATATGGAAAGCCTGTGGAGCGGACCGGTAGTGGGCACGCATCCGCTTTTCGGGCCCGTGCCCGCCAGGGATCTGGAACTGCGCGTCACCATAGTGCCCGGCAAAAACGCCTCGGAAGAGGACACACGATTCGTCGAAAGCCTGTTTCGACACTTCGGCTGCGTGACCTTCCGCGCCACGGCCGAAGAACATGACATCGCGGAAGCCAAGATACAGGGCATGAACTTCATCACGAGCGCGGTGTATTTCGCCATGACGGCGGAAGACCCCGCGCTCCTGCCGTACATAACGCCCTCGTTCCTCAGGCGCATGAACTCCACGGAAAAACAGCTCATGGAAGACGGCGCCCTGTTCACCTGGCTCTTTGAAGCCAACCCCCACAGTCAGGCCATGACGCGACAGTACCGAAACCTGCTCTCCCTCGCGGCCGCAGGCGACGTCGATCTCATTCTGCACAAGGCCCGCTGGTGGTGGAAGGAAGGCGAAGAAAAGAAAAAAATTCATGAGGAGGCCCGCAAGGTGGCTCTCCAGTCGGCCCGCATGGGCCTCAAGAAAGGACAGAAATAATGCGTTACAGCCTGTTCGGCGAATCCCACGGTCCGGCCATAGGCATCGTGCTTCAGAACGTTCCGTCGGGACTCGACGTGGACATGGACTTCATCCGCGCACAGATGGCACGCCGCGCCCCGGGCAAATCCCCGCTGGCTACGGCACGAAATGAAAAGGACGAAGTCCGCATTCTGAGCGGCGTGTTCGAGGGAAAGACCTGTGGCACGCCTCTTTGCGGCGTCATTGAAAACACCGACACAAGGTCGCGCGACTACGCCGCAACGCGCTGGCTTGCCAGGCCCGGCCATGCCGACTTCACCGCGCACCTGCGCTACGGCGGCTTTGAAGACTACCGGGGCGGCGGCCATTTTTCCGGCCGTCTCACGGCCCCGCTTGTCTTTGCCGGAGCTCTCGCCAGACTGGCGCTGAAGCAAAAGGGCGTGGAAGTGCTGGCCCGCATCAGCCGGATTGCCGACATCGAGGACGCGCCCCTCGACCTTGCCCGCCCCGACCTTGACGCGCTGCGGGCTGCGGGCGCCAAGAGCTTTCCCGTAGTGGACGACGTCCGGGGCGAAGCCATGCAGAAGGCCGTTCTCGACGCCCGCGCCGACGGCGATTCCGTAGGCGGCCTCATAGAGTGCTTTGCGCTCGGCGTTCCTGCCGGACTCGGCAGCCCGGACTTCGACGAGAACATTGAAACCGTCATTGCACGGCACGTCTTTGCCGTGCCCGCGGTAAAGGGGATAGCCTTCGGCGCAGGATTCCATCTTGCCTCCATGCGCGGAAGCGAGGCCAATGACGCCTTTGTGCCGGGAGAAAGTCCGACCACGCGCACCAACAACAACGGCGGCATCAACGGCGGCATTTCCAACGGCATGCCCGTCGTGTTCAGCGTGGTCATCAAGCCCACGCCCTCCATAGGCCGGGAACAGGACACCGTCAACATGAGCACGGGCAATGCGGAAAAGCTCGTCATCACCGGCAGGCACGACCCGTGCATTCTCTCCCGTGCCGTGCCCGTCATCGAAGCGGCCTGCGCGCTTGCTCTCACGGAAGTGCCGGGGGTGCTTGCATGAAGAATCTCGTGCTCATCGGCCTTTCCGGCTGCGGCAAGACCACCTTCGGCAAAAGACTCGCACGCAGGCTGCATCTGCCGCTCATAGACACCGACGTCATGATCGAACAGAAGACCGGGCGCACCATTCCCGACATCTTTGCCACAGAGGGGGAAAGCGGTTTTCGCGACATGGAATCCGTCTGCGCCAAAGAGGCGGCGGCCCGGGACGGGGCGGTCATCTCCACGGGGGGCGGCATGGTGCTGCGCGAGGAAAACATGAAGGCGCTCTCGCAAGGCGGCCTTGTCGTCTTCATCGACAGGCATCCTTCACATATTCTGCGCTCGACTTCCCTTACCGACAGGCCCCTCGTGCAGAACGACAGAGACAGGCTCTTCCGCCTTTACGCCGAGCGCCTTGCCCTCTACCGCCGCCACGCCGACGTCGTCATTCCCAATCACGGAGGCCCTCGCACGCTGAAACGGTGCATTCTTCAGATTCTGCGCCATTACCGCCACCACCTCTCTCACGCCTGACCCCGGAGCACACCATGTCTTCCCTTCTGGACGGAAAAAAACTTACCGTCATCGGCGACCCCATAGAACACAGTCTCTCTCCGCTCATTCAGCAGGCCATGCTCGATGCGCTCGGCATCGAGTGCACCTACGGACGCATCCGCGTGCCTGCCGGAACCGTGGGAACATGGCTTTCCGGCGCTCCCGGCCTGAATCTTGCGGGCTTCAACGCCACCATGCCGCACAAGACCGATCTCGTGCCGCTCATGGACACTCTTTCCGATGATGCCCAAATGTATCACGCCGTAAACACCGTGGTCATCCGCGACGGCCGCTTTCACGGTCACAACACCGACGGCGCGGGCTTCGTGCGCTCACTGCACGACGTGGGCATACGTCCGGAAGGCACGCGCATAACCGTGTACGGCGCGGGAGGCGCCGCGCGCTCCGTGGTGCTCAAGCTGGCCGCCGAAGGCGCGGAGCAGATCACCATCTGCTGCCGTACACCGGCCAGGGCGGAAGAACTCGCCCGCACCTCGAGCCGCGTCCGCGTAGTCTCCATAGCCAGCGAGGACTTTGAAAAGGCGCTCGCCGAGGCGGAACTTTTCATCAACTGCACGCCGCTCGGCATGCAGGGCGTGAATTCGCAGTTCTCCTCTTTCGACTTTCTCGACCGCCTGCCCGCCTCCGCGCCCGTATGCGACCTCATCTACAGACCGCTCAAAACGAGACTTCTCGAAGAAGCGGAAAAGCGAGGTCACCATGTCATGAACGGCCTCGGCATGCTCATCCATCAGGCCATTCTGGCGCTTGAGCAGTTCGCCTCCATGCCGCTCGACGCCTCGCTCATGATGGCCGCCGTACAGAAAAAGCTCGTGCCTGCCCTGCATCAGAGCCGCTGAAACGCAAAAACGCCCCCGAAGGCCGCACGTCATCCCCCAGGGGAGAAAAGCGACCAGCCTCACCTCTGCGCGGAAACAGCCCCGGGACTGCGGACGACAGGCCGGGCCTGCCGGCCTGTCGCGGAAGGCCTGCAACCTGCCCCCTGCGTACAACGTCGCGCCGGGGCAGCTCGCCCGGGCGTTCAACTTTTGCCCGTCCTCTTCCCGCATTTTGCGGAAAAAGCGGCATTCCCCGCCGAAAAGCCTCGTGCCCGACCGCCTTTCCCGCTCCCTGTCACGCAAAAACGCCGCCTTCCGAAAAACGGAAAGCGGCGTTTTCGTATCTGTCTGTCAGCGGATGAGCCGACGGGCTCCTTACATAAGGCCCTGTTCGATCATGCTGTCGGCCACCTTGCGGAAGCCGGCGATGTTGCCGCCCATCACGTAGTTGCCGGGCTGGCCGAATTCTTCGGCAGTGTCGTGAGCAGCCTGGAAGATGCCGGCCATGATGCCCTTGAGCTTGCCGTCCACTTCGTCGAAGGTCCAGGAGGTCATGCCCGCGTTCTGTTCCATTTCGAGCTGGCTGGTGGCCACGCCGCCGGCGTTGGCGCACTTGGCCGGGCCGTAGCAGATGCCGGCCTTCTGGAACTCGGCGGTGGCTTCAAGGGTGGAAGGCATGTTGGCGCCTTCGCTCACCAGGATGCAGCCCTTGGAGAGCAGGTTCTTCGCGTCGGCCAGGGTAACTTCGTTCTGCGTGGCGCTCGGGAAGGCGAGGTCGGCGCCCACGTTCCACACGGGATGCTCGCCCGCGGGGTATTCGGAAACGGGAATGTAGGTGGCATCCTTGCACAGTTCGGCGTAGCGGGTAAGGGAAGCGCGCTCCTGTTCCTTGACCTGCTGCAACACTTCAAGGTTGATGCCGTTCGGCTGATAGATGCAGCCGCGCGAATCGGACACGGTGACGGGCTTCGCGCCGAGCTGATAGAGCTTCTTCACGGTGTAGATGGCCACGTTGCCGGAACCGGACACGGCGGCAGTCTTGCCTTCGATTTCCTTGCCCACGGCCTTCAGCATGTTCTCGGCGAAGTACACGTTGCCGAAGCCGGTGGCTTCGGTGCGGGCCAGAGAGCCGCCCCACTTGAGGCCCTTGCCGGTGAGCACGCCTTCAAAGCGGCTGGTCAGACGCTTGTACTGGCCGAACAGGTAGCCGATTTCGCGGCCGCCCACGCCGATGTCGCCGGCGGGAACGTCGCTGAACGCGCCGATGTAGCGGACGAGCTCGGTCATGAAGGCCTGGCAGAAGCGCATGACTTCAGCATCGGACTTGCCCTTGGGGTCGAAGTCGGAACCGCCCTTGCCGCCGCCGATGGGCAGACCGGTGAGGCTGTTCTTGAAGATCTGTTCAAAGCCGAGGAACTTCAGAATGCTCTGGTTCACGCTGGGATGGAAGCGCAGACCGCCCTTGTACGGTCCGATGGCGGAGTTGAACTG
>NZ_CALUWV010000056.1 GCF_944324575.1 uncultured Mailhella sp. | reverse complement strand
GGGAAACGCACGCCTTTGTTTCCGGGCACAAGGCGGACATACGGCACGATGCCTGTCTTTCCTGCGGCAAATGCGCCGCGCTGTGCGCCTTTGACGCCATAAGCCTGCAGCAGGACGGCTATGCCGTCGATCCGCTGCGCTGCGAAGGCTGCGGCGTGTGCGCGCATCTGTGCCCGGCAGGAGCCATAGCCTTTGAGGAGCAGCACTGCGGCGACTGGCACGTCAGCGACACGCGTTTCGGGCCCATGGTGCACGCGCTGCTCTTTCCGGGACAGGAGAATTCCGGCAAGCTCGTAAGCCTGCTCAAGTCCGAAGCCCGCAGCCTTGCCAAAGCGCAGGGCCTCGACACCGTGCTGTGCGACGGCTCGCCCGGCGTGGGCTGCCCGGTCATATCCTCGCTTTCCGGCGCAAGCCTGGCCGTGGGCGTGGTGGAACCCACCCCGTCGGGCAGACACGACTTTCAGCGGGTGGCGGATCTGTGCCGTCATTTCCGCGTGCCGCTCGCCGTCATCATCAACAAGGCCGACCTCAACGAAAAAGAGGCCGACGCCATGGCCGAAGAGTGCGCGCAGCGAGGCGACACGCTCCTCGGCCGCCTGCCTTTCGATCCGGTGGTCACCCGCGCCATGGTGGCGCGCAAGGCCCTCACCGAATTCGACAACCCCGTGGGAAACAGACTGAAGGACATGTGGTCGGCCCTTCAGAATCTGAACGTGCGCCGCTGAAAGGCGCCTCTACGACCGTTTTCAGGAGAACTCTCATGAGCACCATCATTGCCGTTCCTTCCGCCATGCCCGGCGGCCTCGACGCCCAGATGGGCATGCACTTCGGTCACTGCGACATCTACACCCTCGTGGAAGTCGAAGACAACGCCATCAAGAACGTCAGCACGCTGGAAAACGTGCCTCATCAGCAGGGCGGCTGCCTGGCCCCCGTGCAGCACCTCGCCTCCCACAACGTGAACGTGCTGCTCGCCGGCGGCATGGGCATGCGTCCGCTCATGGGCTTCCAGCAGGTGGGCGTGAAGGTCTACTTCGCCGGAAACCAGCTTACCGTGGGCAGCGCCATCAACGCCTTCCTCGCCGGTCAGCTCCAGCCCTTCAGCATGGAGTTCACCTGCGGCGGCGGCCACGCTCATTGATGCGGAGCCCTCATGAACATCCTCGTCGTTTCCGGCCGCTCCGACCTCTGGCAGACCCTGCGGCCGCAGTTTGAAAAGCGCGGCGCTTCCATGAGCGCCGCTCCCACGCTCGACGACGCCCTCGCCGCCATGCAGAAGGAGCAGCCCGTTCTCGTGGTCCTCGACCTCGACATGAACAGAGACGAACTGCGCAGCGCCGTGTTCTGGATACTCTCCGTCAGCGCCATGATCCATACCGCCGCCGTCTCCTCCATGTCCCCCGAAGCGTTCCACGACGCCATGGAAGGCCTCGGCATGCTCGCCAGCCTCCCCACGTCCCCCACACCCGCCGACATCGACGCCCTCATGGACGCCCTTGCCAGGGTGACGGGATAAGAGAGGGATTGTCTGTGCGGGGGGAGAGGGAAACTTTTGAAAAAGTTTCCCTCTCCCCCCGCGCCCCCCTCTTCCCTTCAAAACTTTTTGTTTTTCTGCTTTTGTTTTTCCCCTGCCCAGGTGACGCCCTCTCCCGTCAGCTCCGGACACGCCGTACGGTCGCGGGACTTGCACGGTGGGCATTTCGCCTGACGGCGGAAGTGAATTCCGGCTACTGGCCGCCACCGACCGGGCTCCTGACGTCGCCCGGGATCCCAGAGCGTTGAGAAAAAGCTGAGGGGGAAAAGAAGGCCCGCCCGAGCGCTGAGAAACGGCAGTCCGATGCGCCTGACGACGCCCCTCCCCCCCAAAAAAAACGGCGAAAGCAGCGAACCGGGAGCGCGAGGGAAAGCCCGCCGTATCCTGTTATCTTCAGCGTCAGGGACGCCTCCGGAGCCCCTGGCGAAATTCTTGCGACGGCTCTTGCCGGCAGCTCGCAGGGAAGGCGAATCATGCCCCCGCGGTACGGCAGGCGCCGGGGCAACGCGCCCTGCGCCCGGCGCAGACCGAAAACGGCGTCCCCGCGGTTTCCCTCGACGTTTGCTCTGATGCCTGCCCGATGCTCCTCTGCCCGCGCTCCGGCAACTCCCCTTCTTCCCGGCCTTCCGACCGGGGTTCCCCGCTCCCCCGCGTTTCCCTTCTCCCCTCCTCCGCCTCCCCCATTCCGTACGCCCGCTCCGCCTCTCCCCGGCTTCTTCTCCGACTCCCCGCACGGTTTTCCCCACGGTCGCCTGCGTTCAGTCTTTTGTTGCGTTTTAAGTTGACATTGGTTTTCAGTTTCATTATTTTCAGTCCGTCCGCCAGCGTACCAGGTGTCGGAAGCGTTCCGGCGGGCAGCCGCCTCACGCGGACTCTCGGCTTTCGGCCTTTTTCGGATTTCATTTTTTTTCTGCAATAATTGAAAAAGAATTTCATTTTTATCAGGAGGACTCCATGCCACAGATGAATCTCCGTCAGCTTGCCCCGGGAAGAGAGGCAAGCATCGTCAAAATCACCGCTCACGGAGAACTCGGGCGCCGCATACGCGACATGGGACTCGTGCCGGGCATGTCGGTGCAGGTGGTCGGCAGGGCTCCTCTGCGCGATCCCGTGGCGCTGCGCATCGAAGGTTCCACCATAGCGCTGCGCAACAGTGAAGCCGACTATGTCGACGTGGAGGTCAAATGAGCTGTCCCATGTGTGAAAGACGCGGCATTGCCGGCGAGGCCGCCCTTACGGAAGAGGAAAGAAAGAACGGCGTGCGCATTGCGCTTGCGGGCAATCCCAACTGCGGCAAGACCACGGCGTTCAACGCCTGGACGGGAGCGCATCAGCACGTGGGCAACTACCCCGGCGTGACCGTGGAAAAGAAGGAAGGCTGGACGAGCTGCGGCGAGCAGAAAGTGCTGCTCGTGGATCTGCCCGGCACCTATTCGCTTACGCCCTATTCCATGGAAGAGCGGGTGGTGCGCGACGTGCTGGCTCCGGAAAATGCCGCGGAGAGACCGCGCGCGGTCATCGACGTCATCGACTCCGCCACGCTGGAACGCGGTCTTTTTCTGGCCGTGCAGATACGCGAACTCGGTCAGGGCGTGGTGCTCGCCTGCAACATGATGGACGAAGCGCGCAGGGCGGGCATGACCATCGACCTCGACAAGCTTTCCGAGCGCTTCGGCGTGAAGGCCGTGCCCACGGTGGCGCGCTCCGGCGAAGGACTCGACAAGGCGCTTGCCCTGGCGCTGGAAGAAGCGGCAAAGCCTTCCGAACCGCTCATCATAAGCTACGGGCCGGACGTGGATCCCGCGCTTTTGCGCATGACGAAAATCATTGAGGAAAAAAAGCTCCTTACCTCCCGCTACCCCGCCCGCTGGACGGCGCTGAAGCTGCTTGAGGGCGACGAGGTTCTGCGCGCCCAGATGGAAAGCGCGGACCGCGAAGCCGCCAGAGAACTTGACGAGGTGCGCAGAGCTCTTGCCTCGCATCTTGCCTCCACGCTGGAAACCACGCCCGACGCCGTCATTTCCGACTACCGTTACGGCTTCATCAACAGCGCGCTCCGTGGCGGCGTGGTGCGCAAAAGCAGCACGAAGGATCGCCTTGCCTTTACCGACAAGCTCGACAAGGTGCTCACCAACACCATTCTCGGGCCGGTGATCATGCTCGGCGTGGTGTATTTCATGTTCTGGACCACGTTCATCGTGGGCGCGTATCCGCAGGGCTGGGTGGAAGACTTCTTCGGCTGGCTCGGCGAACTCATGACCGGCGTTCTTCCCGAAGGACTGGTGCAGTCGCTGGTGGTGGACGGCATCATAGGCGGCGTGGGCGGCGTGCTCAGCTTTGTGCCGCTCATTCTCATCATGTTCCTCATCGTGGCGTTTCTTGAAGACAGCGGCTACATGGCGCGCATGGCCTACATGCTCGACCGCGTCATGCGGGCCTTCGGTCTGCACGGTTCCTCGGTGATGCCCTTCATCATTGCGGGCGGCATTGCGGGCGGCTGCGCCATTCCCGGCGTCATGGCCACGCGCACCATGCGCAGCGAAAAGGAACGCATGGCCACCATGATGACGCTGCCCCTCATGACCTGCGGCGCCAAGATTCCCGTGTTCCTCATGCTCACGGCGGCCTTCTTTGCCGACAATCAGGCGGGCATCATGTTCGCCATCACCCTGTGCGGCTGGGCCGTGGCGCTGCTGGTTTCCCTGTTCTTGAGAAAGACCGTGTTCCGCGGCGCGTCCACGCCCTTCGTCATGGAGCTGCCGCCCTACCGCCTGCCCACGCTGCGCAGCATTCTCACGCACACCTGGGAACGCGGCTGGATGTACATCAAGAAGGCGGGCACCGTCATTCTGGCCATATCCGTCATTCTGTGGGCGGCGCTCACCTTCCCGGCGCTTACCGAAGAGCAGGCCGCGCCCTTTGAGGCGAAAATCGCCGCGCTCGACGCGCAGATCACGCCCCTTGATGAACAGATCGACGCCCTGAAAGCCCAGCTTGAAGGCGCAGACGCCACCGACGCCATGCGCGACATGCTCGCCTCGCTGACGCAGCAGAAGGAAGCGCTTGAAAATACGAAACTCGACGAGGAAAACGCCCTTGCCTCCGAAACCGTGCGCAACACCTGGGGCGGCCGCATAGGTCAGTTCGTGGAGCCGCTGTTCAGGCCCCTCGGCTTCGACTGGCGTACCGACGTGGCCCTCATTTCCGGCGTGGCCGCCAAGGAAGCCATCCTCTCTACCATGGGAACGGCCTATTCCATAGGCGAAACCGATCCCGACGAGCCGGATTCCCTGTCCGCAAGGCTGGCCGCCGATCCCGGCTGGTCCAAGACCGTGGCCCTCTCGCTCATGCTCTTCGTGCTCATCTACTCGCCCTGCTTCGTCACCCTCGTGGTGCTCAAGAACGAAGCCGGCGGCTGGCGGTGGCTCTTCTTCAGCATGGCGTTCAACACCGCCGTGGCCTACCTCGTGGCATGGGCCGGAACGCTGGTCGGCCGCGTGCTCTGGGGCTGATACGTCAACAGCGCTCTTCTGAGGCCGTCCTTTCCTCCACGGCCTCACCATGAAAAAACGCCCCGGTACGCCGGGGCGTTTTTCGTGCCGGAAGATGCCCGTCCCCGCAGTCCCGGGCCTTCCGCCGCACAGTCTTCTCCGCCCGGCTCCCGCCCGCCTCTTCCGGGGCACGTCACTCCGTCCCCCGGCGTTTCCCCGGACTCTTTTCCCGAACCTGTGTCCGGACGACGCGCACGCTCCCCGCCTGCGCTCCCTTCCCCCGCCTTTTCCAAGCCGCAGCGGATGCTTCCCTGATTCGTCCCGCGCCTTCCCGCCTTTGCCCGCCTTTTTTCTCCACACTCCCGCTCTCCCTCCCTTTCCCGGCTCCCGCCTCTCCGTCCCTCTTCTCTCTTCCGCCGCTCGTCTTTTCCCTCTCTCCCTGTCCTTCTTCCCTCGGCGCGCCCCTTTCTCCCTCCTGCCTGCGGCGTCTTTTTCCTCCTTCTCTTCCGCCCCGCCCTTTTCCTTCCGCAGTCGGGCTCACGGTTCAACCCGTCAAATTCACAGAAATTTTTCGACGATTTTCCGCCGTTCTCGCCTAATCTTTTCCTTTTGTAAAAAATTCGTTAGTTTTTTTTGCATCCAATAATATCCTGCACGAAAAAAGCCCTTTCCGCCGCCGAGGTAACCATGCATCTGCTTTATAAGCTGTTTCCCGCTCTCGCGCACAAAGCCTTTTTCTACTTCATCACAGGTCAGACCATCTCCATGCTCGGAATCTGGATGCAGCGCCTCGCCATGAGCTGGCTCGTCTTCCGGCTTACCAAATCCGCCTTTCTGCTCGGCATCGTGGAGTTCGTGAGCCTTGCGCCGCTGCTCCTGTTCGGACTCATGGCCGGCGCATGGCTGGAGAGGCACGACCTGCGCCGGGCCCTCATCGCCACGCAGGTGCTGTGCATGCTCGAGGCCGTGCTGCTCACCGCCTTCACCTTCTCAGGGCTGGTCAACTATCCCATTCTCGTGGTTCTCAGCCTCGGCCTCGGCATCATCTCCTCCTTCGACATGACGGCACGGCAGTCCTCGGTGTCCCTCATGGTTTCCGACCCCGCCGCCGTCAAAAGCGCCGTGGCCCTCAATTCCATGGCCTTCAACATAAGCAAGCTCGTGGGCCCCTCCATTGCCGGATTCGTCATCTATTTCTGGGGCGAGGGCGTGTGCTTTCTCATATCCTCCATCACCTACATACCCATCATCTGCATGCTCCTCTTCCGGGTGCGGCTGCGTGAACGCGTAGCCTCCCACGAAAGAAAAAGCATGTTCGGCGACATCGTCGAAGGCCTGCGTCACGTGCAGAGCGAGTTCTTCCTGAACCACATTTTCCGCCTGCTCGCCGTGTTCTGCACCTTCAGCATGTGCTACAGCGTGCTCTTTCCCATGTTCTCCACCGCCATTCTCAACGGCGGCTCCCAGACCCTCGGCTGGCTCTTCGGCGCCGTGGGCGCAGGCGCCTTCGTGGGCGGCGTGGTGGTTTCCGTGCGCCTCGTGCTCAGGCACGTGCCCGCCTTCCTCCTGCGCACCACAACCATCACCACGGTAGCCCTCGTCGTGTTCAGCTTCTCCTCGAATCTCCTTCTCTCCCTTGTCGCCGCCTTCTTCATAGGCTACGGCATCACCGCCTCCAACATCAGCGTCAACACGCTCTGTCAGACCACTTCCTCCGACGACTGCCGCAGTCGCGTGATCAGCCTCTACATCATGCTGACCTCAGGCCTCGGCCCCGTGGGCGGCCTCGCCTTCGGCGCTCTGGCCGACTTCGTGGGCGCGCCCTGCACCATGCTTTTCTGCGCCGCCGTCATGGCTCTTGCCATCCTGCTGTTTTTGCGTCATTTTCGCGACATACACCACAGCCTCGCACAAACGCTCGCCCATCTTTCCTGATCAGTTTTCTCAGGAATCCCGTCGTGCGCCTCGTGTCCGGCCAGACATCATCAAGGACACCTTTTCCCATGAACGGCATCTTTTCCGCCCTTGTTACCGTATTCGGCATCATGTTTCTCGGCCTTCTGGTCGAACGTCGCCGCATTCTCGCCCCCACCATGGCCCTGTGCCTCAACCAGTTCGTCTACTGGGTAAGCCTGCCAGCCCTGCTCTTCACGCAGATGTGCTCCATTCCCATGGACGGTCAGGCCACAACCTTCATCTGGGCCACGCTCGCCGGTTCCCTCGTCTGCTACCTCATCGCCTATCTGTTCTTCTCGAAACTGTGGCGTGACCACCGGCTCGAGACCACCATACGCACCCTTGCCGCCGTGTTCCCCAACGCCGCCTTCTTCGGCCTGCCCTTCATCTTCATGGTCTTTCCCGACAACGAGGAAGCCGCCACCGCAGGCATGCTCGGCGCGCTGCTCTACTCCGGCGCATTCCTCATCGCCGACGCATCGCTCGACCTTCTCTCCTCCTCAAAGGCCGGGGAGCGCCGCAACATCGGCAGAAAGCTCGTGGGCGAGCTCATCCACAACCCCATGATCGTCGCCGCCATCGTCGGCGCGTGCGCGGGCTTCTCCGGCATTCCCCTGCCCAAAGCCGTCACCAGCATCACCCAGATGCTCGGATCGACCGCCGCTCCCTGCGCCCTCTTCGGCATGGGCATGGTGCTCTCGGCCCAGCTCTCCGGCACCTCCGGCATGGGCGGAAGCTTCAGCCGCAAGAACCTCATCTTCGTGTGCCTCGCCAAGCTCCTGCTGCAGCCGCTCTTCACCTTCCTCGTGCTTTTCGCCGCAGGCTGCACCGGCACGGCCCTCGCCGTGGGCACCGTGGTGTCCGCCATGCCCACGGGAACCATGGTCTACATTCTCGGCGAACGCTATCAGGCCTGCCCCACCGAGTCTTCCATGACCGTCATCGCCACCACCATTCTGTCGCTGGCGTCGCTGCCGCTCGTCATGCTGGCGCTTCAGACCGCAGGCATCGTCTAGTTCGCGCGCGTCCGGTTCGCGTCCGTTCCCCTGCCGGGAGCGGACGCCCACTATGCTCCGCCCTTGCATAACACTGCCGGGAGCGTTATCATCTGCCCCTCTCAGATGTCCGCGTCATGCCGAGTCCGGCAGAATGCCCGTTCATTCCAGCAAGAAGGAGATCTTCATGTCAGAGCCCTATCTGCCAACCATTCTTCCCTGCTCTTCCTGCGGGAGCCGCGAGCAGAAGCTGGAATCGTGCCTTCCTGCCGGTCATCGAAGTGAAGTGTGGAGAGTCGTGTGTCCGTGCGGATGCGCGCTCACCCAGTGGGCCGTGTCCCAGGGCGCGGCCATCCGTCTGTGGAACCGCTTTCTCGGCGAGGGCCACGACGAGTAATCCGCTGCCGCTCCGCGCGATGCCGGACGCTCCTTCTGCGTCCGCCCCCGCATGACGACCGGCCGATCCCGTTCTTTCCGCTTCCGCCGGCAAAGGCGCTTTCCCTACCCTGCGAAACGCCGCCTTGGCGCCTTCCGCCCCGCCGCAGAAGCGGCCGCAGTCAACCATCATCAGGGCGCACGTCGCCGCAAGATCCATCATGGCCACATCTCATCCCCGTCCCCGCATGCTTCTGGCCGACGACAAGGGCCAGATATTCGACGATCCCGATCTTCTCATGCTCTGCCGCAAGGGCAATGAATGGACGCTCCCGCGTCCCGACGAGCTCATGCCCCTCCCGCCCGAAAGCGAACTGTTCCTGCTTCCCGGCCGCCACGCTGCCGGACTCGATCCCGAAACCGGCGACACCGTGGAAGTCGAGGAACTCGCCGTGGCCGCCTTCATTGCGCCCGCGCACACGCTTACCGGACACCCCGTGTACGTCACCGACGACGACGCCCCCACCCTGCCCCTCTTCGCCTACGCCGCCGTGGGCATGATAGGCGACCGCTTCTACGTATGCGCCAAAAAGGTGGACGAGGACCCGCGCCAGATCTTTACCGGCATTCCGCAGAAGAAGATCAACAAGGCCGCGAAGGAACTCATGGCGAAATTTCCGCACAACCGCTTCATTCAGCACCTCATGCAGAACTGCGTGCTGAAGTACGGCTGCCCTGCGGCCAAAAACCTTGCCATAGGCCGCTACGAAGCGCCCATTCCCACCTCGCGCGTGTGCAACGCCCGCTGCGTGGGCTGCATTTCCCACAAAAACGAGGATTCCACCATCTGCGCCACCCCGCAGGATCGCCTTACCTTCACGCCCACGGCCGACGAAATCCTCGAAATGATGTTCCATCATAGCAGGAACGAGCCGCATCCCATCTTCTCCTTCGGTCAGGGCTGCGAGGGCGAACCCCTCACCGAAGCCCCGCTGCTGCTCGAAGTGGTGAAGCGCTACCGCGCCGAGGGCGGTCACGGCACCATCAACCTGAATACCAACGCCTCCATGCCCGACGAGGTGGCAAAGCTCGCCGAAGCCGGTCTCACCTCCATGCGCGTGAGCATGAACAGCGCCCGAGAAGAGGTGTACACCCGCTACTACCGGCCGCGCAGCTTCTCCTTCGCCGACGTGCGCCGCTCCATCACCGAGGCCTCGGGCCGCGGGGTGTTCGTGTCGCTGAACCTGCTCTATTTTCCCGGCATCACCGACTGTGAAGAGGAAATCGAAGCGCTTGTGGAGCTCATCAACACCTGCAAGGTGAGCTTCATCCAGCTGCGCAACCTGAACATCGACCCGGAACTTTACATGAAGCTCATGGAAGGCGTTGCCTTCGGCCCCTCCGTGGGACTCGTGAACTTCCGCAAGCGGCTTAGAAAATACTGTCCCGGCCTGAGCTTCGGCTACTTCAATCCCTACCGGGGCGACGGCGAAAGCGCCGAAGGCGAAGAGTCCGTTCATGGAGAAGGCGACGTCGACGACGTGACGCCGTAGCTCTCTGCGCCGTTCCGAAGGGGGGGAAAACGAGTTCCCCCCCCCTTTTTCTATTCGCCGCTTCTCCCGCAGTGCCGCCCGACGCGTTGACGACGCTCCTCTGGCCATGACGTTTCCCGGGCAGTCTTCCTTCTTCTCCCCAAAAGGACGGCGGGCTTTACGCAGAACATGCCCTCGTCCCTGCCTCCCTTACCTTCCAGGATTTCTCATGACTTCCTTTCTTTTCTCCCTCCGGCACATCTTCACCAGAAAAACGCGCCTTCTGACTGCGGCGACTCTCGCCATCGCATGCGGAGTCTCTCCCCTTTTCGTTTCCGACACGGCGCAGGCTTACGAATCACGCTATGTTTCCAGGCCCGACGGTTCGCCCATGTTCGAGCTGCGCTTCTTCGACCAGGGGGAACAGTTCTACGAACCGGATGAAGATTCCGACTACATATCCTCCTGGACGCTCTCCGAAGAACAGAAAAACGGCGTCGTCGACGCCGTCCGCCTCTGGACCGACAGTCTCGCCCCTGTAAGCCGCAACACCTCGACCCTCGTCATCAATGTCGGAACCTTCGATGTGGACAACGCCATGGCAGCCAGTCTCCCCAACATATCCGCTCTTCCTATCGCCCCCACCGGATTGCAGGACGGCATCATAAACGGCACGGCCATGGATAAACCGGCAATCATCATTATCGGTCTCATGAACTTTGCCATCCCCGATCACCTTTCGCCTCTTCCCATGACGGACAATTGCGATTTCATCAGCATTCTGTACCATGAAGTGGGTCACGCTCTCGGCGTGTTCAGTCTGGCACAGGATCATGGCAACGTCGGCCCCATAAAACAGATTTCCGCCTGGGACTCGCACCTCGTGAACAAGTACGGCACAAGATTCCAGCCGGGCATGAGCGTTGTTTCGGAAAGCGAGGCCGACAGCGTGGAAGGGCCGAAGTTCGTCGTGGGCGACTTCACAAACAGCGGCGTACGCTTCTACGGCAAGCACGTTTCCGAAGTGATCGGAGAAGGCAACGGACTGCTCATCGAAGGCTATGAGGGAGCCATCCCCGATCTTTCGCACATAGAGCTTGAACACGGTCTCATGAGCCACCAGTACTACCGCAACTACACCACCTTCATGGAGGCGGAACTGGCCGCGCTTCAGGACATAGGCTACAATCTCGACCGCAAGAACTACTACGGATTTTCCGTGTACGACGACGGCCAGACCCTGGTGAACGAAAACGGTTACTTTGCGAGAAACGCCGACGGCACCGCCTACCTCTACGGCGTGCCGAACACGGCCACGCTCGGCGTGGGCCTGCATGTTTACGGCAAGAACAACACCATAACCCAGGCCGCCGACCTTCTCGCCTGCGGCACGGCGGGAACCGGCATTCGCGTGGACGGCAGCGCCAACACCCTCACCATAGCCCCCGGCGTGAACATCAGGGCCGACGGTTCCTGGGGCACGGGCCTGCTTGTGGCCTACGGCAAGGATCAAACCGTCATAAGCCGCGGCGACATTACCGCCCTCGGCAAGGGCGGCATTGCCGCCCGCTTCGACTTCGGCAACAACGTCCTCGGCAATGACTCGGACTACCGCGGCTCATGGATCTGGAACAACGAAGCGGGCACGGAAATCGCCGACAGCGGCAACCTGGACATTGACGGCTTTCCCCTGAACCTCGACGGCGCGCTTGTCTCCCGCTTCGACGTAAGCGGCCTTCTCGCCGGAACGGATGCCTCCATCTTCATTTCCGAAAACGCGCTGGTCAAAGACATCAACGTTCTTTCCGGCGCGCAGATCGTCGGGGACATCGTTTCCGAATGGGATCCCGACAACGACGACATTCAGTATGAGGGCGACAGCGGCGATCTTCACACCGCCCTCACCTTCGGCCTTGCCGCCAATGCCGACGGAACTGCGGGCAACCCCGACAGCGCCTTCAACATGACGCTTTTCGGCTCCGTCGACGGTGACCAAAGTCTGGACATGAACCTTGCGGCAGGCCGCCTTGCCGTCACCGGCACGGTAAACGCATACTCTCTGAAGAACTCCGGTCACCTTGCCCTGTACGGCGCGGACGAATCCGGCAAGGCCGCTCACCTGACCTCAAGCTTCGTGAACGACGAAAACGCCGTGCTCGAAACGCTCCTCTCCTCTTCCGGCAAGGTGAACGGCATTGAAGCGAACTCCGCCGTGCTCGCCGGCACCTGGGCCCTGCGCCCCCTGCCGGAATTTTACGCCACAGGCGCCGTCATCCGCCCGGAATCCCCCGTGGATGCCGAATACGTTTCCGGCGACTTTGACAATGCCGTGGTGGAACATCATTCCCCTACGCTTGATTTCTCCCTGAGCTTCGACCCCGAATTCACCGTGACCACCGTCCGCGACCGCGACGCCTACAGCCGTTATGCCGACAACCCGGGCGCAAACTCCCTCGGCAATGCGCTCTGGGGCATTTCCGGCGTGGCCGAAGGCGACATGCAACCCCTCATCACCGCGCTGGACTGGTCCGCGCCCGACGGCTCCGCCGTTTCCCGCGCTCTGGACGCCCTCGGCCCGGAAGCCTTCGACAACGCCGCCCGCGCCTCCCTGAACCAGATGAGCGAGTTCAGCTCGCTCCTCTTCCGGCAGATGACCGGCGCCGAAACCGCCCGCCGCGCAGGCATTCTTCCCGAAGCTCCCGACGCGGAACGCTGGACGCTCTGGGCCACGCCCTACGGCTCCGGCTCCTGGCAGAGCGGCCAGAGCGGACTTTCGAGCTGGCACAGCACCGGCGCGGGTCTCATGGCGGGACTCGACCGCCGCTTCGATTCCGGCCTCACGCTGGGCGGACACCTCGCGGCAGGCGCACGCCGTACCTTTACCGGCGGCAGCCACAGCGCCACGGCAGAAACGCGCGACTTTCTCGTGGGCGTGCAGGGCCTCTACGCTCCTGAGTCCTGGAACGGCCTCTACCTCACCGCGCAGGTTCGCGCGGGCGTGGAAGACGGCGACATGACAAGAAACCTCGCCGTGAACGGCTACACGGCCCACAATGAAAGCGACTGGACCGGCTTTGCCTTCGGCTCCCTCATCGGCGCAGGCAGGGACTGGACGTGGAACACGGATGCGGGAACCTTCGCCGCAGGCCCCCTTGCCATGCTGGAATGGAACGCCCTGCACCGCCCCGGCATCTCGGAACGCGGCTCCTCCGCCTCCCGCCTGCACCTTGAAAGCGACGCCTTCCACTCCGTGCCCCTCACGCTGGGCGCACACCTCGCCTGGAATACCGCAACCGCCAACGGCTCCATTCTCGGCCTCGATCTCATGGCAGGCTGGAAGCATGAACTCGCCGACGATTCCTTCTCCTCCCGCGCGTCCTTCCGGGACTACGGAGCCTTCGGCTTTGCTTCCGACACTTCCCTCTCGGGCCGCGACGCCATGGTGCTCCAGTCAAGCCTTACCCTCACCGCCAAGGACAACTTCTCCCTCCAGATGAACCTCGGCGGCGAACTCTTCCGCTCCAACGCCTCCGCCGTCAACGCAGGCCTCTCCCTGGGGTGGAAGTTTTAAAGGGTGAGAGAGTCTGCGGGGGAAGGGGGAGACGTACTATGTTAATAGATATTAGAACTCCAGCCATCCCCCGC
>NZ_CALUWV010000055.1 GCF_944324575.1 uncultured Mailhella sp. | reverse complement strand
CGCCGGGGCCTGCGCCTGTGACAGTGATGCGAAGGGCCATGAATACGTTCCTGTATGCAGGACGCTGTGACGGAAGAAAGGGGATTCCGCCGTCACAGCGTCGCTGTTCAAGAGGTTTCTGTCGGAGAGGAACCAGCCGGAAAAAACATTCTTTCTCCGGCGTCAGATGCGGGGGGCATCAATGAAACTCAATGTCCACGCAGGTCGCATTTTCCTTGTCGCGCGGGTAGGTGAAGATGCATATAAAGTAGAAGATCGCGCCTGCAAGAAGAACGAAGGACGACATGACCATGGCGGTGGACAGATTGAACATGTCCGAAATGGTGCCCGTGACGATGGGGCCCACGCTGTAGCCGAGCAGGTTCTGGCTCAGAATCATCAGACTGATGGCCGTGGCGCGATAGTTGGCGGCGGTAAGGTCGACGATGAGGAAGGTGCCCGCGCTGAACACCGTGCCGAAGATGAGGGACGAGGTGACGAGCACGGCGACCTGCACAAGGCTGCCGGGCTGGCAGAACTTGTAGGCGATCACGTACATGGCGCCGCTCGCGAGCATGGCAAAGCACAGCCAGATGGGCACGAGACGGTTGCCTCTGCTCTTCACCCAGTCGACGACGGGACCGCCGAGGAAGATGGCCAGCGACTGAGCCACGATGATGAGCGACGCGTAGGAGCTGGCCACGGTCATGGGCACTTCGGCCACGCGGGTAAAGTAGGAAGGCGTCCAGCTGAGCAGCACGCCGTTGAACATGCGTATGCATACGGCGCTGCAGATGACGCACAGCACGGTGGGCATTTTGACGATTTCACGCAGCGTGGCAAAATAGGCCCCGCGCTGAGCCCAGAAGCCCTTTTTCTTCGGCGCGTCCGTGGCAACCACCTTGAAATCGTGCATGCGCAGCGCGAGGAAAGAAAGCAGCAGGCCCGGTATGGCCACAACGCCGAAGGCGTGACGCCAGCCCCAGTGCTCGGACACGAACGCCCCGATCATGAGACCCACGGGCGCGCCGAGCGACATGCCGCAGGTGACGATGGCCGTGGCCGTGGCGCGGTACTTGCGGGGGAAGCAGGCGGACAGGAGACTCTGTCCCGCAGGCTGATACCCGGCTTCGCCGAAGCCGCACAGAAGGCGGGCCAGAAGCAGATGGGTAAAGCCCGTGACAAATCCGCAAAGCAGCGTGGAAACACTCCATATCGTGCCCATGAGGAAGATCATCTTCTTGCGGCTCCAGTGGTCCACCAGATAGGCGGAAGGCACCACCAGCAGCGAAATGGAGAGGTTGACCGCAGACACGAGCATGCCGAGCTGCTTGTCGCTGAGCGCGAATTCTTCTTTCAGATGAGGGAACAGCGAGGCAATGACCTGTCTGTCGACAAGATCGAACATGCCGATGAAGAAAATGATGACCGCCGTAAACAGCGCGTATCGCTTGTCGATGGGCCACACGTCGTCAGGAGCGCCGCAGGTGGAGCCGACTTCCGTATACTTCAGGGGAGATTCCGTCTGTTTCATCGCATAACTCCGAAAATGTCAGTCCTGCCAGGAGGAGGAAAGCTGGTATTCCATCTCTATGCCGTCGTGAAGGGAACCGGTGACGAGACATCCGCCCTTCATGACTCGTACCACGCGATCGAAGAGATCCTGATCCTCCTCATCGATGCCGACAACGGCCCGTATCACCATTTTGAGCACGCGGCTCTGTCCCTTGTCGTTGCCTCCTACCTCAAGCGTCGTCGAAATGTCGAGCGAGCCGTAATGCAGGCCCCTGGCCTCCATGGCCGCCGTGAGCGCCGATGCGTAGCAGTAGACGGCGGCCGCACCGAGAAGCTGCTTGGCCGTGCCTCCCCGCTGATCGGCGGGAATGCCGGTGTTGTCTATGATGATGTCGCCAAGCGCCGCCCCGCCGGTATGAATGGTGTGCACATCGCCGTGCCTTTTATAGGAAACTGTCATCTCCATGATACTTGATCCCCCCAAAACGTCCGTGCCTCTCATGACTGTGAGCCGGACGCGAAGTTCAACGGAATGTTACGTTCCAAAGAAGTTTCGTTTTGCAGCCCCTTCTCTGCCGTCCGGCTCCCCTGTTCGGAGAGTCCGGACGGCAGACGATCTCTAGGCGCAGTCGTGCTTGTCCCAGGGCTTGCGGTTGTCGCGCTCGATCTTGAGCATGAGCGCGTCGTTGGTATCCTTGAGCTTGGCCATTTCCCTGGCCTTGAAGTTCAGGCCCTTGATCACCGCATAGGCGGGCGCGGCTTCCACCTGCGCGGGCAGGGGCAGATCGCCGAGCCAGGCCAGCGTGGGAGCGATGCAGGCCGCAGGAAACACCTTGTCGAGCACGACTCCGCGTTCGATGCCGAGGCCGTAGAACAGCGCGCTGCTCTGCCCGAGCACCACAAGCAGCATCTTGGTGGAATTCACGCCGAAAGCCTGATCGAGCACGGCAAGCAGCGCTTCCTCGCCCTTCACGCCTTCCACCAGCGAAAGCTCGCTGCCGTGCGCTATGGGTTCCACCACATAGCCTCCGGCCCGGGCCGCGTCGACCATGCTCTCGCCGCCCGCCGCCGAACCCGCAAGAGCTTCGGCCACGAGATCGTGTTCCGCCTTCAGCGCCACCAGAGCACCCTTGCGGCGCAGCTTGACCATCTGTTCCGCTTCGCTGTTCTTCAGAAATTCATCCGAGGCGTCAGAGACGATGATGAACACATTCTTGCCAGTAGCCATAGTATTTCTCCTTTAGTGCTTATTGAATTCCTGAAGGTAATTCGCCATCTCCTCCCCTTCCGGGGAAAGAAAAATCCAGCGTATTCCCTCTTCTTCCCGGACGCGACGGACCTTCATGAGCGGCGTCTGCCGCCAGTAATAGGCATCATCCTTCTCCGGAGTTCTGTGTACCTTGAGTTTTCCCATCAAAACAATGGGTTCCATGAAATCCACACCCACGCCCAGGCTTCTTGCCAGAGCAAAGAGCGTCTGTTCCAGTCTCTGCTGTATCTCAATGCCCGTCATGATCGCCTCCCAGCGTATCCTTCATGAAAAGCGCCGCGCAGGCTGCGACCAGAGCACCCGCAAAAAGGAGGGCGAACGCGTCGCTGTATGCCGCGCCGATGCTGGCGCCTTCGCCCGTTTTCCATGCAATGACGGCCCCGAACAGGCTCTGAATGATCGCGGCCATTACCGGACCGCTGGCGTTCAGAAGTCCGCAGGCCGACGCCAGGGCCGACACCGGCACGCTCTCCTTGACCATGGTGAAGCACAGGGTTCCCAGCGCGTTGGTGGAAACGGTGACCATGAGTCCGAGAACGGTAAGCGTGGCAAACGAAAAGCCGTTCTCCCCGTTCAGCCAGATGAAGCCGAACACTGCGGATTCCAGAAGAGCTGCGGCCAGAAGAAAGATGCGGCGCGAATGAAACACCCTGTCCGAAAGCCACGGCACCGCAAGCGCAAGGGGCAGCGGCCCCAGCGACATGACCGAAATGCTGAGACCGGCGGCTTCACGGGTAAGACCGTTGGCCTGCATGAGGTAGCCGCCCCACCAGATGGTGACGAGCGCGAACATGTTGCCGATGACGAACATGAACCACAGAAAGATGAGCCAGAATTCCTTCATGCGAAGGACCACGCGGGCCCCTTCCTTCAGTTCGCGGACATTCTCGCGCACCGAAGGCACGCGCACGGACTCGGCGCCGGAAGGTCGGCGAAGCAGCACCAGAAGCGCAAGCCCCAGAAATACCGTGAACGCTCCGGCCATGAACAGCGCGCCGCGCCACCCGGCAAGATCGGCAAGGGCCACCAGAGGACTGGCCGCCATGAGCGTGCCCACCGCCCCGCTGCACGTGAGCACCACGCTGTAGCGGGCGTAATCACGGGCAGGCACGCGCAGCGCGAGCATTTTGTAGGCGGGAATGTTTGCGGCCAGCGTCAGCCCGAGGAGAAAGCGGCAGACAACGGCCGAAGCCAGCGCATCGCAGAACGTGAACGCCATGCAGAACAGTCCGGCAAGCATCTGATAGAGCGCCAGCGTTCTGCGGCCGCCTATGATGTCGGCAAGAAGTCCGGAAGGAATCTGCGTGAGCGCGTACCCCAGCATGGTCGCGGAGCTGATGAGGCTGAACGATGCCGCATCCGCCGAAAAGTCCCGCATGAGATCCACCGAAAGGACCGCCGGGCATACCCTGTGAAAAAAACTGACCGCATACGCCGCACACAGCAGAGCCAGAACGGCAAGAGGTGCACGAACGTTCCACGACATTCCGGTCATGACTGTCCTCCCGGACCGCTTTCAGACGTTGCTTGAACTGTTTCCGAAACGGGAGCGCCCGCACGGCGGACGCCCCCGCCCGTCATCAATGAACGGTGTAGGCGTCGGGATCTTCGAGCGCCTGATAGAGCACGCAGCCTTCGCAGTCCCTGGGATACGGCAGGCCGAGCATGTAGCAGATGGTGGGGACGATGTCGGCAAGCTGCACGCTGCGTTCCATTTCGTAGCCCTTCTTGAAGCCGGGGCCGTAGAACACGGAAAGCGTATGCAGATCGCCAAGCCCCCAGGTGTCCGTGGCGAAGAAGGCGCCGTGCTGGGCGCCGTATTCGGGCCAGAGCGTGTAGATGACGTCGCCGCACTGGTCGCCGCCCATGCCGATGAGACGGGCCGTCTGCTTGGTCATGCAGCAGGCCACGGGATGCTTGCCGGTGTTGGGGTCCACATAGGCGTACAGAGCGTCGATGATCTCACGCTGCACCTTGTAGTAGTCCTCGTCTTCCACGATGCCGCCGGGGTACTTGCTCTTCAGGTTCACGTACACATAGCAGGTACGCTGCGGGAAGCACTTCGACTGTTCGATGATGGGCTCGGCGTTGGCCTTGAGCATGGCTTCGGCCTGGGCCTTGCCGAGGTTCTTGATGGTGAGCTTGACCGCTTCGTTGGGTTCCTTGGTTTCGTCAACGGCAAGAAGTCCGGCGTCGATGAGCGGAATGGTGGGCGCAAAGGGCGCGCCGTCGGCCTTGGAACCGTGGTCGGATACCAGAATGATGAGGGTCTCGCCGTCGTCGGCGCAGTCGAGCAGCTTGCCGAGCATGGCGTCGGTGGAACGGTAGAGACGGCGGTGGAACTCCCAGGCGTGCTCGTGCGCTTCCTGCGAGGTGCAGGTGGCGGGATCGAGTTCCGTCATGAGATAGTGATACACGGAGTCGGTGGGATGCGTGTGGAAGAAGCACAGCGACCAGTCGTTGTTTTCCATGAGCTTGACCAGCGCCTCGCCCAGCCACTTGTTGTGCATCTCGATGAGCTGGGAGAACATTTCGTCGTCATACCATCCCATCATGCGCAGCAGAAATCCCGCCTTGGTGGTGGGCACGGCTTCGATGTCGCGCAGGGGCTTTGCCGCTTCGGGCGGGAAGCACCACAGATCGCCGTCGGTGTTCAGCATCTGCGTGAGGTAGAAGTCGAAGTCCGAACCGTCGTCGGCGAGGTTGAGGATCTTGCCGAGGAAGGCGACCTCCTTTTCCGAGCCGTCTTCAAGATGTATGGTGGTGAAGACGCGGTCCGACCACTCGTTCAGCTTGAGGGTAAAGAAGGCGTCCTTCATGTCTCTGGTGGGAGAGAGGGTGACCGTGTCGTAGCCGTCGTTGCCGAGCTCGCGGACCAGCCAGTACCAGGTAGGCTTCACGGGGCGGAACGGCGTCTTTTCAAAGGTGAGCTCAAAGGGAAATTCCAGCGGATCGTCGCCCATGTCGTCGACGTTCTTCCAGTCGCCGGCAGGCTGCAGGTCGCCCTGAATGCCGCCGGGATGGAAGCGGGAAGAGCAGATGAGATCTTCGCAGAAGAGCTGACCGCCGGAATACGGAGCACCCAGCTTTACCGCAGTCTCGTTGTCCTGAATGGTGCCGCAGGAAAGGCCGGCGCCGCCCAGAATGATGGAGTTTTTAAAGCGCTTGTTCAGACCGTAGGAGGTGGGCCAGTTCACCACGATGGACTTCCTGCCCGCGCGCTCGGCGGCTTCCCAGATGGTTTCGGCCTTGATGCGCTCGCCGCTGAAGTTCATTTCCGTGTTGGCGGCGTTGGGAGAGGTGCCGGGAACATGACGCCAGTAGTCGGTGATCTGATGCGTGATGGGATAGCAGCCCGTGGCGATGGTGGCCCAGTTGGGCGGCGTGATGGTGGGCATGGGGCACAGCGAGTTCAGACTCTTGGTACCGGATTCGAACACGCGCTTGAAATTCGGGCAGATGCCTTCTGCGATATGCTGTTCAACCAGTTGGCGGACACAGCCGTCAATGCCGACCAGCAGGACTCTCTTGGCACGTTTCATGGATGAGCTCCTTTGTTGTTCAGGATTGTTGCCATGAAATAAGCAAGAAGCGTGCCAAAATATGATTAGTTATTAAATCAATATGTTGCAATATTCATCTTGACTTTAAAAAATGAAAAACGCTATATTTGAGCGCCATATTTCACGTAACGCGACATTTGGAAGCATTTTATGAAAACGTTTCTCTCCCGTCCCGTCGACCGCGGCAGGCCCTTCCCCGAACGGCTTCCCATGCTGATAGAAAAGGCCGCCGACGCAAGTCCCGATGATTCCGCGCTGATACAGGCGCTGCATTCCGCGTTTCAGAAGGCGCTGCACTTCGACCACATCATCTTCATTTCGCCAGACAGCAAATCTTCCCGCACGTACTACATATGGCCGCCCTGCAACGGCAATGAAATTCTGCACTGGCCTAAGAGTCAGGAAGTGGATGAAGTCATTCTCAATACCTATCACCCCACCATGCTGCGCATCTGCGAGCGGGGCGATTACGCCACCATCACCATTTCCGTGCTCCAGAAATACATGAAGGAAGCCAGCAGCGAAAACTTTTCGCTCATCTTTCTGCGACAGGTGATTCAGGAACGCTTTCTCGGGCTCATCGGCTTTGTTTCCTTCCGGAAAAACGCCTACGACGAAGACGACGCCGCGGTGCTGTTCGACCTTCTGGAGCCGCTCGTTCATCTGTGGGAGGAGCGCTACCCTCAGGCCAGAAATCTGGAACTGCCCCGCCATGATCCCGACTATTTCAGTCTCATCAACCTGCCGGGCATGCAGAAGTCGCTTTCACTCATCCATACCGTGAGCCGCGAAGAGATTCCCGTGCTTCTTCTCGGCGAAACGGGCACGGGCAAGGAAGGCGTGGCCAACCTCATCTATCGCGGCTCAGGCCGCTACACGCGGCCGTTCATCAAAATCAACTGCGGCGGCATTCCGCCTTCGCTTCTTGAATCCAAGCTGTTCGGCTACCAGAAGGGCGCGTTTACCGGCGCGTTCCACGACACGCCGGGATGCTTTGAGCTTGCGGATACCGGCGTGCTGCTTCTCGACGAACTCGGCGAACTGCCGCTCTCCGCGCAGGCGCATCTTCTGCGCGTGCTTCAGGAACACGTCATCGAGCGCGTAGGCAGCAGCACGGAACTGCCCGTCAACGTGCGCATCATTGCGGCCACCAACCGCAATCTCTCCCTCATGGTGAAGGACGGCACCTTCCGGCGGGATCTGCTCTACCGGCTGAGCATCTTTCCCATCTACATTCCGGCGCTCCGGGAACGGCCGGAGGACATTCCGGTGCTGCTCAACTTCTTCATTCTCCAGCAGAGCCGCAGAATGGGCTTTTCCAGCCCTCCCGCGCTCTCCCCTTCCGAAATGTCCAGACTCATCGCCTATCCGTGGCCCGGCAACATCCGTGAAATGCAGAATGCCGTCACCCGGGCCATGCTGCTGTGGAGCGGAAAGAAAAGCGCCGAGTTCACCATCGAGGCCGGAGAAGATCTTTTCAAAAACATGTTTCCGCCTCTGGAGCTGAAACAGCCGGGCGCTTCCGAAGCACAGACGCCCTCCCCTGCCTCCCTGCGTCTGGAAGACGTGGAGAAAGCGCACATTCTGCGCGTTCTTGCCATGACGAAGGGACGCCTTGCGGGCCGGGGCGGCGCGGCGGAACTTCTGGACGTCAATCCCAGCACGCTCCGCGCCCGCATGAAGAAGCTCAGAATTCGCTAGCGCCTCGCAGGACGCCTGTCTTCGTCCGTTCTGCCGGGCAGGCCCGAAGCGACGCGGCCCAGGCGCGCAGGTTGAAGAAGCCAGCTCAACAGGGCGAGGTTTCCGCAGCGCCCTCCCCTCCGGCCATGCGACGCTGCCGTCCTTTTCCTCCGACAGGGAAAATCCCGGGCTTCCGCGCAGGTATTCCGGCTCCCGCCGCCCCGAAACACGCAAAAAGGCCGCCTTCCCGAAGGAAGACGGCCTTTGCATCAGGCGTGCGGGGGAACGTTCCCCCGCTTTTTCTTACTTGGAAGCGGCGTCGGCAAGCGCGGCCACGGCGGGCAGGGTCTTGCCTTCGAGCACTTCAAGGAAGGCGCCGCCGCCGGTGGAGAGATACCCCATCTTCGCGGCCACGCCGAAGGATTCCACAGCGGCCACGGTGTCGCCGCCGCAGACCAGCGTATAGGCATTGGAATCGGCGAGAATGTCGGCCAGAGCGCGGCTGCCCTTGTCAAAGGGCACGGTTTCGAACGCGCCCACGGGGCCGTTCCACACGATGGTGCGGGCGTCGGCGAGAATTCTGGCGTATTCCTTCACGGTCTCTTCGCCGATGTCGAAGGCGCAGTCTTCGGCGGAAAGCTCGGACACCTTCTTGGTCACGGCTTCGGAAGCGCGCTCGAAGCTCGGAGCCACCACCACGTCGGTAGGCAGGGGCAGAAGCACGTTGCGTTCCTTCGCCATTTCGATGAGGCGCTTGGCTTCGGGAATGAGGTCCTTTTCCACGAGGGAGGAACCCATGTTGCAGCCTGCGGCCTCCAGGAAGGTGTTGGCAATGCCGCCGCCCACAATGAGACCGTCCACGTGCTTGAGCAGGTTTTCAAGCACGGTGAGCTTGGTGGAAACCTTGGAACCGCCGATAATGGCGAAAAGCGGACGCTCGGGGGTATCGAGCAGTTTGGTGGCAGCTTCCATTTCCGCAAACATGAGGGGACCGGCCACGGCCACGGCGGCCTTGCGCAGCGCGCCTTCGGTGGAAGCCTGCGCGCGATGGGCCGCGCCGAAGGCATCCATCACATAGATGTCGCCCATGGCGGCGTACTTGGCGGCGAGTTCCTCGACGTTCTTCTTTTCACCCTTGAAGAAGCGCACGTTCTCGCACAGCACCACCTGACCGGGCTTGCATTCCACGCCCTTCAGAGGTTCGGCGCAGAATTCCACGGGCATGCCGAGCAGCTTGCCCATGTGCGCGGCCACGGGACGCAGGGAGAACTTTTCTTCAAACACGCCTTCGGTGGGGCGGCCGAGATGGGCGAGAAGGATGACGCCGGCGCCGGCGTCCAGAGCCTTTTTGATGGTGGGCAACACGGCGCGGATGCGCTTGTCGCTGGTAATGACGCCGTCATGGATGGGCACGTTCACGTCCACGCGCATGACAACGCGCTTTCCCTTCATGTCCACATCGTTCATGGTCAGTGCTTTCATCGGTTTTCTCCTTTCCTTACAGCAGTTCAAGCGACTGCCGCACAATGTTTTCTACCGTAAAGCCAAACTTCGGGAACAGTTTTCCCGCCGGAGCGGAAGCTCCAAATGTTTCCATACCAATGACGCGGCCGTCAAGTCCCACGTACTTCCACCACCAGGCGGCGGTCTGCGCTTCCACAGCCACGCGGACGCGCACGGAAGACGGAAGGACGGATTCGCGGTAGGCGGCATCCTGACGGTCGAACACCTCGCAGGAAGGCATGGAAACCACCCGCACGCGACGACCTTCCGCGGCGAGCTTTTCGGCAGCCTGCATGACGAGCTGAACTTCGGAACCTGTGGCAATGTAAATGAGTTCCGGTTCGCCCTCGCAGTCCCTGAGCACGTAGCCGCCGCGACGGATGGCCGCAACCTGTTCGTCGCTGCGCTTCTGCTGAGGAAGATTCTGACGGCTCATGACAAGGCACACGGGGCCCTCGCCGTATTCCACGGCCGCCGTCCAGGCCTCGGCCGCCTCGGTGCTGTCGCACGGACGCCACACCTGCACGCCGGGGGTCATGCGCAGGGCGGCAATCTGCTCCACGGGCTGATGGGTGGGGCCGTCTTCGCCCACGCCGATGGAATCATGCGTAAGCACCCAGATGACGGCAAGCTTCATGATGGCTGCAGAACGGATCACGCTCTTGGCGTAGTCCGAAAACACGAAGAACGTGCCCGCGTAGGGCAGAAATCCGCCATGGAGCCTGAGGCCGTTCATGATGGCGCCCATGCCGAACTCGCGCACGCCGTAGCGGATGTAGTTGCCCGAGTAGTCGGACACGTCGAGAGTTTTTGCCCCCTTGTATTCGGTGCCCACGGAGCCGCTGAGGTCGGCCGAGCCGCCCACGAGCTCCGGCAGCACGGGAGCGATGACGTTGAGGGCGTTCTTGCCCGCCGCGCGGGTGGCTACGTCCCTGGTTTCGGCGCGGGCGGCCTCCACGGCGGCACGGGCCGCATCCGGCCAGGCTTCGGGGAGCTTGCCCGCCATGCGGCGACGGAACTCGGCGGCGAGTTCGGGATAGGCCGCGGCATAGGCGGCAAACATGTCGTCCCAGGCCTTTTCGGCAGCCGCGCCCTTTTCGCGGGCGTCCCACGCGGCGCGGATGTCGTCCGGCACGGTGAAGGGCTCGGCGCTCCAGCCCATGGCGGCGCGGGCGGCCGCAGCTTCTTCGGCTCCGAGCGGCGAGCCGTGGCAGGCTGCCGTTCCGGCCTTGGTGGGCGCAAAGCGGCCGATGACGGTCTTGCAGCAGATGAGCGAAGGCCTGTCCGTGACGGCCATGGCCTCGCGTATGGCCATGTCCAGCGCTTCGGAGTCGTGGCCGTCGATGCCGCGCACCACGTGCCAGCCCATGGCCTCGAAGCGGGCGGGCGTGTCGTCGGTGAACCAGCCATCCACCTTGCCGTCGATGGAAATGGCATTGTCGTCATACAGCGCGATGAGACGGCCGAGCTTCCAGGTGCCGGCGAGCGAGCAGGCTTCCTGCGCCACGCCTTCCATGAGGCAGCCGTCGCCGAGGAACACCCAGGTGTAGTGATCCATGACGGGGAAGCCTTCGCGGTTGAACTCATGAGCCATCATGCGTTCGGCAAGGGCCATGCCCACGGCCGTGGCAATGCCCTGACCGAGCGGGCCGGTGGTCATTTCCACGCCGGGCGTCACGCCGAGCTCGGGATGACCGGGAGTTCTGGCGTCAAGCTGGCGGAAATTACGGATATCGTCCATGGAAAGGTCGTATCCGGTGAGATGCAGCAGGGAATAGAGCAGCATGGAGGCATGGCCGTTGGAGAGCACGAAGCGGTCGCGGTTGGGCCATGCGGGATCGGCAGGATTATGCTTCAGAAAACCGCGCCACAGGGCTTCGGCCATGTCGGCCATGCCCAGGGGAGCGCCCGGATGACCGGACTTGGCTTTCTCGATGGCGTCGATGGAAAGGGCGCGGATGGCATTGGCAAGTTCTGCACGAGTAGGCATAAAGGCTGTCTCCTTGGAAGTATTGCAGGAAAAGGCTCAGCACGCCGCGGCCGTGAAAGCGGCAAGACGTTCGCTGAAGGGAGGATGACCGAAAAACGCGGAGCCGGAAACAAGCACGTTCGCTCCGGCCTGAACCAGCGCTCCGGTGTTTTCAAGATTCACGCCGCCGTCTACCTGAATGAGGCAGTCGGAACGTCCGGCATCGTTGAGCTTTGCCCGCAGTTCCGCGACCTTGCGCAGGGTGGCGGGCAGAAATTTCTGTCCCCCGAAGCCGGGGTTCACGCTCATGACAAGCACCATGTCGAGGTCGTCCAGAACATAGTCGAGCACGCTGAGCGGCGTTGCGGGATTGAGCGCCGCGCCCGCCTTCATGCCGAGACGGCGTATTTCCGCAAGCGTGCGCTGAAGATGCACGGTGGCTTCGGCGTGCACCACGAGCATGTCCGCACCCGCGGCCTTGAAGTCGGCAAGGTAGCGCTCCGGGCTCTCGATCATGAGATGCACGTCAAAAAAAAGACCCGACGCCGGGCGCAGGCCTTTGATGACGTGCTGTCCGAAGGTGATGTTGGGCACGAACTGCCCGTCCATCACGTCCCAGTGCACCCACTTCACCCCGGCTTCCTCCAGGTTCTTCAGGGTTTCTGCCAGATGTCCGCAGTCTGCGGAAAGAAGCGAGGGCGAAAGTATCATGAGCGATTCTCCTTGGACGGGTTGCTGGTGAGAATGTCCCGTATTTCCATAAGTTCCTTCAAAACATCGGCAAGCAGCCCTTCGTCGGCGCCGGGTCTGGCCGGACGACCGGAAAGCGCTTCGGCAAGCTCGGGCATGGCATCGCCCGCAAGCACGCGGCGCGCGCCTTCAATGGTCATGCCCTGCTCATGGAGCAGAGAACGTATGCGCCGCAGAAGCTCCATGTCGCTTTCCGAATACAGACGCTGTCCCTTGGGCGTGCGCACGGGCTGAAGGCCGGGAAACTCCCCTTCCCAGAAACGAAGCACGCTCGTCTGAAGGTTAAGCGCACGGGCTGCTTCGCCTATGCGGTACACCCTGCCGGACTGCGGCTTTTTTCTGTGCATGTTCCCGTCCTTGGTCTGCGGTCTGAAGAAATGGCACTGCAAGTAACTCTGATCGATCACGGGGCTCTCCTCGCTGAAAAGAAAAACGGCTTTCCGACGATTGTCCGTGTCCATTCCGATAGTCGCCCTTTCCCGGAAAAATTTCCAGAAAAAAAACGACGGGGCAGCGCCATCTTCACGACTTCGTCCGCCATCATGCCACGCGAGTGCGGCAGAATGATGACAGTCGGACGTTTTTTCCGCTTCTTATCCGCAGGACCGGGATCGGCGCCGGAAGAAGGGGCCGGCCTCTGGTCCGGGCGTTGAAGCGGAAGTCGGAACGGGCTTTTTCCGAAAAAAGACGCGCGCTGTCAAGGCCGCGCCTCCAACGTCACGGCAACCTGCCTGCACGGGGCGCATTCCTTCGACCGTCCGGCGGAAAGGCTACTCTCCCCCGTCGAGGGAAAGGGCCGCGCGCTGCGCCTCAAGCTCGGAAATCTGCGCCTCAAGCTCGCCCAGCGCCTCAAGTTCCTTTTCCGTGCGCTTCTGAAGATCATGAAACTCCTTGAGCAGCTCCGTGGATTTCGCGCCGTCGGCGTACACCGCAGGATCGGCAAGCAGGCCTTCCACTTCCTCCTGTCTGGCAAGATGGGCCTCAAAGATTTTTTCCTGTTCCTCGTAGCGCGCCTGAAGAGGCTTGAGCTTCTTGTAGAGCGCGTTGCGCTGTTCGGCCTGCTCGCGCTTGAGCTTTTTCAGCTCCTCGCGGGAAAGGCCTGTTCCCGGCAGAGGGCGCACGGCCGCAGATGCGGGCGCGGAGGAAGATTCGGCAGGCGCGGCCTGCTGACGGACGGAGGCTGTGCGTGCCGCGCGTCTTGCCGCGTCGTACTGTGCAAAGCCTTCCTTGTAGACGGTGATGCCCTTCTCATCCACGGCCCATATTTCGTCCACGGCCTCGGAAAGCAGATGACGGTCGTGGGCCACCACGAGCAGCGTGCCGTCAAAGGCTTCCAGCGCCTCCACGAGGGCGTCGCGGCTTTCGAGATCCAGATGGTTGGTGGGTTCGTCGAGCACAAGAAAATTGCAGCGGCGCAGAAAGAGCAGCGCGAGCACGAGACGGCTGCGCTCACCGCCGGAAAGCGAGTCGACGGAGCGGTCGAAATAGCCCTGCCCCAGCATGAACAGACCGAGCACGCTCATGAGTTCCTCTTCCGAGGTGTGCGGGTCGGAGAGACGGCGCATTTCGCCGAGCACCGTGCCGCCGAGATCCAGCGTTTCGGCCTGCTGCTGACTGTAGTAGCCCATGCGCGTGGTGGACCCCATGGTGAACGTACCGCCCGTGCGGGCCAGCCTTCCCGCCAGAATCTTGAGCAGCGTGGACTTGCCGCAGCCGTTGTGTCCCACAAGGCCCACTCTCTGACCGCGGAACAGCGAAAAGGTGAGCGGCGGCCACAGCGTGGTGCCGTCGGGGAAATGAAAGGCCAGATCCGCCACGGAAAGCACCACCTTTTCGGAGGGCGCAGCTTCGGGCCACTTGAAGGAAAGCTCACGTCTCTTGGGCTCTGGCCTGTACTGCTCGAGTTCCTTTTCGAGTTTCTTCGCCTGCTTCTGGCGGGAACCGGCCTGACGCGCCTTGGTGGCCTTGGCCTTGAAACGGCGGATGAAATCCATCTTGTGCGCGAGATCGTCGGCTATCTGTTTGGCCTCCCTTTCGCGCTGCTCCTCGATTTCCGCCTGAAGTTCCAGGAACTTGGTGTAGTTGCACTTGCGGAATATGGGCTTTGAGGCGCCGAGGTACAGAACGTGGGAGCCCACGTGATCCATGAACACGCGGTCGTGCGCCACGAAGACGAGTATGCCCTTGAACTCCAGAAGAAATTCTTCCAGCCATTCCACGGCCTCAAGGTCGAGATGGTTGGTGGGTTCGTCGAGAAAGAGCACGTCCGCGCCTGCGGTGAGCACGCGCGCAAGCTTGGCGCGTTCCCGCCATCCGCCGGAAAGCTGACGGATGGGAAGCTCCCACTTCTGCCTTGAAAAGCCCAGGCCGGAAAGCACGGTCTGCGCGCGCTGCTCGGGATTGTAGCCGTAGCGGGTCTCAAGGTCGTGCTGGCGCGCCATGA
>NZ_CALUWV010000054.1 GCF_944324575.1 uncultured Mailhella sp. | reverse complement strand
GAGTGTTTATAACTTACGCATAACTATAAGTTTTCGGGAACCCCCAGCCTAGCTGGGGGTTTTCTTTTAACCAAAAAGGCCGCCCGGAACATTCCCGGCGGCCTTCTTTCTGCGCGCCTGCGCCCCGGAAATTCTGCCTTCTGCACGCCGAAGCCGCCTTTCCGCAGCGCTCCCCGCAGAATTTGCGCAGGCCGACGCCCCGGTCAGGCTCCGCAGAGGGCTTTTCCGACACGCCGGACGTATCTTCCGCTCATGCGTCCGCAACGCAGAACTCCGGCCTGCCTCCTGCCGCCCGGCAGGACGTCTCCGCCGCCATGAACGCCGGAGGCTTTCCCGGCCTCCCCGGACGGCAGACGCCCCCGGCAAGAAGGAATAAAAACGCCGCGCCCTCTGCCGTGCTGCAACCATGCTGCAACGCTCCCCGCAGCATTCGCGCAGGAAGTGAAAAAATACACAAAGTGACTGCACAAGCGCCTGCCCTGCCTCTCTTCGCACCGCAAAACCGCTCCGTCGCGAAAAAAAAGCACGGCCACGTCAACGCAAGCTTCGTCTGCGAAACGGGTAACCGGCATGAAATACTACTTCTTTTACAGAGTTTTTATTCTTCAAAAAAAATCTCTCCCTTTATTTGACAATTTTTGAAAACCTACTAATCTGAAAAAAATCGTCTTCCCGGAACGTTTTCTCATCCGCCCCCGGCGGAACGTCGGAAGAGCCCGCAAAGCCGCGCTGCGGCGAGCGACGCATCCGGCTCATGAGGGAGCGTTGTCAGCTCCATTTCAGGAGGTAAGTCATCCCGGGGAGATGTCCGCCGGTTTTTTCTCTCTCCTTGTACGGTACAGGGCCGGAAGCCGAGCGGCAACTTTTTGCCTCAGGCTCCGCCATGGAACGGCTTCTGCTCACTCTGACCATCATCTTCGTCAGTCTCATTGCCGGATATCTCTTCCGTCAGTGGGTGAGTTTGGGCTCGTCTCCCTTCACGGAATCCTCGCTGAAAAGGCTGCGCATCGCCATTCAGAAAACGGCGATGTTCGGTCTCATTCCGCTGTCGGCCATGCTTTCGCTGTGGGGCCTGCCTTCGCCGGACCCGCGGCTTCTGTGCCTGCCTGCGCTCGGTCTTGCGGCGTGGGTTGCGGGCGGCTCGCTCGCCCTCTTCTTCTCCCGGCGCATGGGCCTCGGACGCGCGCAGACCGGAAGCATGTACTGCTGCGGCACCTTCACCAACATAGGCGCGGTGGGCTGCCTTGTGGCGGTCATGCAGTTCGGCGAACAGGCCATTGCCATGGCCTCCCTGTACCGTCTGTGCGAGGAAATGTTCTATTTCGGCGTGGCCGTGCCCGTGTCGCGCAGCTACGGTTCCGCCGCAGGCGCCGGCCCGAAAATGCCGCGTCTGCATCTTGATCCCGTGCTTGCGGCCATACTCTTCGCCCTCGGTCTCGGGCTCTTCCTCAACCTTTCCGGCGTGCAGCGGCCTTCCGCCTTCGGCACGCTCTCAACCGCGGCCATGATTGCGGGCACTGTATGCTTTCTGCTTTCCATAGGCATGGGCCTGCGCCTCTCGCGCATGGCCGCCTATGTGCGCGAGTCCGCCGTCATCTCCCTCATCAAATTTCTTTTCGTGCCCTTCATCGTCACAATGCTGGCCGCACTGGCCGGTCTCGGCGAGGTGGAAAACGGTCTTCCTCTCAAGGTGGTGGCCATTCTCTCCGCCATGCCCGTGGCCATGAACGCGCTCATTCCCCCGTCCCTGTTCGATCTGGACCTGGACCTGGCCAATGCCTGCTGGGTATTCACCACGCTTGAACTCGTGGTCGTTCTGCCCGTCATCATTATTATCCTGCCGCTGCTTTAAGCGGCCGAAACGTGCTCCTGCCCCCGTACCCCGGGCGGGAGTACTCTCCCTTCACACCGGGTGCAACGCGACTTCGCGTCGCAAAGAACATATCCGAGGAGGATTTATGAAGCGACTTTTCCGTACCGCCCTCATGGCCGCCGTCTGTGTGGGACTTCTTTCCGCCCCGGCGCTCGCCGCCTACAAGAAGGAATACAAGCTGAGCGTGGTGCCCGCCGCCACCTCCGGCTGGGGCCTTTCCGCCACCTACTTCGCCGATCTCGTCAGGGAACGCACGAACGGCCGCATCAACATCAAGGTGTATCCCGGCGCTCAGCTCATGGCCGGCAAGCAGACCTCCGAACTGCTGCTCGTGCGCAGAGGCGCCATCGACTTTGCGCTTGCTTCCACCATCAACTGGTCTCCCCAGGTGCAGGAACTCAACCTTACCGCCCTGCCCTTCTTCGTGGCCAACAACCCCGACCGCTACAAGGCCATGGACGCCATTGAAGCGGGCAAATCCGGCCAGATGATCGTGGACGCCGTGGAAAAGACCGGCGTGAAGTTCATAGGCTGGGGCGAAAACGGCTTCCGTGAACTCACCACCAGCAAGGGCCCCATCAACCATCCCGCCGACATGAAGGGCATGAAGCTGCGCGTGTGCGGCACGCCCATCTTCGCCGACATCTTCACCGCGCTCGGCGCCAATCCTCAGGCCATCAACTGGTCCGAAGCCGTGACCGGCTTCCAGCAGGGCATTGTGGACGGTCAGGAAAACCCCACCAACGGCATCAACATCACCCTGCAGATCTGGACCTGGCACAAGTATCACACCGACTGGCACTACATGATCGACCCGCTGCTTCTTACCGCCAACTCCAAGGTGTGGAAGTCCTTCTCCGCCGAAGATCAGGCCATTCTTCTGGACTGCGCCAAGGAAATGGAAAAGTACAGCAAGGCCCTTTCCCGCCTCGGCTTTGACGACGGCTCCTCGCTGGCCTTCCTCCAGAGCATAGACAAGGTTCCCGCCGTGACCGATCCCTTCAAGACCATGGAAGAAAAGGGCATGACCATCGTGAAGTTCACGCCCGAACAGGTCAGGGAATTCTACGACGCCACCCAGAGCGTGCGCGACAAGTGGACCAAGGAAATCGGCCCTGAACTCGTGAAGGCTGCCGAAGCCGACATGAAGGCCGCCCAGTAAACCGTGTTCCGGGAGCGGCTGCCGGGCCGCTCCCGCCTTTCTCATCATCGGGGATTCTCATTATGTGGAACTTTCTGAACGCACGCTTCGAGGAACTGCTCGGAGCCATTCTGCTTGCCGTGATGGCGTGCATCTCGTTCATCAACGTGATCATGCGCTACTGCACCAATCTCTCGTTTTCCTCGTCGGAAGAACTGACCGTCAACTTCTTCGTATGGATCGTTCTTCTGGGCACTGCACGGGCCTTCCGCGAAGGCAACAACTTCAGCATGAATCTGCTGTACGACGCCATGCCCCGCCCCGTCAGAAAGCTCCTGTATATTTTCGGCACCCTTTGCAGCATCATCTTCTTCGCCGCCCTCTGCTGGCAGGGCTACATTGAAGTCGTGGACGAAATCGAGCTCGAGGTGGTGTCCGAATCGCTGGCCATTCCCGTGTGGCTCTACACCATGGCCACGCCGCTCTTCTCCGCCCTCATCATCGTGCGCATTCTCCAGAAGGTCCGGGAAGACTTCCGTACCAGAAACTACTAGACGCCCCGCCGCGGGCCATTCCCGCACGGGACGCTTCCCGACGAACGCACCCCAGCAAAAACGCAACCGAACGGCGCAGAACCGCGCCGAAGCGGTCCCTTCACGGAGAACAACGCATGGACATGGAACTTTTCAAGGACCCGGCATTCTGGCTGCTCATCACCTTCATCATCCCGCTCATCTTCCGCGTACCCATCGCCATTTCCCTCGGTCTTTCCGCCATCTTCGTAGGCTGGTGGTGGGACATGGGCATAGACATGCTCTCCTACAACTTCTTTGCCGGCGTCGCCAAGGTGCCGCTGCTCGCCATTCCCTTCTTCATTCTCGCGGGATTCATCATGGAACGCGCGGGCATAGCCTCGCGCATCGTCACGCTGGTGGAAACCCTCGTGGGCAACATGACCGGCGGCCTTGCCGTGGCCACCGTGGGCGTGGCCACCTTCTGGGGCGCGGTGAGCGGCTCCGGCCCGGCCACCGTGGCGGCCCTCGGCCTCATCCTCATCCCCGCCATGGTCAAGAGCGGCTACGACAAGCCCTTTGCCGCGGCTACGGTGTCCGTCACTTCCGGCCTTGCCATCGTCATTCCCCCGAGCATCGCCTTCATCGTGTACGGCGGCATCGCCGACGTGTCCGTGCCCGCCCTCTTCGCCGCAGGCTTCATTCCCGGCGTGGTGGTGGCCATCTTCCTCATGGGCTCGGTGCTCATCACCTCCCGCAGGAAAGGATACCGCGGCAAGCCCAGAAGCATGCCCGTGTCCAGGGCGCTGCGCGAGGCCTTCTGGGGCGTCATGACCCCCGTGGTCATTCTCGGCGGCATCTACGGCGGCGTGTTCACTCCCACCGAAGCCGCAGCCGTGGCCATCTTCTACGGCCTCTTCGTGGGCGTGTTCATCTACCGCACCATCAACAAGGTCTCCATCCTCATCGACGTGCTCGTGGAATCCGTCAAGGCTACCGCCGTCATCATGTTCGTGGTCACCTGCGCCGGACTCTACGCCTGGGTGGCCAGCACCGTGGGTCTCGTGGAACGCGGCGCCTCCGTGCTGCTTTCCCTGTCCGACAACCCCACCGTGCTGATTCTGCTCATCAACGTCATTCTCTTCATCGCGGGCATGCTGCTCGACGCCATTTCCATCTACTACGTGCTCCTGCCCTTCCTCATGCCCATCATGGCTCATTTCGGCTGGGATCCCGTGTGGTTCGGCGTGATGATGACCATTAACCTCGCGCTCGGTCAGGTGACCCCGCCCGTGGCCGTCAACCTGTACGTGGGCGCCAAGATAAGCAACCTCACCATGGAAGAGATCACCCCGCCCGTGCTGCCCATGCTGGCCGCCTCCGCGCTCGCCCTCGTGGTCATCGTGCTCTTCCCCGACATCACGCTCTTTCTGCCGAGACTGCTCGGCATGTAGCTGAACCTTTCCTGTCGCCTCATGCCGCATGCGCATGAAAGGCCGCGTCCAGAGGACCGCCCTCTCCCGGGGGCGGTCTTCTGCGTTTGCGGCAGGATCAGCAAGCGCCCGCCGCCCCGCCGGTGCGTGCACGGCCAGGACTCCACGCGCCGCAGCACGGCCAAATAGCCCCGGGCAGATGATGACCTGCCCCCCCTGCGGGCGAAACGCGCGTCGTTGACCCGGACGGCCCCGCCCATGGCCTCTTCCGTCTCCCGGCAGCATGACCGGCGTTTCCTGCGCCGGCGCCCCCGCCGGAAAGCAAAACGACAGTCTCGACGCCGAAGCCATGGAGAAACACGCGCCGCCGCACGGCGCAAAGCAACGAAGGCGCTGCAGCTCCCCGCACAAACAATCCACGCATAAGGAGACTCCGACAAAAATATGCGCCCATGAGCCACACTGTTGTGGACTTCCTGCGAGAATCCCTTTGACTTTCCGCCGAATTTCGGCTGTCCAATAAAATAATATCTTTCGTTTAAAAAAGCTCTCCCCAAACCGTACGCCGGAAAAACGCACGCTGACGCGAAAAAAACGGCGACCGTGCGCGTCGTGCGGAAGGCAGATGCGCAAAGCGAAGGCCGTTTGCCCGAGTCCATCTGAACCAGCCTGAAAAATTTCTCTGGAGTCCCTTGACGATGTTTTCCCATCCGACATCTGCGTCTGGCCACGCCTCCTCCGGCGAGGGAGGGTCACGAATTTCCCGACTGTTGCGCATCGTGCAGGCCATCCGCAAGTATCCCCGTCGTTCTCTTGAGGCGCTGCGAAGCGACCTCGGCATAAGCAGAAGTCAGTTTTACAAGGACAAGGCCGCGCTCGCCGAAGCCGGTTTCCGCTTCAGCTACGGCAAGAAGCACGGCTTCCGCATTCTGGAAGACAGACTCGTGTCCACGCTCGATCTGAGCCTCCCCAACCGTCTCGTTCTCATGCTGGCCATGGAACAGCTCTGCGCCACGGACGACGGCCTGCTCGCCTCGCTTGCCGCAGACGCAGGCAGAAAGCTGGCAGGCGGCATGCCCTCGCCCTTTCGGGAACAGATGCTCTCCGCCTTCGACAGGCGTCTGTCGGGCCGGAAAGGAAACACGACGCCGGAAGCGCTCTCGCCGCTGCTCGACGCGGTCTCCCAGGGAAAGAGAATACGCATTCTTTACGCGGGCAGCAGCGCGTGGGACACGCGCTGGCGCGAAATAGACCCCCGGCATCTCTACCTCAGACAGCAGGCGCTGTACCTCTACGCGCGCACCGTGGATGAATCGCCCTGTCAGTGGAAGGCGTTTCGCGTGAGCGGTATTCAGAAGGTGGAAGACACCGGCATGAGCCTGCGCTGGCCCGTGGACGCCAACGACGGATTTTCCGTCAAAACGAACGACGTTCAGGAGACGCCGCCTGCGGGCGGAAACCGCCCCGTGACCATACGCTTCACCGGGCAGGCGTCACGATATGTTCGGGAACGCATGGGCCATGTCGAGAGCCCGCTCAGGCTGAACGATTCGGACGAGGTGCTGTTCACCATGCGCGTCGCCGATCCGCAGGAAATCGTACGCTGGGCGAGCATGTTCGGCAAGGACGCCGAGGTCATTCCCGACAGCGAAGAATGATGCGCGCTTTCCGGGCGGAGCGCGCCCTTCGCCCCGGCGCGGTCTGCCGGACAACGACGACCGCGCCGGTCCCTTCCGACGCTCCCTTCTGCCGGTTCCCGGCCCCCTTCATCGCCCGCGTTTCCCTTCTCTTCCGTCCTGTCCCGGATTTTTTCCTGCGTGACGACAAAAAATTGTCGACAGAGCTTGTGATTTTTTTTATGTCGTTTTATACCCACCTCAGGAGTCCGACTCCGGCAGGGCGCGCCGGTCGTCATGACGCGGCAGGCCGCGTTCCGGCAGACGCCTTGCAACCTCAGCTCAGGGAGATGTTTATGCGCAGAGACCTGTGGTTCAAAGGCGCGAGCCTTGCGCTTGCCCTGCTTATGCCTTCGGCGGCCTTGGCTGCCTCCGAAACGGCACTCATGCAGGCCCCGGCCCGCAACGCGGCCATCATCGCCAAGGTTCCCGGCTTCAAGGCCGCCGACCTCGACCTCTATCTCGGTCAGCGCCGCATCAGCGAAGGCGTGGTCATACGCAAAAGCTTCATCCGCGACGGCAAAATCATCATTCCTCCGGCCGGGCTCTACTACAGCTCGCGCATCGCGAGCATAGGCACCATGACCAACATCGAGGTCATGCTGCTCGGCAAGCGCTACTCGGAGGTGGACGAGGCCTTTGAATACCTCGTGCTGAAGAACCGCGTCATGAAGAAGGGCGATTCCATCAATCTGCTGCCCGACGGCTCCCGCGCCCTGCAGTTCGTAAGCGGCAGCTCCCATCCCTACGGCAACAGCGCGGGCTACTCCAGCCTGCGCATCATGAAGTCTTCCGGCAACTTCTACGGAACCAACTTCCAGGTTGCCGTGGATCCCACGCTCGTGGACGTGAACTCCGGCCAGTTCCACGGTCTCGGCCTCAGCGAGGGACGGCATCCCGTTACCGCCGACACCGGCGAGCCCCTGCAGCATAAGAGCTACTTCGGCGCGTCCATCTATCCGAGCGGCAAGTCCTACCTCATCGTGGGCAGAACCAGCCCCACGGAAGTGGAAGTCAAGGAATTCGCCACGCCCAGCATCACGGAAATATGGCTCACCTCCGAACCGCGCGTTTCCGGCGCCTACAAGGCCGGAGACAGCGTGAATGTCGGCAGCGCCACGGTAAGGATTCTCTCTGTGGGCAAGGACTCGGCAACAATTGCCCTGGCTCAGAACGGCAAGGAAACCGTAAAGGAATTCAAGGGAATGCTCGATGAGCACGCCCTCGACTACCTGCCTTCCAGCCCGGCTGAACGGGCAAAGTGGCAGATGGCCTCCGACGACGGCAAGGTGCGCGTGCAGGTGGCCATGCTTCATCCTGAAGGCGCGCTCACGACCGACGGCAAGGTGCGTCTCGACATGTTCAGCGGCGTATTCAGCCTGAAGAATCCGCAGACCTGGCCGGGCGATCCGCGTTTCACGGTTCGCCCCGACACCTGAGCATCCTGCAGCGAGCTGAATGAGATCATTCTCGAAAACACCGACGAGATCGTTCTCGACAGCACCAGCAACGTGTTTGCTGGCCCCGAAAACTACTTCCGCATCGTGATCGACGACTTTGACGGCAAGCAGGTCAAGGCCTGGCACTTTGAAGACGCCGACGGCAACAGAAGCCCCAATCTCGCTTCCTTCGCCAAGGGGCACAACATCGATCTTCTGGCCAATCTGGAAAACAAGTCCATAAGCCCCTTCGCGCTGCGCCTGTCCCTCAACATGCTCTACGACGACCTTGAAGAGCAGGGCATTGTCATGAGCCGCTGAAACGCCTCCGCCGCATGATCGCGGAATTCCCGAGGCGGGACGATGCTCGTCCCGCCTTTTTTGCGTCCGAAAACGCCGGAAAAACGCCGCAGAAAAGACCCGCTTCTGCCGACGCGGCCAGCTCTTCCGCCGAACCCCGCCGTTGTCCGGCAAAACGCCGGACGCTCAGCCCGGCGTGAAAAACGGGCAGGGAAAGGGCGGCTTCGCCTGTCGGCAGCAGACCGGAGCGCATGGGCTGCGTCACCTCAAAAAACGAAAAGAGACCGCGCGGAGCGATGCCCGGAAAGTCCTCTTTTTCGCGGCCCTGCCCGGCGCGGACGCGTTTTTCTGAAAGTCCGGGACAGAGGATACGCCGCCCCAAAGCCCGTCGTCCAAAAGACCGGATGCGCGTACCTCAGCCTCAGGAAAAGACAGCTCTCAAGCGCCGCACTCAGGCGCTTCGCCCTTTGCGGTCAGACCGAAGAGACCGCCTTCGTCATCGTACGCCGGAAGCCCGCGCCTCACGGAAGACCACGGACACAGCACCTTTTTTCCGACGATTTTTCCGCAGCCATGCCGCGCTCATCAGAAAACACAGGAAGCCTCTCTCGAAGCAGGTGCGCCGTCGACCCGCACAAGACGGCAACGGAGCCGGTCGAACACAGCGACCGCCGCACAGTCGCTACCCCTTTTCCGTTCTCTTACTGGAGCGGGCCGCCGGCGAGGATTCGAAAGGCGGCAAGATCCCCCCATGCTTCTCGCGTTCCTCAAAACGCGCACAGCGCTCCCGAAGTCCGGCGTTTTCCTTCCACAGCAGACGATTCTCGGCCGCCAGTTCCCGACGCTCATCTTCCAGACGATCCAGTCTCTTTTCCAGCAGAAGACAGCGAGAACAGGACGCCTGCTCCTCCGAAATGCCGTCGTCCGCACATTCCGCCGCAGAGGCCGTCACGTCGCATGAATCTTTCATGGGGCCGTATCCCGTCAGAAGCCATTCCAGACGAACCCCAGTTTTTGAACAGATTTTTAGTACAACGTCAGTATTGGGCAGATTTTCATTCCGTTCATAAAAGCCGAGCGATCCCTTGCTTATGCCGAGCTCACGCGAAAATGCCTCCTGAGATATGCTGCCTCGCGCGAATTTTATGCGTTCTCCGAGTGTGTTCATAGGGTAAACGTCCAGCATCCAATGTTCATTCCTTCGGGAGCGCTCCCCAAATATGCATCAACCCCCTGAAAGGAAAATAAAAACCAGAACATTGCACACAATTTTAGTTTTCACCCTATAATTCTGCTTTACTTGAACAGAAAAATGTTCTATAAACAGAAATACGGGCGATTCAAAAGTACCGTTGACTTGTCGACTTTAACCGCTCCGCAAATGAATATCAATGTCCGGATCCCATGATATCCGGACAGGATAACAAGCTTATCATGCCTGTCGGCACTTTTTCCGGGCGTGTCTTTCCGGACGGGCCCGGACGGATGCGTGCTCTCTCCGCGTCCGTTCTAAAAAGCGCGCCGTCCCGCAACGTGCGGGCTGCGCCGGTCCCCGGCGTCCTGCGGCGCCGTGGGGCCATGCCTTTCAACGACGCCGGCCGGAAGGGAAACGCTCCTCGGAGCTGCGGTCGTGCCGACCTCAGGCCGGACATGACCGGAACTTCTTCCCGCCAGGGCCAAAGACACGACTCTTCCGTGCCGGCCAGCGCCTTTTCTCTCCGTGCAGGCTTCTGCGCCGCCCCCGGAGACAAGGTCGGACCCGGGGAATCTGCTCTTGCTGCGCAACGTCATGTTCTGTACGGCCGCCCTGCGGCAAAACGGTCGAAGCCTCGCTCCTGCCGCGCTCTGGCGCATCGAAGCCTTCATCGGCCCCGGCCGACCGCCGGAGACGAACTTCGGCCTCCGCCTTCCTGCGGCACGTCCTCATCTTCGTGCGCCCGGCTCTCCCGTTCTGTCTTCTTCCCGCCTCCTGTGCCTGCTCCGCCCTCTCCGGCTGCGCGTTTTCCTTTCTCCGACTCCTTACGCCGCCGGGGCGTCCGCCGCACCAATGTTTCCCCGGCGTCGCTCCCGTCCTGCCCATCGCCGCTTTTCCGGCGGGCATCCCTTTCTTTCCCCCTCCGTCCGCGGCTTCCCTTCTGTTCAGGGCCTCCGGCGCTTCTGCCGTGCGCATCGTCTCCTTCAGCGGAACGCTCTCCCTTCCCCGTCATGCTCCATCGTCCGGCATCTTCGCGGCTCTTCCGGCAGCAGGGGATCAACGCATGGGACTCTTTTGCTTTTTTCTTGAAAAAAAATTCTGGAGGCCGTATCTTTTTTTCAAACTCTGTGAAAAAAACGGCACCATGCACGCCGTCACAGAATCAACCTGCCATAATGGCTTATCTTTTTCCTATATCCATTGCTGTTGATGGAACATATCATTTCTTCCTTTCACCAAATCATGCATCATGACATTCCCCTTTCAAAAAAATCATGTCGTCATCACATAGAAAAACGGCGCGAGGTTTTCCCATGAACACCGTTCCCGACACTGACGAAGACAGAAAAAAACGAATCTCGGAACTGACCAGTCTTTTTCTGCACAGGCACTACTGCGAAAACGACGCGGGCTTCATTCTGCCGCATCTCGACTCGCAGGTAAGCTGGTTCGGCGCGGCGGAACAGGAATATCTGATCGGCCTTGAAAAGGTGTCGTCCTTTCTGATGAGCCTTGAAGGCCGCGTGCCGAAATGCGAAATTGCCGAAGAACTCTACGACGTCATTCAGCCCGTGCCGGACATCTTCATCTGTTCGGGCATGGCGTGGATTTCCACCTCGCCCGAATCGCTCAGCTACCTGCGCGTGCATCAGCGCATCACTGCCGTATTCCGCTGGAGCGAAGACGGTCCGCGCTGCTGCCATCTTCACATTTCCAATCCCTACACGGAAATGTCGGACGGAGACGTCGGCTTTCCCGAAAAAATGTCCATGGAGTCGCGCAAGTACTTTCTGGAACAGATCGAGGCGCAGAAAAAAAAGATCGAAGAACAGCACTCCTTCATCCATCAGATGTACTTTGAAGACGTGGCCACGGGCCTCTACAACAGAAACAAGTTCAACGAAGTGTGCGAGGCGCTGTCCGGCAAAGACTGCGGCAGACTCGGCATCGCCTACTTCGACCTCAACGGCCTGAAGAAAACCAATGATCTTCTGGGGCATCAGGCCGGCGACCGTCTTCTCAGCCGCACGTCAGCCCATCTCATGCGCGCGTTCGGCAAAAGGGTCTACCGCACGGGCGGCGACGAGTTCATCGTCATCGACCGGGACTCCGACGAGAACACCTTCTACGCCCATGTCCAAAGCGCCCTGAAAAACATGGAACAGGACAGCATATCCATCGCCGCCGGAACCTCGTGGCGCGGCAGTCACGGCAACCTCGACGAGCAGATCAACGAGGCCGACAAAAACATGTATGCGGAAAAACGCCGTTTCTACGCGCGTGCGGAAAACAATCGCCGACGCTGCCCCCGGGACTGAGCCATACTTCCGCCCCCGGTTCACCGCAAGACGGAGAAAACTGGCAAGGCATGACGCGTTCCGCTCCGCGAGGCGTCCGGCTTCTGCCGCCCTGTTCTCCTGCCTGTTTTCCTGAATGATCCCTTCCGCATGGCGCGCCGCCTTAAGCCGCCCCAAAACGAGGGGCGCTTGTCCTCCCCTCTTCATCGGCAGACGGAAGGCCACTCCGCCCCTTGTCCGCGTAACCCGCCTCCTCTGGCCGGACAGCGTCGTTCCTCCGCCCAGCACCGAAAGCCCCCCGTTTTCACCGCTCGCCCCGTAACGGCGCGCGGCCTTTCCCCGCTCCCGCTTTTTTCGCTCATGCCTGCGCGCACGAAACAGCGCCTTCCCCTTGCCTGCCTCTTTTCGCGTGCGGCTCTTTCGGCGCTCCCTTCCGCATGACGCGCCGTCTCTCGCCCCGTCCCGCAGCAGGCCTCACCAGGCTCCGCGCAACACGAACATGGCGCAGACGGGAGTCTTAAAACAGGAAGGGCGGCAGCCCCTTCGGCCTGCCGCCTTTCTTAAAGCCTGTGAAAACGCCGTCAGGCGACTTCTTCCGTCTTCTGTTCCGTTTTCCCGTGATGGATGGGAGCCTTGAACTGCATGTTGTAGAGCGTGCGGTACTGGCCGCCGGGAATGGCCATGAGCTCCTCGTGAGTGCCGAGTTCCGCAAGACGCCCCTCGTGGATGACGGCGATGCGGTTGGCGTTCTTCACGGTGGAGAGACGGTGCGCGATGACGAACACGGTCTTGTCGCGCATGAGGTTGTCTATGGCGCGCTGCACGATTTCCTCGGACTTGTTGTCCAGCGCGGAGGTAGCTTCGTCGAGAATGACGATGGGCGCATTCTTGAGGAAGGCGCGGGCAATGGCCACGCGCTGTTTCTGACCGCCGGAAAGCAGAATGCCGCGTTCGCCGATGTAGGTGTCGACGCCCTTTTCAAGGGAGTCGATGAACTCGGAAAGACAGGCATTGTGCAGCGCCTTCTTCACGTCCTCGTCGCTGGCGGAAGGATTGCCGAGAAGGATGTTTTCCCTGATGGTGCCGTCGAAAAGGAAGTTGTCCTGAAACACCATGGCGATGTGCTGACGCAGATCGTTGAGGGCGAATTCCCGTATGTCCGTGCCGTCCACCCGGATGTGGCCTTTCGTCACGTCGTAGAAACGGGGAATCAGGCTGACGAGCGTGCTCTTGCCGCCGCCGGAGTTGCCCACGAGCGCGAGCATTTCGCCCACGCGCACGTCGAGGTTGATGTCGTGCAGCACTTCCACGCCCTTCTTGTAGGAGAAGGACACGTGTTCGAAGGTGATGCCCTGCTTTATCGCGGGCAGCGGAACGGTCTCATCCTTTTCCTTGAGGGCCTTCGGCCGCTCCAGAATGGAAAACACGCGGTCGATGGCAAGAAACGACTGCTGCACGGAAACCGCCACGTTGGTGATGTTCTTGAGCGGAGTGTAGAGCATGAGCAGCGCGGTGATGAACGACACGAAGTTGCCGGGCGAAATGGTGCCCTGCACGATGAGCCAGCTGCCCATGGCGATGGCGAGACCGAGACCTATGGACACGACGAAGTGCATGAACGGCGTGATCCACGCGGTGCGGCGCGTCATGGCCACGGTAAGGGTGAACACGTCGTTCAGAAGCGAGTTGAAGCGGCTTTTCTGGCGTTCCTGAAGATTGTAGGCCGCGATGGTGCGGTTGCCGGAAAAGGTTTCGTTGTAGGTGGTGTTGAGCTGGAACATGCAGGTATTGTTGCGCGTGACCAGCGTCATGAGCAGCTTTTTCACCTTGGTGAGGGGAGCCACGGCCACCACGAGAATGACGATGGCCAGAATGGAAAGCTGCCAGGAGTTGTAAAAAAGCACGCAGATAAGGGCAAGAGACGAGCATATTCTCGTAAGAAAGCTCTTCAGGTTGCCGAGCAGACCGGAACAGGCGAGTTCCGCATCGGAGTTGAAGCGGAAGAGCACTTCGCCCGAGGTGGTGGTATCAAAATAGGAAGGCTCTATATCCACCAGCTTTTCATAAAGCCTGGCCTTGAGCCCCATGGTGAGCCTGCCGCCCACCCAGGTGTTGAGGTAGGTGCCGCCGAAGTTCAAAAGGCCCTGCACCGTGGTGAAGCCCACGATGAGCAGAGGAATGTACCACGGCGATTCCATGCTCTTGCCCACCACGACCACGTCGGTATAGGGCTTGAGAAACAGCGCGATGACGGCGTCGAGGCTGCCGACGGGCACGCAGATGAGCAGAGACAGGAGAGCCATGGGCCAGAACGGCTTGATGAACGGCCACATACGCCTGTAGTTCACGGCGAACTGGTTTTTCTCCACCATCTGCCGGAGATCAAACTTCTTCATAGATTACTTCCGTTGGCGGTTCTGGGATGCCGAAGCCGGAGCCCGGACAGTCGGCATGCGCGGGAGCGCGGAGAGGCCATGGTAGCCCCTAAGGGCTCCCATGGCAAGAAAACTCTCATCCTCGGGCTTATTCCACGGTCACGCTCTTGGCGAGGTTGCGCGGCTGATCCACGTCCTTGCCGAGGTAGTCGGCCATCTGATAGCTGAAAAGCTGGAGCGCGGGCAGCACAAAGAAGCAGGATATGACGGGATGCGCCGCAGGCAGAACCCAGGTTTCCTCCACGGAAAGATCGGGAATCTTTCCGTCCCTCTCCTGCACGAGCGCAATGACGCGGCCCTGCCTTGCCAGCACTTCCTGAATGTTGGACTTCACCTTGGGGAAGAGCTCGTTGTCGAGCGCCAGCGCAAAGGTGGGGAACTGCGGGTCGATGAGCGCAATGGGGCCGTGCTTCATTTCACCTGCGGCGTAGCCTTCGGCGTGGATGTAGGAAAGCTCCTTGAGCTTGAGCGCGCCTTCCAGCGCCAGCGCGTGACACTGACCGCGACCGAGATAGAAAAAGCTGCGCGAGGAAGCGAAGCGAAGCGCGAGCTGCCCTGCCCGCTCCTGCATGGCGGGAAGCGCGGCGGCAAGCTTTTCGGGAAGATCGCGCAGCGCCACAAGAAGATCCCTGTCGCGCACGGCCGGGCTGCGGCGCTGACCGTAATAGAGCGCCATGAGCGCAATGAGCACCATCTGACTGCACATGGCCTTGGTGGATGCCACGCTTATTTCCGGCCCGGCCTGGGTGTAGAGCACCACATCGGCCTCTCTCGCGATGGAGGACCCCACCACGTTGCACAGGCCTATGACCTTTGCGCCCTTCTCTTTGGCCAGACGCAGCGCGGCAAGCGTGTCCGCCGTTTCGCCGGACTGGCTGATGACCATGACCGCCTCGCCCGGCAGGATGATGGGATCGCGATAGCGGAACTCCGAGGCGATGTCGAGATCTGTGGGAATGCCGCCCACGTTTTCCAGAAGCTGCTGCCCCCACAGCCCGGCGTTGTACGACGTGCCGCAGGCCACGATGTGCAGGCGCGAAGGCACAGAAAGCGCGTCGAGCTCCTGAAGATGCACGGAAAGACTCCCGTCCGGCTCTTCGGTCACGCGGCCGGTAAGACAGTCGGTGATGACCCGCGGCTGCTCCATGATTTCCTTGAGCATGAAGTGCTTGTAGCCGCCCTTGGCCGCGGC
>NZ_CALUWV010000053.1 GCF_944324575.1 uncultured Mailhella sp. | reverse complement strand
CGCCGTCTTCCTCCGAGACGGCGTTATGGATGAGAAGCTTGCGGAACAGATACGCTGGTTCTGCCCGCAAAATCGCGTTCTTCCCGCGCCGGAGGCCACAGAAGAACGCTCACGCCGGACGCCCGGCATACCGCCTGCAGCTCTCGCCGGGGCCGCCGAGTCGCTCGCTGAGTGGGCTGAAAAACAGCCTTCTGCCGAGCTCAGAAAGACGGCCGAGCTTTGCCGAAGACTGTCGGAAATCGTACGGGACAGACACGATCCGCTGTCGGCTCAGGAGTTCGAAAAAATCCTCGATTCCGTGGTCGGCAGCGGAGAACGCGCCCCTAGCATGCGTCCGGCCATGCCGTGGAGCGTGCTGAGCGATCCCGGTCAGCTCTGGGGACCGGCAGACACCGTCATCTGGTGGGACTTCACCGACGACGGCAGCGCCGTCCGGGACTCCTCCATCTGGAGCGACGAAGAGCGGCGCTGGCTGCAGGAAAAAGGCTGGCCCCTTTTCTGTACCTCCACCGAGCGACGGGCAAGAACGCTGGCTCAGTTGAATCCCTTCATCTTCGGCCGCAGAGTCATTACCGTCGAGCCTCGATTCCACGGCCGCGAAAAAAGCTCGCCTCATCCCCTTGCCGCGCTGCTTCCGCAAAACGGATCCGTGGAAAAAGACGCCTTCTGTGTGCTCACCGGTGAAACGCGTCATGTCTCCGGCGACGGCAGTGCCGTCGAAGAGACGTCCGGGGACTTTTTCCATCTCAGTTCGCGGTCATCTCTGCCCCTGCCGGCGGATGCCGCCCCCTGGAACGCAAACAGAAAGGAGCCCCTTTCCCTGCCCGGAAGCATTCAGGCTTCGGCGCTTGAATCCATGCTGACCTGTCCTGCGGCCTGGTACTTCAAGAACGTCCTCAGACTCGAAAGGGGAGGAGCAAAACTGTCCGCAGATCAGATAGCCTGCGGCAATCTTGCCCACGCCGCCATGACCGCGCAGCTTGAACGTCGACGAGACTGTGCCCGCCGCGGCGAATCCATGCCTGAAGTCACAAAAGACGTCATGTTCGAGCAGCTCTCCCGTCTTGCCCCAAAAAGCGCCGCACGCCTGGCGCTGCCGGAACACGAGCATCTGCTCAGGGACATGGCGAACCGGCTGACGCGCAGCTTCAACCGTCTGTGCGCCCGGACCGACGCGGAAGGACTCGTCTTCCTCAACGCCGAACAGAGTCTCGAGGGAGACCTTGACGGCGTGGCCCTGCACGGCCGCTACGATCTGCTTTTCGGCAGAAAAAAAGACGAAGCGCCGTGTCTGGTGGTCGACATGAAATGGTCGCGCCGAAAGACGTACAGGGAACAGACCAGAAAAGGATGTCCCGTGCAGCTTGCCGCCTATCACTACCTTCTGGAGCATGGGAGCGGCGCAGCAGATCAGCAACGTTCCGCCCCTTCCCCGGCGCATCTGGACGACGCATGGTTCCTGCTTCTTCCCGAGGCCGACATTCATGCTGCAAGTGACGGAAAAAAAACACTGGCGCAGCACTGGCAGGACGTGGACGAGCGCTGGCACGAGCTGCGATGCGAACTTGAGGCCGGACGTCTCGGCCTTGCCCGAAATGCCCCGGACGAAGAGGCATGCTCCTGGTGCGATTACAGGGAACTTTGCGGCGTGAACCTGCTAGTGGCAGATGACGAGGAGGATGATAAGTGAAGGCCGAAAGCAGCACAAACGGCATGAAACGCCTGGTTCTCAAGGCAGACGCAGGCACGGGCAAGACGTACAATCTGGAAAAATTCTATCTGGGATGTCTCGGCTGCGACGTGGAGGAGGTCTACCGCATGCCCGAAGGCGTGTGCCGGCCGGAAGAAATCATTGCCGTCACCTTCACGCGGAAAGCCGCCGCAGAGCTGAAGGACCGCATACGCCGCGCTCTGTGCGAGCAGCAGCGCTATGATGAAGCCGACAGGGTAAACGGATCATTCATAGGCACAGTGCACGGCATCTGTCTGCGTCTTCTTCAGGAATATGCGCTGGAAGCCGGCATATCCCCCGTAGCGGAAGAGCTTGCTGAGGAGGACGAGCGTGCGCTTTTCAAAACGGCAATCGCTCCGCTCATGGAAAAATACGCATACCTCGGAAGTCTGTTCTCCGAGTTTCGTCTCGAAGGAGGATTCGACACTAAAAAGCGGAACCATTCCGAGCCCGCCTTTCTTGCCACCTGCCGGGAACTCATAGCCCTGGCCCGCGTCAACGGCAAGGAAGACAGTCTTCGGACCATGGGGAGACAGTCCGCTAAAGAAATTCTGAATCTGATGAATATGCTCTCCCCGGTCGTTTCCGACAACAACAGAGAGCTGTCCGACATGCTGCGCGAACTCTCCGAAGCAAGGGCCGTGCAGATGAGGGAGGAAAACTATGATTTTTCCGGAAGACTCTCAAAGGAAGAAAAAGCGTCAGGCATGACGAAAAAGCTCAGCGGCAAGGAAAAAGCGCACGTGGAGTTCATGACGGCCCTGCCCGTGGACGCCATGAGATGGAAGGACTGGCTGTCCATCATCAATCGCCCGGCCGGAGCAAAAGACCATCATCTGCAGCAGTACGTTGAACAGCTCAACGAGCTTGGCCGCCGCGTCTTCGGGTTGCGGACGTTTCGAAACGACGTTCTGAAACTCGTCAGAGGAACGTTCCAGTTTGCCGCCGAAGCCACGGAAGCCTTCCGGGCCGCCAAGGAAAGCGCCGGTCTCGTGGATTTTGCCGACATGGAGCGCATGGCCTGCGACGCTCTCGCCGAAAAGGCGGTAAAAGACAGGCTGAAAGGAAGATTCCGTGTGCTTTTCGTAGACGAATTTCAGGATACGAGCCCCATACAGCTGCGCATCTTCCAGCTTATCTGCGACATTCTCCAAAGCGGCGGATGCAGCTGCCGCGTCATTTTCGCCGGAGACGACAAGCAGTCCGTCTACGGATTCCGTGGAGCGGATTCAGAACTCACGCGGTCGGGCACGCCCGAGCCTCTGTGGGAAAAACGATCCCTCCGCGTATGCCGGCGCTCCCTGCCTGCCATCTGCCGCTTTGCCGGAGCCTTTTTCTCGCATGTTCCCGAATCATTCCGGGAAAACCTGCTCGGTGCTCCTGACGCAACGCTGAATACCACAAGTCTGCTGGAAGAGCCCGGTCGGGAAGTGCTGCGCGCAGCTCTGGAAAAAAACATTCAGTCGCTGCATTTCTGGCTGTTCGAAAGCCCGGAGAACCGAAAAAAAGCCAAAACGATTGCCGCTCTTGCCGACAGCATCGCCGGCATGATCAATAATCCCGCCTTCACCGTGGCCTGCACGAAGGACTTCGGCAGCAACGCCACTGCGGACACGAGAATGGTTCAGGCCGGCGACATTGCCGTGCTGTGCCGCACCAACGACGAATGCGTCGAACTGGCCGACGCGCTGGAGGCTCTGGGCGTTTCCGCCTGCGCCGAGCGCAAGGGACTGCTCAACCAGCAAGACGTGAGCTTCTGCCTGAACGCCCTTCGTCTCACGCTGTACCCCGACGACAGGTTCTCCGCTGCCGGCCTTTTCCGCAGTCTCCACGAAGGGGACGACTGGTTCGACGCCGCAGAAAACGACCGTCTTGCCGACGGCATTCCCTTCCTTCATGACCTTGAAGACATACGGACACGGCTCGCCGTTCTCTCCCCTGCCGAGCTTCTCGACGAGGTGATGAACGCTACGGACGCCTTCCGCCGGGCAGCGGCCCGCCGCAGGGGCAGAACATGCATGGCCGAGCTCGAAGCGCTGCGGGCGCTCGCCCGGGAATACGAAGCCGCCATGCACGGCAGGCACGCGCCTGCAACGGCTCAGGGCTGGCTCGACTGGCTGGAGGAAGAGGAACGCAGCCGTGCCTCCGGCGGAGAAGACGCGGTACAGGTCTGGACCTATCACAAATCCAAGGGGCTTGAGCGCAACGTCGTCGTTCTCTACGGGTTGTCCGGCAAAAAGCCCGCCGGCGATATCTGGAAGCCCCGGGCCTTCAGTCTGCCGCAGACAGACAATCCCGTCGCGGCGGCGCTGCGCAACCCGCTCGAAGACCGGGTTCTGGCATGGCGTCCGAACGTCTTTGGCGGAGCCGCGACACTTGATCCCGTCAACGACACGCTGACCGATGCCAAAGCAAAGGCCGACCGCAGACAGCAGGAAGAAACCCTCCGTCTGCTCTATGTGGGCATGACGCGTGCAAGGAACGTTCTTGTCCTCACGGCGGACTTCAGCCGGAAACAAACCATACAGCTTTCCTGGCTGGAACCTTTTCTCACGGATGAAACGCTCAAACGCGATCTTGCAGCCATGGCCGAGGCCGCCGCATCCGACACAGACGTCGAAGCTTCGCTTCTCGGTTCCACATTCCATGTCCGACTCATCAATACCGACGACGCCGCAGGTCGCATCGCGCAGGCCATGACGGTGACGCATAAGGATCATCTCTTTCCCACAAGACCCGCTCCGGTCGAAAATTCGACACCGAAAAAAAAGGCCGCTCCGCTCGGTCGCTGGCTGACGGTGCTTAAAGGGCGGGTTGCGGACACCTCGGGCATCGCTCCCGGCGTCAGCCGAAAGCAGCTCGGCAACATGGTGCACGGATGGTTTGCCATCTGCTTCGGCATGAGCGACGAGCAGCGTCTCGAGGAAGAGCGTTCCGGCCGCATGGAAAAGCGCCTTGCCCATCTGTGCGAGCTGTGGAACCGCCCCATTCCTCTGTGGAATCATGCCGAATCACCGCTTCGACGCATGAGCGACGCTTTGCGGGACGCCCTCAACGAATGGTTTGCCACCCGGGCCGACAGGGTTCCGGGCGACAGACTCGTCATTCACACGGAATGGCCGCTGGAAGAAACATACGTCGAAACCTCGAGCGAAGGAGACCGGTTCCGCACGGAAAGCATGAGGCTCGACATGCTGGCCGAAGTCGTGCACCATGACGGCACCGCCGGTTCCTGTCTCATCATCGACCACAAGTGCGGCGATTACGAACAGTTCACGGATGAAGAACTGAAACAGCATCTGATTGAAGAGTACGGCGCCCGTCAGACGGACTATGTCCGGGCCCTGCGTGTCATGGGCAGAGCCTGCCGGTGCTGGCTGCATCTTCCCCTGGAAGGCCGGATGCTCGAACTTCTTGCAAATGATGAGGAAACGTTGACATGGCAGTCCTGATCCCTTCCCGAATTCCCCCGGATGCCACACCGGGCGAACAGCGCTTTTTTCATCTTCTGGAAAAGCTCCCCTCTTCCTTCACCGGGTGGATGAACCCCATGCTGGGGGACGAGTCGCCGGACTTCGTGCTCTATGCGCCGAAAAACGGCCTCATCGTGCTGGAAATCAAGGACTGGTCGCTCGATTACGTCGTCTCCGCAGACCGACAGACCGTTCTGTTCCGCACCGGCTGGGACGTGATGCGCCGCACCTCGCCGCTGGGACAGTCGCTTATGTACCTCAACAGAATGAAAAGCCTGTTCCAGCGCCCGGGGGGCAAGTTTTTCATGCTCCCCCTGCACTGCGGCATCATCTTTCCCAACATCACCCGTGCCGACTATCTGCGCCGCCTCCGCCAGGACGCGTCCATAAGCGGCCTTGCCAGACCGGAAACCACACTCTTTCAGGATGATCTGGAGCGCATTGAGCACAGCTCCGACAAGGGAGAGGCCTTTCAGGCCTTTCTCAACGAACATTTTCCCTCCCTCTTTGCCTGGGAATCCGGCGCCGCTCTGCTGAACGTCGTAAAGCAGAAACTCGGCTCGTCGGTCATTGTGGAAATGCCAGAGCCATCCTGGGAAAACGGTGAAAAAAGACTGGCCGTTCTCGATGAAGAGCAGCAAAATGAAGCACTCCGGCTTTCCGGCGGACGCAGACTGCTCAAGGGAGCAGCAGGCAGCGGCAAGACTCTGGTACTGACCAGCCGCGCCGCAGAGCTCATCCGGCACGGACAATGCCGACGGGCGCTCTTCCTGTGCTTCAATCTCTGCCTTGCCGGATACATACGCCGTCTTCTCTCCGCCCGGGCCGTGCCTCTCGGCCCCGATGGCGTGGAAGTCATGCCGGTATACGCTCTGGCCTCCCGCATTCTCGGCGACCGGATAGAAGAAAGGCAGAACGGCGAGTATTATGAAACCATTCAGACACTGGCCCTGGAAGAGCTGGAAGCGGGACACTCTTCCGTCATCGGACGCTGGGACGCGGTATTCGTGGATGAGGCGCAGGATTTCAGCGCCTCCATGGTCCGCATGGTGGAACGTATCCTCAGACCGGAAACGCCCCTTCTTGCGGCCATGGACGCCGACCAGCATCTCTATGCCTCAAGCTGCCCCGAGGCATGGCAGAACATACGCGGCATGAAAACGGCGACGCTGAAAAAACGCTACCGCTGCACTCGGCAGATCATGGCCTTTGCCGAAGACTGGCTCGGCGGACAAACGTTTCTTGATGATGAGGCGCTCGGCGTCAATCAGGGCGATATGCCCAGGGTTCTCCATGCCACCTTCCTGCAGGAAGCCTCTGCTCTGGCGGCGGAAGAAACCGTGCGCATGCGCAGGCTCGGCATGCGGCAGGGCGACATGGCCGTACTTTACGCCCGTGACAAAACAAAAGGGCAGACGACGCGCCTCTCTACGCTTCTGGCCGAAGATCTGGCCGCAAAAGGCCTCATTTCGCAGTGGCCGGTCGAGGACGACCGCACAAAGCTGCGCTACGACACTACCACGGACTCCGTGGTCATATCCACCATACACAGCATGAAAGGCATGGACTTTGCCCACGTCACTCTGATTCTGCCGCTCTCCATGGCCGAAGGTCGGGCTCGCTCGCTTCTTACAGCCATGGACGGACGCCGCTCATCATGGGAGGCACACCATGCATCCAGCGTATCCGATTCTCAGCGCCATGCCCTGATCTATGTGGGCATGACCCGGGCCCGTCAGTCCCTCACCGTCGTCTGGTATGACGACGGCAGCAGCGAGCCGTAAACAGCGCCGCCTTTCAGGGACGCTCCCGTCCGAACTCGTTCAGCCTGCCTCCGGCAAAGGGAAGCAGGCGCCCCCCAAAAAAGCCTGCGGCAACGCCGCATCCTCGAAAGAAGCCTTTCAGATGCAGCCTTTTGCCATTGCCGAAGCGAAAGAGCTTCTGCCCGGGCACTTCCGCTCCCTCAACTGTCTGACGGCCTTAAAAGAAAATGCCCTTACGACATTCATCGTAAGGGCTTGCTTTCTTTTGGCTCCCCGAGACGGACTTGAACCGCCAACCTAGTGATTAACAGTCTCTGTCGCTTAGTTGTTTTACGTTTCTTTTCTTTGGAAACCTATTGTACTCAAAGCATATTAGTTGTATCATCTCTTATCAAGTAAGACGTTTTTTTATTTCTCGTGGGTACCCGGTGGGTACCTGACCCCACAAAAGGAGCTGAGAAGATGAAATTTACCAAGCGTGAAATTGAGGCAATCAAGGCAACCGAGAAGCGGCAAACCTTTTTTGACGACGGTATGCCCGGGCTTGCTCTGCGCGTCAGTCCGACGGGGCACAAGTCTTTCTATTACACCTACCGCCTTGGCAAAGGGAGGGGCTTTGAAAAGAAATGGGTTCAGCTTGGCAGCTTTCCCGTGATGACCGTGGAGCAGGCAAGGGAAAAAGCAAAGCTGATGGCCGCAAGCCTTCAATTCGGACAAGACCCGGCAAAGCAGATTCAGGAAGATAAGGAAGCTCTGAGCATGAAGGAGGCCCTTGAAAAATTCAGGGATGAGCATATTGCCAAGCTCAAGCCGCAAACCCGACAATCCTATGAAAGGCTTATCGAAAAGCTTATCCTTCCTTGTTTTGGCAAGATGCGGGCCAAAGATGTGACATACGCCGATGTTGCCGGTTTTCATGCACGACTGAGGGAAACGCCTTATCAGGCCAACCGCGCTTATGCTGTGCTTTCAAAGTTTTTCAACTGGTGTGAGCTTTGCCGATATCGGGAAAGAAACACCAACCCTTGCGAGGGGATAACCAAATATAAGGAAAAGAAACGGCAAAATTTCATGGGGGCTCATGAACTGGGTATCTTGGGAGAGACGCTTTCCCGTATGGAAATGACATGGCATGAACGGCAGAAGACAAAAGAGAAGCGCACGGCTCCCCTTGTGGATACCATCACCCCACAGGCGGCAGCGGTAATCAGGCTGCTCATGTTTACCGGGGCACGCGTGGGAGAGATACTTTCCCTTGAATGGGCAAACATCAACTTGGAACAGGGGCTTGCCCGACTCCCGGATTCAAAGACAGGTTTTAGAATTCTTCAACTCACAGCCCCCGCCGTTGTCGTACTGAATAGTATCCCACAAGTAGACCAGTGGGTTTTTCCTTCTGATTCCAAATGCGGACACATGGTTAATATTAAGGACGCATGGGGAGATGTGCTGAAGCAGGCCAATCTACCGGGCTGGAGGCTTAATGATTTGCGTCACGCCTTTGCTTCCGCTATGGTCAACGGAGGTGCAAGTTTGCCCATCGTGGGAAAAATTCTCGGGCACAGCAACGCCAGCACGACACAACGCTATGCCCATCTTGAGGAGAACCCGGCAAGAAAAGCGGCTGAACAGGCGGCAAGCATGATTGCCCACGCCATAGAGGACAGGGAACAGAGCTAACAATTTCAACCGCCCATGACTCCCTCCTTACCGGGGGGCGTTTTGGACGCACCCCGAGCCCGTCAGGAGAGAAGCTATATGGAAAATAACACCACACAAACACTAATGTCTTTCAACGAAAAAATGGCGGAACAAGATAAACAAGACGAACTTAAACGCTGGGACTACTGGTTTGACCTTACCTTATGGGATTATAGAGAAGCAATACGCCTCATTTGCTGTGGCCCTAGAGGATGTATAGAACAATGCATCAAAGATGTTGAAAATCCTAGTGACGGATACCGTGAAAATTTAAAATGCTTTTACGAATATAATGATCCGCATATTAATAATGTCAAAAAATGTCTAAATATCTTTGAACGAGATAACCTTCCCTCAAAAATTACCCCTGATAGTTTTATACAATGGGCTCGAACAAAAAAAACTATCAGTCTTCCTGATGAAATGAATAAAAGAGTTCCTAATAAACCTCTCAAAAATCAAGGAGGTTCAAATAAAGAACTCGATAAAATCAAAGCTACTCAAGAAGCATGTAGAAACATGGCATCATATATCATCAGCTCTCAGGACTATAATAACAAAATAACAGAAAATGATTTTATAGATAAAGTAGCAACTTCTATGAAAGCCAATGATAAAGGGCATCTTTTCCAAAAGACCGCTGCTAGTGATTTTTTCCATGACTCTACCGAATTAGCCCTGTATAAAAGAAAAAGGGGAAGACCTAAAATTTCATAAAAAAAGCGCCCGCCATGCGGGTGTTTTTTTTTCTGCGAATGCTAACATAGTTAAATATCATATAAAACAGCACCAATAAATTGATATTAAAAAATCAAAAAACAAAAAATACCCTAATATACACATTTCCTTTTTCCTTCTCCGGTAGATTGATAAGGTTTCCTCAAGATCTTTTTTTGAGGAGGCTATCATGCTTATTTCTGACACAACAAGAACTTGGCTCACCGTACCGGAAGCCGCTGAATATCTCGGCTGTTCTCGCAGTATGCTTGATAAAGACCGCGTAACCGGTCTTCTCGGCATTCCCTTCTCTCGCCTCGGCAGGCACATCCGCTACAGCCGCAAGGCTCTCGATGCTTATCTGGAAGCCAATTCTACCATTGCTACGGAGGTGAAGGCATGAAGACCATTCTTGACTACGCCCTGGAATACGGTCAGCGGGGTTGGGCACCTATTCCTCTTACTGCTCATACGAAAGAGCCTTGTCTTCGCGGCTGGCCTAATGTGGCTTCCTCCGATGAAGCCTATATCAGGCAAATCTTTACTCATCATAACGGCAATATTGGCATTGTCTGCGGCAAGAAAAGCAGCCTGCTTGTTATTGATGTAGATATGCCTGACGGGCCTGCAAGCTTGGAACAGCTTGAAAGCCAGCTGGGTAAATTGCCTGACACCCTTTCCCAGACAACGGGCGGAGGAGGCAAGCAATTCTTCTTCCTCTATCCTGCCGGGGTAGAAATTGGGAACTCTGTGAAAAAGCTTGGAGCATGTATAGATATACGCGCCAACAGCGGACAGGTTGTCGTCCCTCCTTCCATTCATCCCAACGGGAAACAGTACAAATGGGATAACAACCTCTCCCCTGCTGCCCTGCCGCAAGCGTGGATTGACTATCTTGTTCAGTTACAGAAGCCAACCCCCGCACGACCCGCTCAACCCTCTGAGCTGGATGAAACCTTTGGACTTCATCCTTACATCGACAAGGCGCTGTCCAATGGTATGCAGAAGATAGCCAACGCCGAAGAGGGAACAAGAAACACTACCCTCTTTAAAGTCGTTGCCGGTTTAGCGGGCTTTATTCCCTCAGGGCTCCTCGGAGAAAATACCTTGTATGACCGCGCAAAGCAGGCTTTTCAAGACTGCCATCCTGACGACATGGACGAGCAGGAATTTAGCAAGACTTTTTCCAGTGCCGTAGAAAAGGGCAAACAAACGCCTCGGGAAATTCCCGATAAGTTCCCCGCCGGATTTTCCATCATCTGTACAGGGGATAGGGCTGGACTCTACTACACCGAACCCGCCAAGAAGGAAGGGCAACTTCCCACAGAAATTCGACTGGGAGCGCCTCTTTATGTGCAGGGGTATATCCGGGATAGTGCAAGCTCCAACTGGGGACTTTTGGTTGAATGGAATGACCCCGACAACGTACTGCACAGGGAAGCCCTCTCTCTTGAAGCCTTGTCCAGCAACGACAGTTCCGCGTGGAAAACTCCGCTGGCTCAGGGCGGTTGGGCTATACAGGGGGGCAAGAGGGGGCCCGAATTTGTACACTGCTATCTTACCAGCTTTGAACCTTCTCGGCGGTTGCTGGGCGTTCCCTGCACAGGCTGGCATGGCGATGTCTTTGTTCTCCCTGAACAAATTCTACCGGATTCTAAAAAAGGGAAGGTTATTCTACTCAGTCCGCCCAGACAGAACCCCTATAGCCAATCCGGTACGCTGGACGAATGGAAGGAGCTCATTGCCTCCCATGCCAAGGGAAACAGCAGGCTTATCCTTGCGCTTTGCGCGGCGTGCGCCGGGCCGCTGCTCCATCTACTAGGGCAGGAGTCGGGAGGATTCAATTTCGTGGGCGCAAGTTCAACCGGAAAAACTACCGCTCTGCTCATGGCCGCAAGCGTCTGGGGCAAGGGAGCCGTATCCAACGGCTATATCCTCACATGGAGAGGCACTGACAACGGCTTTGAAACTCAGGCCGCTTTACATAGTGATACTCTTCTCTGTCTCGATGAACTTTCTCAAGCTCCGTCAAAGGTGCTTTATGAGGCTTCCTATATGCTGGGGAACGGTCAAGGCAAACAACGCGCAACCCGCACAGGAGCCGCGCGGGATGTGCGTTTCTGGCGGACAATGATTCTGTCTACAGGGGAAGTCGGCATTGCCGCCAAGCTTGCCGAGGAAAAGCGGGCTACACGGGCCGGGCAGGTTGTGCGGATTCTGGATATCCCCGCTGACGCCGGGGCTGATATGGGGATTTTTGAGGAGCTTAACGGCGCGGCTTCATCGCGTGAACTTGCCGATACCTTACGAAAAGTGACCGCGTTGTATTATGGTACTGCCGGGCCTGCATTCGTTAACAGCATCATTCCCAAGCTGAATGACCTGTTACCTACGGCAAGGATGCTGTTAGACGCCTCGCTTAATCAACTCTGCACTCCAGCGGATGATGGACAGGTCAAACGAGCCGCCGCGCGGTTTGCTCTATGTCAAACGGCTGGCCTGCTGGCCTCCATCTCTGGAGTTTTACCTTTATCCACCGATGACATAACCCAAGGTATCAAGAAATGCTTTGATGCCTGGATTGCTGAACGGGGTACAACGGGAGCTCTTGAGGATGCTCAGATTGTAGAGCGGACGAAACAGTTTCTTGAGCTTCACGGGCCGAGCAGGTTTGTTGATTTGGATTCTCCTGAAGTAGCTGTTGGCAAGACAACTAACCGGGCAGGTTTTAGGCAAACAAAGCAGGGTAAGACCGTCTACTATATTCTGACCAACGTGTTTAAAAATGAACTCTGCCAAGGCATTCCAGCAGACAGAGCGTGCAAGGCATTGATGAGCGCGGGGCTGCTGATTCGCCAGAGTAACGACAGGTACACCACGAAACTTCCTAAAGAAGTTTCCGACGTCGGCAGAGCCAGCGTGTACGCCATCAGCATTTACGACAACTAATATTTTGCAGGGGGTATATAAAAAACAACGGGACAAACGGGACAGCGGGACATAACACGCCCCATCATGTCCCGATGTCCCGTCTGTCCCGTTAAAAAAATATATACCCCCGCAACTTTTTCACTGAAAAAATCAAAAGGAGAACAGTATGCCTTTTCGCCCCGGACAGTCCGGTAATCCCGCAGGAAGACCCAAAGGAAGTATCAACAAGCAACTGGCTATGCTTCGTGACGCGGTTGAGAAGGTTTTGCCGCTTGTCGTGGACCGCGCCATGAACGGAGACACTGAAGCGCAAAAGCTTATCCTTGAGCGTGGCCTCCCCAAACTGAAACCGGTGGAAGTGCCTTTTGAGTTTACCCTCCCTGACGCAGATTGCCCCGCTCCGCGCCGTGCCATTCTTGAACAGGCGGCAGAGGGGGCAATCCCTTTGGGGGCAGCGGAAGAGATTATTGAACAGTTGCGCGGGTTGCAGAAAGAGAAGAACGTGACCGGAGAAATTGGGAACGGCGAGTTTATCGGCGCTTACTTAAAATCGCTAGTCAATTCGTAGGGCGAACGCTCTTAGCGATTTTTATTAAAGTAAGTAGTTATGCTTACCTATGATCAACTATAGGTATACAGATACCAGTACGTCCATCTGAACCATCTGGTATTCCTCTTAGCTTTCCATTGTGTATAATAAGAGAAAATTGCTTATCATATGTTTGTGTAACAATTTGTCCATTTAAATGATGAAAATTAACGATAATTTTATGATCAAGAAGTTTTATATGATTTTTATTAATTTCTTTTTTTGTTATATACATTCCATTATATGTCAATTTTACATGTTTTACTGTATCCGCTCCTGATTCGTAGCAATTGGGATACCCTAAATCCCACCACTCGTCATCATCAAAATATTCTACTCGCTCAACAGGGGTTCCCAGAGCGTTAACGATTTCACTTTCTGTTGTTTTATCTATATAAAAGTCAACGATAATACTTTGGCCCTTGGCATATTCTACTTTTTTTTGCATAGCATGATGATTCGCACATCCGAAGAAAAATACACACAATAATGAAATTATCACAAAGTAAAAACGCATACTATATCCTCACAATTATTAAATAAGAGTCAACTACTTATGTATAGATGACTCTTATTACTTGTATAATACTAATAAATTAAAAATTCTTTTAATATTTTTCTCTTGTCAAAATATATAATTAAAGTTTTTTCTGCATTCTGTACTTTATCATTTATCGCATCTGTAGCATTATTTCCAACTGAATTCATGGCAGAACCGGCAGCCACACCCCCAATCACTCCACCTTTATCTGCTGCGGCTAACCCTACATGGGCAGTTGCTTGGCCAAGAGCCGCCGCACCTGTGTCTTGTACTACTCTTGAAAACATATTGCTTACAGCTGAAGGTTTTTCAATATATTTCCAGACATCTCCCTTGCTGGACTTTGAAATTTCTGTCGGCTCTCCATACATTTTACGAACTTCATCTTGAGTCGTTATCCCAGCTATCAGGTTTTTACTTAGTTCATCTTGAGAGAATGAACTTCCCCCGACACTTGGAAGACAGGCCGTAAGACTGGTAACCATAACAAACACAACCAACAGAGCTCTTACTTTAATCATGTTTCCTCCCTATTTGACAAAGACAAAAAACCTTGTCGCAATATATGGTTAAAATGGGTTCGCTATTTCTCCTAAACTTTTCCACCTCAGAAATAATGATATTTAATTCATACCAAGACCATAAAGTCAATAACTATAGTTCATATTTTAAGAAAAAAAATTCCCTAAAGTTCACCCAAAAGGAGTCAAACAATCATGGGTGAGACCTTCAGCGAAGACGATTTTCTAAAAAAATTGGGTAACAGGATAAAAATCTTACGAGTGGCACAAGGTCTATCTCAAGCCCAATTGGCCGACTCTATTAATATGAGTCCTCGCTATCTCAGTGAAGTCGAGGCTGGTAAGCGCAATATTTCTATTTATTTTCTTAAACTGCTAGCCGAAAGGCTCTCTATTTCTCTTTCAGAGCTACTTAATTTTGCAGAAAAAGAAGAAAGGGAAAACATCATTAAAGAATTAAATATATTCTTAGAAAAGTTATCCCATGAGCAATTGCTTTTTCTTCAGAGAACTATCAGAATGTTATAGTTCTGGCCTTCTCCCCCTCCCCCGCTCAACCCATTCCCCAAAACAAAAAAACCTCTCCAAAGGGAGAGGCGCGAAAATTTTCAAAGCCCGCTCAACCCTCTTAGGGGCTGTCTCTAAATAGTTTACTGGAGCCAAATAAGGCATGATGCCAGCATGACAGATGCTTTAAAAGTTATGGCCAGCTTATCATATCGAGTAGCAACTCTGCGAAATGATTTAAGCTTGGCAAAAAAACATTCAACAAGATGGCGCTCTTTGTATACATGACTGTCATACTCTCGTTGAATCCGTCGGCCTGGCATTGGCGGAATGACCACTTCGTGATTTTGGCGTTCCGCCAATGCCAGTAGCTTATTGGCATCATATGCTCTGTCCGCAAGGAGCTTTTCTGCCAGTAACCCTTCTATCAGGTCACATGCGGGAACAATGTCATTTACATTCCCTGCGGTAATGTGAATGCGCAAAGGATTGCCGAGGGCGTCAACCACAGCGTGAACCTTGGTGGTTAATCCGCCTTTACTGCGACCGATCTGCTGATGGAAGTGCCCCCTTTTGCGCCGGTAGCGTGTTGGTGCAGCCTGATAAAGGTGGCGTCAATAATTATAGCATCAGGCTCGGCGTTTATGGATAACATTCGAAGAATGTCATCCCAGACTTCAAGTTTAGCCCATTGGAGGAAGCGTTTATGTACCGTTTTCCAAGGCCCGAACTCTGGATGCAAGTCCCGCCATGGCGCTCCTGTTTTCATGAGCCACAGGATGGCGTTAAACATCAGACGGTCATCCTTACGTTTGCGGCCTCTGGTTTCCGTACGGGGCTTTACCAGCATAGGCCCGATTATGGCCCATTTTTCGTCTGAAATGTCGTGTCTGCTCATGCCAGACATCAAAACAACAGAAAGAAGAAAAGTCGAGAACTTATTTAGAGACAGCCCCTAGCGGGTTAAGCGCAACTAAAAAATAAGCCCTCTTTGAGGGCTCTTTTTATTTCTGGTGGGTGCCCGGTGGGTGCCGGACGAAAAAAGGGGTTATGACAAAATGTCATAACCCCTTGAAAAATTTGGCTCCCCGAGACGGACTTGAACCGCCAACCTAGTGATTAACAGTCACCCGCTCT
>NZ_CALUWV010000052.1 GCF_944324575.1 uncultured Mailhella sp. | reverse complement strand
TGTGCCCACACGTTCTTTTCGGCTATTTGTCTCGCTGCCATTGTCATCTTTTATATTTAATGAGTCCTGAACCTAGTCAGAAAAACGCCGCTCCCCCGACACTTCCGGGAGAACGTCCTTCCACTGACGCCTGACACTCTTCTTCTGCAGCATAACGCCGGAAGGCATGACGCCATCAGCGCATCCCTTCCGGCTCTTCTTATTTAATCGACAGCATGAAACCTGACGGGAGAAAAGCGTCCAGCACCCTGCCCGCCACACAGAGACACGCGTTCTGCCCGCGTCTTCCCGTACAGACATGCACATTCTTCTTCCCTGCCGCATTCCGAACAGAAAGGCAGGACGCAATGCTCGAGCATCCCCGCCCCCTGGCCTCGCCGGAACCTTGCCTGCCCCCCCCACACATTCGACAAGACGGGAGAAAAACCGCACGCCGCTTTGAAGCGGCAGTCCGAGCCGGGCCTGATGAGCCGTGCTCTGCGGCTCAGACGCGAAGGACACTCGTTCTTCCTTTGCTGCCAGAATGTCGCCGGGGCCTGTTCCGCAGGGCCGAATGCATTCCCCCGTCACGACGTTTTCCTCCCCTTTTCCTGCCCCTGTTCTCAACGCATCTCTTTTTTTCGTCACCCGCAAAATTTTTCGGCCGCGTTCTGCAAGAAAAGGAAACAATCCTGAAAAAAACGGCCGTAAGATTCCATTAGCGGATTGAAGACAAAAAATTCATTCTTATCAGCCAATTGTCTTAAACCTTATTTCCGACAGGCGGCCTGTCGCTGCGTATGCCGCCCTTCTGCAGAGCATCATCATGCGCACCCGCCGTCCCGTACGTTCCCCCAAGCGCCAGAATCAGGCCTTCGCTCCGCGCTTCCGGCCCGATGCAGAGCCCGTATCTTTCCTTCCGAAAGAAAGCGCGAAAGAGTTTGAAACGTGACAGGAATCGCGTCGTTGCCTATATACTGACCCCGTGGTCCACATCACTCCTTCCCTCCTTCACTACTTCGTTCAAAAGGAACCTGCCATGACCAGAAAGACCATCGTCACCTCTCTCGCCGCCATCATCTTTGCCACCAGCATTCCCGTCGCCGCCATGGCGCATCCCGACTTCCACGGCCGTCACGGATATCAGGCTGCCTCCTGCCCGGTTCTGCCCAACCTCACCGCCGAACAGAAGGCCCAGTTCGACAAGCTGCACGAAGAGCGCTACGCCGCCATCACCCCCCTGCGCGACAGCCTCATGGAAAAGCGCATGACGCTGAACGCTCTCTCCCGCAATCCCAACGCCACTCCCGTAGAACTGCGTCAGCTCGCCTCCGACATCACCAAGCTGCGTACCCAGATCCGCACCGTGAACGACGAATTTTTCGCCAAAATGGAAAAGGCCGGTCTGCCCTGCCCCCAGTTCCGCCATCATGACGGCTACGGATACGGCCGCGGCATGGGCCAGGGTCAGGGCATGGGCATGGGACGCGGCTACAACCGCTGAGCATGACAAAGGCGTTCCGTTTTTCCTCCTCAGCGGAACCCTCCCGACATAACGCTTCTCCGCCAGAAGGCCGACGAACATGACGCCATCAGCGCCTGTCCGTCGGCCTTCTTCATGTTAAACGGCTCCTGTCTCCAGTCCCTTCCAGACCATGCAAAAGCCGTCAAAAACAGCTAATCATGCTTTCCGAGCGCGTTCAGTCCGCCCATGACGTAGCTTACCATGGACTCGATCAGCGTATCCGGCCTTTCCATGAAGCCCGGCAAGAGAATCGTCTGTATTTTTTCAGGAAAGAGCACGAGGAACATACAGGGAAAAAGAAGCATGGCCGCAGCGTGCGAGGCCTTTTCCGCATCGGGCTCAAGGCCGGTCACTTCGCACACGAGACTGCGCACCATGTTGAGCTTGGGCAGCATGCTGTTCACAAGGGGCGCAGGAAGATTGGAAGAAGGAGAGGCCACTTCGCGCAGAAGCACGGGCAGAGCCCACAGATCTGGAGCCTTCCGGGCCGCACTCACGGCAAGCTCAATGAAGGCACGCAGCTTGTCTCTGGAATCGGCCCCCGCATTCATGACCGCGCCGAGCTCCTCCATGCTCACGAGCTGCCGGTGAGCCTCCACCAGCACTTCCTCGTACAGCGCTTCCTTACCGCCGAAATAGTAGTTGATGGCCGCTCCGTTGACGCCGGCCCGTCCGCAGATCTCCCGATTCGTGGCCTTCTCATAGCCGAGCTCGGCAAAAACCCGGCCCGCGGCCTCGAGAACCACACCGCGGGTGGAAAGCCCGTCCCGGCGCGGCGCGCTCCGCTTCCTCTGATGATATGCGTATGCCTGTTCCATGAAGAAAAGCTACGGCAAAATATTTCAAACGTCAAATTCAAACATAAAATTGAATTTTATATTTGACTTTAAACGGCAAGGTTCCTACCCTGAAAAGAAGAAAAAAGCTCTTTCTTCTCAAGCAACAAGAGAGCCGCCATGAAAAAGATAACCGTCATTCTTGCCGTCGTTCTTCTCGGCGCCGCGGGCGCTCTTTACTGGCGCCTTTCCTCCCCCGTCGCGCCCGAAGACGGTCTCAGGCTGTACGGCAACGTGGACATCCGTCAGGTATCTCTGGCCTTCGAGCAGGGCGGGCGCATCTCGGATCTTTTTGCGGAAGAAGGCGACAGCGTGAAGAAAGGCCAGCTTCTTGCCCGCGTGGACGTGACGAGTCTCCGTCTTGAAGCCGACAGACTGCGCGCAGACATCGCCGCCCAGGAACAGAATCTGCTCAAGATGAAGAACGGCAACCGTCCGGAAGAGATCGCCCGGGCGGAAGCGGCGCTGCGCACGGCCGAGGCCTCGCTGGAGCAGGCGCGTCGCAACGACCGGCGCATGGCCAGTCTGCGCCGGGGCAATTCCGTGAGCCAGCAGGAAAAGGAAAACGCCGAAACCTCCCTGCGCGTGGCGCAGGGGCAGCGCGACGAGGCCGCTCATGCGCTCAATCTTCTGCGCGAAGGCTACCGGGCCGAAGACATCGCCATGGCCGCAGCCCAGCTCGATTCGGCAAAGGCTGCCCTTGCCATCATGCAGCACAACATCGCTCTCGGCGAGCTTTACGCCCCCACGGATGCCGTGGTCTCCTCCCGGCTGCTCGAGCCCGGCGACATGGCTTCTTCCGCCACGCCCGTGTTCCTTCTGTCCCTCACCTCGCCCAAGTGGGTGCGCGCCTATGTGACGGAACCTCAGCTCGGCCGCATACGCCACGGCATGAGGGCCGACGTTCTCACCGACTCATTCCCGGAGCCCGTGCCCGGTCACGTGGGCTACATTTCTCCCACGGCGGAATTCACGCCCAAGAGCGTACAGACCGAAGATCTGCGCACCTCGCTGCTCTATGAAGTGCGCATCGTAACCGACGATGCCGGAGACAGACTCCGTCTCGGCATGCCGGTAAGCGTCATCGTTCATGAAGACGCGGCCGGGGGCCGCCATGACGACTAGCGAACGAAACAACGTCCTGCAGGAGACTTCCTTTCCGAAGGAGAACAGCCCTCTCGCTGTCAGCGCGCGCGCTCTGGGCAAGACCTTTACGGACAGGAAAACGACAGTCACGGCGCTCTCTTCGCTCAGTCTCGACGTGCCTTGCGGCAGCATGACGGCCTTCGTAGGGCCGGACGGGGCGGGCAAAACCACCTTCCTGCGCATGATATGCGGTCTTCTTTCCCCCAGCTCGGGTGAACTTTTCGTGCTCGGACGCGACATTGTGCGGCACGCTCAGGAAATTCAGAGCCGCATCAGCTACATGCCCCAGCGCTTCGGTCTTTACGAGGATCTGAGCGTCATGGAAAACATGAATCTCTATGCCGACCTGCACGGCATTCCCGAAAAAATCAGAAAAGAGCGTTTCGCCCGACTTCTGGACATGACCGATCTTGCGCGTTTTACGGCGCGTCCTGCGGGCAGGCTTTCCGGCGGCATGAAGCAGAAGCTGGCGCTGGCCTGCACGCTGGTGCGCTCTCCGGAGCTGCTGCTTCTCGACGAGCCTTCCGTGGGCGTGGATCCTCTTTCCCGGCGGGAACTGTGGGCCATCATTACGAAAATGGTGCGGGAGGAGCAGCTTTCCGTCATCGTGAGCACCGCCTACATGGACGAAGCCGAACGCTGCGACAACGTGGTCGTCATGCACGAGGGGGCCGTTCTGGCGCAGGGGGCGCCGGAAGCGCTGCGGGGACTCACGCAGGGACTCTGCTACGCCACTGCCGTACCGGAAGGCATCAGGGCAAGGCATCTTCAGGCATGGCTGCTCGATCAGCCCTCCCTTGTCATGGACGCCGTACCGGAAGGCGATCACGTCCGCTTCGTTCTTCCGCCGGAGCGCGGCAAAAACGGCCTTCCCGAAGAACTGCTCTCTCCTTCTTCTGGAAATCTGCGTCTGCGCCCCGAAGACTGTTCAAACGTGACGCCACGCCTTGAAGACAGCTTCATGCTCCTGCTCAGGCACCGAAATCCGGACGTTCAGGGAACAGACGTACCAAAACCGCCTCTCCCCTCCGCGGATTGGCCCCCCTCCGGTTCCGCCCCCCGGAAAAACGTTTCCGACGCCTCCGTCAAGCGCCCCTTTTCTCCCTCCGGCACAACCGACGCCGTCAACGCGCAAGAGACCGTCATTGAAGTGCGCGACCTTGTACGGAAATTCGGCGACTTCACTGCCGTGGCCAGCACCACGTTCTCCGTGTACCGCGGCGAAGTGTTCGGACTTCTCGGCCCCAACGGCGCCGGCAAGACCACCACGTTCCGCATGCTCTGCGGCCTTCTGCCGGCAACAGGCGGATTTCTGCGCGTGGCCGGGGAAAACCTGCGCACGGCCGCCGCGCAGGCCCGTACCCGGGTAGGCTACGTTTCACAGAAATTTTCTCTGTACGGCAACCTTTCCGTGCTGGAAAACCTGCGATTTTTCGGCGGCGTGTACGGCATAGGCCCCTTTGCCCTGCGTCGCCGCATACAGGAGGTGCTCGAAGAGTTCGATCTTGTCGGACACGAACACGACATGAGCGGCGCCATGCCCGGAGGATTCAAGCAGCGGCTGTCCATGGCCGTAGGCATGCTCCACAAGCCGGAAATTCTCTTTCTCGACGAACCCACGAGCGGCATAGATCCTCTGGCCCGCCGCGTGTTCTGGCGACGCATCACGGGGCTGTCGGACGAAGGCACCACCATCATCATAACCACGCATTTCATGGAAGAAGCCGAATACTGCGACCGCATGCTCATTCAGGATGCAGGACGGGTACTCGCCCTCGGCACGCCGGGCGACGTGCGCCGTCAGGGCGGCAACGCTCCCACCATGGAAGAAGCCTTCATACGCATCGTAGAAAACGCCAGAGCCGCAAACGCTGCGGCAAAGGAGCGCGCATGAACGGATTCACGCGTCGCCTCGGCGCACTTACCGTAAAGGAATTCAGACAGATATCGCGAGACCCAAGCAGCATCATGATAGGGCTCGTGCTGCCCATCATCCTCATTCTCATTTTCGGCTACGGGCTCTCGCTGGACGTGAAGAATGCGCCCGTGGCCGTGGTCATGGAACACGACACGCCCCTGGCCCGCAACCTTCTTTCCGGGCTCTGGGGCTCCGCCTACTTTTCTCCGCGTCACGCCTCATCCATGCATGAAGCCGAGGAGCTTCTCAGAAAACGCGAGGTGGACGCCATCATACGCACGGGCAGCGACTTCGACAGCCGCTTCATGAAGGGCGACGCAAAAGTGCAGCTCATCCTTCACGGCGTGGATTCCACCACGGCCACGCTCATCGGGCAGTACACGGGCGCGCTGCTCTCGCTGCGGATACAAGAGACGCTCGAAAGGCAGGGCCTTGCCGCGGGTTCCGGCTCCGCCGTGGTGCAGAGCCGCATGTGGTTCAACGAGGCCGCCGACAGCACCTGGTATCTCGTGCCCGGGCTCATCGTCATCATCATGACGCTGGTGGGCGCCTTTCTCACCGCGCTCATCATGGCCCGCGAATGGGAGCGCGGCACGCTCGAGGCGCTTTTCGTCTCCCCCGTGGGCCGCGCGGAAATTCTGCTTTCCAAGATCATTCCCTACTTTCTTCTCGGCATGACCGGCCTTCTGCTCTGCCTTGCGGCCGCACGGTGGCTCTTTGCCGTGCCTCTGCGCGGCAGTCTCTTCGTCTTTCTGCTCTGCTCCTCGCTGTACCTCGTGGTGTCGCTCGGCATGGGGCTCGCCATCTCCTCCGTCACCAGAAGTCAGTTTCTCTCCTGTCAGATAGCGCTCGTGGTGAGCTTTCTGCCCGCCGTCATTCTTTCGGGCTTTCTCTTCGATCTGCGCAGCGTTCCCCTCGCGGCCAGAATCGTGGGCAACATTCTGCCCGCCACCTACTACATGGAAATGCTGAAGACTCTCTTTCTCGCCGGAAACAACCCGGTCATACTGCTGCGGGACTCGGCGGCCCTTCTCGCCTACGCCGTGCTCTTCATGTATGTCGCCGTACGCTTCACACGCAAAAATCTGGACTAGCCATGCACGACCTGATTCTTCTGCTCCGCAGGCTGCGCAGCCTCTGCATCAAGGAACTGCTCGTCATCTTCAAGGATCCGGCCAATCGCCTGGTGCTCATCGTTCCCGTGGTCATCCAGTCCTTCATCTTCGGCTACGCGGCCACCTACGACCTCAACTATGTGCCATATGTGGTGTGCGACCAGAACAGAAGCGCCCTTTCCCGCGATCTTCTGGCCCGGCTCGACGGTTCCGGAAAATTCTCCCGTCAGGCCACGCTCGACAGCACGGCGGAAGCCGAGGAATGGATATACGACGGCAAGGCACTGCTTGCCGTGCAGATCGGCAGCGACTTTGCCGACCGTCTGCTCTCAGGTCGCAGCGCCGACGTGCAGGTCATTCTCGACGGCCGCAATTCCACCACGGCATCCATAGCGCAGGGCTACATTTCCCAGTTCGTGGCCAGCTGGAACGCCGGCCGGGGACACCGCTCGCCGGTTGCCCTCGTCATGCGCGCATGGTTCAACCCGCAGCTTGAAACGCGCTGGAACATCATGCCCGGCATGCTGGGCTCGCTCAGCATCATACAGATTATGCTGCTCGCCGCCCTCTCCGTGGCCAGAGAACGGGAACAGGGAACCTTTGACCAGATGCTGGTCACGCCGCTCTCTCCCTGGGAAATTCTCATCGGCAAGGCCATTCCTCCCGTGGTCGTGGGACTTGCGCAGGCGGCCCTTGTGCTTTTCGTGTGCCTGTTCTGGTTCCACATTCCCTTTGCGGGAAGCTATGTCGACCTCTTCATCGCGCTCGGCGTGTTCACCCTGAGCTGCGCGGGACTCGGACTGTGCGTATCCGCCATTTCCCTCAACATGCAGCAGGCTCTCGTATACTGCTTCGTCACGCTTCTGCCCATGGTGCTGCTCTCCGGCCTTGCCACGCCCGTGAGCTCCATGCCCAAGGCCCTGCAGATAGCCACGTACGCCAACCCTCTGCGCTTTGCCCTCGTGTGCGTGCGAAGCGTCTACCTTGAGGGCGGAACACTTGCCGACATTGCCCCCAACTTCGTGCCCATGCTTGCCGTGGCTGCGCTCACCCTGCCTCTCGCAGGCTGGCTGTTCCGAAACCGGCTGAACTGAACGCGCCGGATATGCCGTCACCGCAGAATCGCTCCGTCCTCTTCGCCCAAAGACACGGCCGGTTGGTTCACGGATGACTTTTTTCCGAATGTGTGAGAGCGTGGCTCGTTGCCGGAAAACTGTGCTGCAGGCATACCGCAAGCTCCGTCCGCATGCTGCAGGCGACAGCCTTTTTCTGTTCCGCCGAAGAACTTTCCCTTATCCGAATGCGGCGGATGACCTCCAGAGGAAGCACCAACAGCCCATGCGCATTGAATATCTTGCCTATTTTCTTGAAATCGCCAAACGAAAGTCCCTGAATACCGCGGCCTCCCGTCTGGGAGTATCCCAACAGGCGCTGAGCGCATGCATAAAAAAAATGGAACAGGAACTCGGCGTGACGCTTTTTCTGAGAAACCGGCAGGGATGCCGGCTGACGCAGGAAGGAGAAAAAGTACGGGAAACGGCGGAAAACATGGTCGCAAGCTACCGCACGCTCTGCGCCGATCTGAAAAAGAAGGATAAGGTCAGGCAACGTGCGCCTCTCAGCGGCATGCTCAAGGTCTATACCAATTACTCCTTCTTCCTTCCCCTCAATCCGAACATCATCAAGGGATTCTGCGAAACCTATCCTCAACTGCGTCTCTCCATTACCGAGCTGCCCCAGCAGCTCGTCTATGAAAAAATACTTTCCAGTTCCGACGACGCACAGAGCATCGGCCTCATCAATGTCCCGTATGCTCCCGATGGAAGTCTGGCCAAATCCTTCCTGCCTCCGCCGCCCCTGAAGTTTCAGCCCTTTGTCCAGGGGGGCTACCTTGCCTGTGTCGGGAAAATATCGCCTCTGGCAAGAAGCAAACGTCTTTCTCTGAAAACCCTGCTGAAATACCCCGTGGTCATGGGCTCGTCCGAAGAAATGACGGCCACGCCCCTCCATTATCTTCTGAAGCAGTACGGCTCGCCCCGCTTCATTCTTTCCGCTTCCACCCTCAGTCTGTGGAGCATGGTGGTGACCAACAACTCGGGCATAGGATTCATCCATGACGTGCTTCTGAAAAAGGACGAACCTCTCCCCACCTACCTGCAGGACCTCGCCTTCATACGCATCAAGGAAAAGCTTGCCGCCGTCACCGGCTATGTGCTGCCCCTCCATCCCGGGGCGGCCGCTCTCGAGCTGATCAAATGGCTGACTCCTCAGGGAGCCGGACCAAACATACCGGACTGAGACATGTGCCTCTGCATGATCGGACCGCACCTCTGCTTTCCGTGTTTCTCTCAAGCTCCGTCCGTCTTTGCCCCTGCATGCCGCAAAAGCCTGCACACGGATCAGCGCCGTGCGGCCCATCATAATTTTTCGCGCGACGAACCTTGAACGATTCCCGGCAGTTGCCGCTTCCGCTCGTCATCAGTCCGTCCCCTTCTCCCCGGCATGATGTTCGGACGCACTTGTGAAAAAATATTTTTCAAGTCTCAGCAACCGATTTTTCGACGCCTCACATCCGCAAAATACAGGTCGTCACCGGACAAAAAGTTCTCTTCTTAAGTCGCTTTTTAAAAAAAATTGCCGACTTTGTTCCTTTTTATACAAATAAACATTGTACTCAAACGTCCGGCAAGTACTGGAAAAGAAAGACCTTCGCCTCATCCTTCCCGAAATCGGCGGGAAGACGCGCATTTATACAAATAATTGTTGTAATAAAATTATATGATGAGCTTGATAAAACCAAAAATCATTGTATCTTGAAATCGTGTCTTTATTCCCGATGTTCTGTAAATATTTCAAGGGGGAACAAAATGAAAGTCTTGGCCATCAACGGCAGTCCTCATCAGAAGGGCGTCACCTTCACAGCTATTAAACTTGTGGCTGAAGAACTGGACAAGGCAGGAATCGCAACGGAAATCATGAACGTAGGGGCCGCCGGCATACGCGGCTGCACGGACTGCCTGACCTGCCGCCGCAGCAGCAGCGGCCGCTGCATCATAGACGACAAGGTCAACGAGGCCATAGACAAATTCGCGGAGTGCGACGGCCTTCTTCTCGGGGCGCCCGCCTACTTCTGCGGCATTCCCGGACCGGCGAAGGCCTTTCTGGACAGACTGTTCTACGCTTCACAGATGGCCCGTCCCATGCACTTCAAGGCCGGAGCCTCGGTAGTGGCCCTGCGCCGTTCCGGGGGCATAACAACGCTGCATCAGCTGAACAACTACCTCATGCCGAGTCACATCGTCATGGTTCCCAGTCAGTTCCATAACGGCCTGTTCGGCAAGAGCCCCGAAGAAGCCATGCAGGATGCGGAGGGCGTGCAGACGCTCCGCATGCTGGGCAGGAACATGGCATGGCTCATGAATACTCTCGCCTTTGCCGCCGAGGCCTTTCCGCATCCCGACTTCGAACCCCGCATACGTACGAATTTCCCGGGCAACCGCACTGCGAACTATGGGGAGGTCATGTAACCATGAGAGCCATAGACATGCGTCTTCGTCCGCCGTTTGGAGGCTTTCTGGACGGCATACTCTACAAGGCCGACGGACCGAACAAAATGGCGGCCTACCGGTGCCTCGAGCCCTCGGCATCCGTCCAGAGCCGGTCCATGGAACGACTGCTTGAGGAAATGGACGCCGCCGGCGTCGCTTACGGCGTGGTTCCCATCCGAAAGACCAACGGCGGACACAATGAGGAACTGCTCGACCTGCTCGACAGATATCCGGAAAGATTCATCGGCATTCCGCACATCGACCCTCTGGAAGGAGAGCAGGCTCTCGAGGAAATACGAAAATACGTTCTGGACGGTCCGTGCAGGGGCGTCATCATGGAACCTGCAGCCATATTCAACAGGGAAAACTGGTACATCACCGACGAGCGAGCCTTTGCCGCCTACGAAATGTGCCAGACTCACCATATCCCGCTTCTTTTCACCTACGGCGGCAGGCTGGTGAAGGACCAGGGCTACCTCAATCCCCTGTATGCCGACAGACTGGGCTACCTCTTTCCGGAACTGAACATGGTGTTCTGCCACGGCGGCTGGCCGCACATCACTCAGATGTGTCACGCCGCAGCGCAGCATCCCAACATTTATATTTCCGCCGACGTCTACATGATGGACTTCACCGCCGGCTACGAAGCCTACGTCACCGGTGCGAACTATCAGCTCCAGGATCAGTTCCTGTTCGGCTCCTCCTATCCGGTGGTCTCTCTGAGGCAGGCCGTGGAAAAATACACCCGCATGCTTCGCCCCGAAGTGCTGGACAAGGTTCTGTATCGCAACGCCGCACGACTTTTCGGCCTGCCGGAAGAGCAGTAGCCGTCCGTCGAAAGGAGATTCTCCATGAGCGTCCATCTGACACGAAAAGGCCTGAAGCCGATCATCGTCGTACTGGCTGTCGGCCTTTCCATCTTTCAGATACTCTTCACCAGCGGCATATTTTTTCTGGACGCAAAACTCCTGAGAAATATCCACCTGGCCTTCATCATCGCCCTCACCTTTCTGTGGATACCTTCAGACTCCAAGAAGGACAGCACGCTGTGGCTCGTCATCGACATTGCTCTTGCCGTGCTCGGCATCGCCGCCATGGCGCATCTTATGGTGAATCATGAGGCGTTCACCACAAGACTGCGCTATGTCGATCCCATTTCCATGGAAACAAAAGTCTACTGTCTGATCGCCGTACTCGTCATCATGGAACTCACCAGAAGAACGGCCGGCGTGCCCATGGCCATTGTCGTGGCGGTGTTTCTGTCCTATGCGGCATTCGGGGACATGCTTCCCCCGCCGCTGCGTCACAACGGCATTTCCATGGACGACATGACGGACGAAATCTTCATAGGCACGGAAGGCATATTCGGCGTGCCACTCGGCGTGGCGGCGGGCATGATCTTTGCCTTCGGCATGTTCGGCGCCTTTCTGGAACGCTCCAACATGAGCGCGCTGTTCATGGATCTGGCATGCCTGTTCACCAGAAAATCGCGCGGAGGTCCGGCCAAGGTCAGCATCTTCGCCTCCGCGCTCTTCGGCACCATTTCGGGAAGCGCCCCGGCCAACGTGTACGGCACCGGCACCTTCACCATCCCTCTCATGAAAAAGGCCGGATACAGTCCGGCATTTGCCGGCGCCGTGGAAGCCACGGCCTCCACAGGCGGACAGCTCATGCCTCCCATCATGGGCACGGCGGCCTTCGTCATGGCAGATCTTGCGGGCACTTCCTACACGGCCGTAGCCAAGGCCGCCCTGCTGCCGTCCATACTCTTCTATTTCGCCCTGTTCATGATGATCCATTTTGAAGCGGTACGAAAAAATCTCGGACTGCTTCCCGAGGAACTCATCCCGTCCAAGGACCGCGTCGTCTCACGGCTCTACTATCTGCTGCCGGTCTTTCTGCTCGTCGCCCTGCTTATTCGAGGCAAGAGCCTGACGAGCTGCGCCTACATCGCCACACTGAGCATCGTTCTGCTGGCGGCATTCAGGAAGGAATCACGCTTCGATCTGAACGCCTTCATCGACGCTCTTGTCAAAAGTGCACGCAACAGCCTCATGATTTCCGCCTGCTGTGCCTCCGCCGGCATCATCATTGCCGTCATCGCACTTACCGGCGTAGGCTACAAGTTCATGTCCTGCATCACGCTGATTGCGGGCGATCACCTCTTCCTGCTCATGATAGTTCTCATGCTCACCTGCATGATCCTGGGCATGGGCGTGCCGACCACCCCCGCCTACATCATCGTCGCCACGCTCGGCGTCCCCGCACTGGTCAAATTCGGCGTCACGGGTCTTGCCGCGCATATGTTCGTCTTCTACTACGCCATTCTGGCCTGCATTACGCCGCCCGTGTGCATAGCGGCCTTTGCCGGAGCTTCCATTGCAGAGGCCAGAGCCATGGAAACAGGCTGGATTTCCGCAAAGCTCGGCATCGTGGCGTTCATCATTCCCTTCATGTTCATCTATGAACCCGCCCTTCTTCTGGAAGGTGATCTCGGCAGCATCATCATGGCCACGCTGTCCGCTCTGGTAGGTGTCGTGTCGCTCTCCGGCGGTCTTCAGGGCTATCTTCTGACGAAGGCCTCCCTGCCGGAGCGGCTGATCCTGACCGCCGGCGGTCTTTGTCTCATCTACCCCGGCGTCATCACCGATCTGGCCGGGCTCGGCGCCCTTGCTCTGGTCATCGCCGTTCAGGCTGCGCGCAGACGCACCCTGCGAAACAATTCCGCACAGGCCGGCTAACGGCAGACATGCTGCCGGTTTTCCGTCACCATAACGCTATGGAGGAAATCATGAAATTCAAGTCTCTGCTTCCCTGTCTTCTCCTCGCCGCCGCATGTACGCTCTCCCCGAATTCCGCACAGGCCGCCACGCATCTCAATCTGGTTTCCGGAGCCGTGTCCGGCAAGTGGTACCTCAACATGGGACTCATAGGCAAAGCCATTGCCGCCATGTACCCTGACATGGAAATAACCATGCTCCCCGGCGCCGGACGATCCAACGTCATCATGGCCGACAGAGGAAAGGCCGATGTGACCTTTTCTCAGGCAGCCCTTACTGCCGCAGCCCGCGACGGTATTTCCCCCTACACGTCCAAGGTCACAAAGGTCTGCACACTGATGAACATCCAGGATCCGCAGAACTTCAATGTGCTCGTGCGACGCGATCTTGGTATCGACTCCATCGATCAGATACGGGAAAAGAAAATGCCGGTGAGAATTTCCACCGGACCGCAGGGCGGCAACTCGGAAGTCTACGGACGCTGGCTGTTTGAAGCCTACGGCATCAGCTTCGAAGAGCTGGAAACATGGGGAGGCAAGGCCTTCCCCTCCACCATGGACGGCGTCATAGAAGCCGTGCAGAACAACCAGGCCGACATCGTCATCTGGAACGGCTCCGGGGAGTCCTGGCACATCGCTGAAATTTTGAAGAGCATGCCGTTCAAGGCTCTTCCCATTTCCCCGGAAGTGGCCGCAAAAATGGAAAAGGAGCACGGCTTCCGGCCCGCCCTTCTTCCCAAGGAATATTACAAGGGACAGATAGCGGATGCCGACGTGCCCACCATATGCGACTGGCTGGAAATTCTGGTTCCCGCCTCCATGCCTGAAGAAACGGCCTACAAGATAACCAAGGCCGTCGCCGAAAGTCTGGAATTTCTGAGTCAGGGCAATCCCGACTGGAAGAAGGTGACCGAAGACAAGATGCCGCAGGACTTCGTTCTGCCGATGCATCCCGGCGCAGAACGTTATTACCGTGAACGCGGATGGCTCAAGTAGTCGGTACGTCGCCTTTCTCCGAAACGAAGAAAGCCTCCCCTGCAGGCCGGGCACAATTCCTTCTGCTTTCAGCTGATTCCAGAACCTGCACAGGGAGACGGCGCCCGAACATGCCGCCGTCCTTCCCGCCTCATGCCGAAAACGTCCTGTGCCCGACCGCCCCTCTGCCGGAAGAGCCTTCCGGCAGAGGGAACCCTCTTCTCTGTCCGACAGATAAAAAGCACGTCAGCCATGCAAAAAATGCACGATGAGACATCGTGCATTTTTTGCATGGAACTTCCTGCGCCCTGAAAAGACACTCTCTTTGCTGCGCAGACAGCCTTTTTTCTTCCCGGGGTTATCCGAGCCCCGCCATGTGATTGCACGGACCATGCCCCTTGCCGGGATTGAAGCCGTGCCGAAGGGCAAGATTAAGAAATTCCTGGGCCTTGGTGACGGCCACGCGCAGCGGCATGCCGAGCGCAAGCTGAGCGGCTATGCCCGCCGACAGCGTGCAGCCCGTGCCGTGCGTGTTCTGCGTGCTCACATAGGGCTGACGCAGGGGCACGGGATCGGCGTCCCGCTCGAAAAGCCAGTCGGTGACGAACACGGGATTGCCCATGCCGAAATGGCCTCCCTTCATGAGCACCGCCCGGGCCCCCTTCTCCAGAAGACGCGTCCCGACCTCGAGGACGTCGTCCTCGCTCACGATTTCCATGCCGGCAAATACTTCGGCTTCCGGCCTGTTGGGCGTGAACAGATCGGCCCGGGGCATGAGCCTGTCGCGGAGCGTGTCTATGCCGTCTTCCTCCATGAGCCTGTGCCCGCTCGTGCTCACGCACACCGGATCCACCACCAGCGGAAAGGTCTGCTCGTCCAGCACGTCCGCCACGGCGCCGATGATGCCGGAATTGAACATCATGCCCGTTTTCGCGGCATGAACGGGAAAGCCGTCCAGCACGGTGAGAAGCTGAAGACGCACGAAGGAAGGCTCGGGCGCGTGTATGCCCGCCACGCCGAGACCGTTCTGCGCCGTGAGCGCCGTGATCACGCTCATGCCGAAAGTGCGCATCATGGTCATGGTCTTCAGATCGGCCTGTATGCCCGCGCCTCCGCCGGAATCGGAACCGGCAATGGTAAGAACGTTCGGTATCTGATGCATGAAACGCTCCTTTTTTCCTCGTTTTCTTCCTGAGATGCACACAAAAGCCTTGGCCCGTCAAGGTTCTGTCGCCGCGTAACGCCTAAAGTTCTTGATGAAACGCGTTTTTTTGGATACAAGAAAACCTAATTCTATTTTTTTCCGAAAGGAGTCCGTGGATGCACCGTTTCAAATTCATTTCCGCTCTCCTTCTGGCGATGCTGCTCGTGCCCGGCATCTGCTTCGCCGAAGGTCATTTCCAGCTTCCCAATGATCTTTCCATCATCTGGGTCGTGCCCTTTGTCTGCATGTTGCTTTCCATAGCCATCTGCCCCCTGGTGGTTCCTCATTTCTGGGAGCATCATTTCGGCAAGGTGGCCCTCTTCTGGGGACTGGCCTTCCTTGTTCCCTGCGCGCTGGTGTTCGGCTTCGGCAACGCCTTCTTCATCGCCGCCGAAAGCATTCTGCTTGAATACGTGCCCTTCATCCTTCTGCTGCTTGCCCTGTTCACCGTGGCCGGCGGCATCCGCCTCAAGGGTACCCTCGTAGGCACTCCCATCGTGAATACCGCCATTCTGGCCGTGGGCACCATACTCGCCAGCTGGATGGGCACCACCGGCGCCGCCATGCTCCTCATCCGTCCGCTGCTGCGCGCCAAC
>NZ_CALUWV010000051.1 GCF_944324575.1 uncultured Mailhella sp. | reverse complement strand
TTCTTATCAAACACGGAGGGAACGCAAGGCTCAAAGCTCCGCGCAAATATTCAGGAAAGTTCCGCAAAGGCCGGAAGTCTCGGCAAGGCGCTTTCGGGCTGCAAACTCCGTGCAGGCGTGCGCCCTGCGCCCGCCTGCGGCTGCCGACCGATGTTCCCGCTTCGCGGTTACATCGGTGTGGTGGGCATGGAGTCTCATATAATTAAGGAAAGAGCGCTGGCTCGAAGTTCCGGGAGGTTTTCGGTGACAGCGAACAACCGCCTCTCAACGCCGGGAAGCCCGGGGCAACAGGCAGATGGGGACTGCGCCTTGACAGTAAAAGGTGTTTTTTTGTATTATGTCTCCCGGAATTTTTCAGCCGGAGGGATGGCAGAGCGGCTGATTGCGGCGGTCTTGAAAACCGTTGAGGGTCACACCTCCGGGGGTTCAAATCCCTCTCCCTCCGCCAGAAGAGCAAAATATGTCCCCGCAGTCCGTACAGACTGCGGGGATTTGTTGTTTAAGCCGGGGCGGGGGTAGGGGGGAAGAGGCAACGCAGGTTTGTCCCCGCAGGGCCCGGCGGCTGGCGGGCTGCCTGGCCCGGCGCCGGGCCCTGCGCCTGGTCGGGGGCAACGGTCGGAGGGAAGTCATGGCATCAGGGATGCCTGCGGGCTGTTCAGTCGACGCGGAAAAGTGTACCTTGTCGGCCGTGGCACGATTGCCTTCCCAGAAAAGCAACAAGCAAGGATTTTCCCATGACCAGCAGTGAAAGACTGGCATCCGTCAGCAGAAACATTCAGGACAAGGCGGCCCTCATCTGGAACGTGGCCAATTCTCTTTACGGCGCGTTCAAGCCGCATGAATACGGGCTGGTGATTCTGCCCATGGTCATCATCAAGCGTTTTCACGACTGCCTTTTGCCCACGCACGACGCCGTGCTTGAGGAGCTTGAGCGCAAAAAGAATTTTGAAGTGAAGGACGGCTTTTTGTGTGCGGCCTCCGGGTATCATTTCTACAATACGAGTCCGTTTACGTTTGAAACCCTGAAGGCCGATCCGCAGAACATTGCGGACAACTTCCGGGCCTATCTGAACGGCTTTTCCGACAACGTGCAGGATATTCTGACGAACATGCAGTTCGCCGCTCAGATCGACCGCATGGTGGAGGCCGGGTGTCTGTATCAGGTGATCGTGGATTTCTGTTCCGACAAGGCGGACATGAGCCCCGACAAGATCAGCGCCGTGGACATGGGCTATGTCTTTGAGAATCTGGTGCAGCGCTTTTCCGAAAGTTACAACGAGGAAGCCGGAGCGCATTTTACGAGCCGGGACATCATTTATCTCATGTGCGATCTGCTGGTTTCCGGCGACCGTCACGCCTTCGGCCGCGACGGCATTGTGAAGACCGTGTACGACATGGCCATGGGCACAAGCCAGATGCTGACCTGCATGGAAGAACGTCTGACTCAGCTTGACGCCGATGCCGACGTGACCTGTTTCGGTCAGGAGATCAATCCGTTCACGTTCGGCATAGCCAAGGCGGACATGCTGATCCGCGGCGGCGAGCCGGACAACATGCAGTTCGGTGACACGCTGGATAACGACCGGTTCGAGGGCTACCGGTTCGATTACTGCATATCGAATCCGCCTTTCGGCATCGACTGGAAGCGTGAGGCGCCGAGCGTGGAAGCGGAACACCGGCGCGGCGCGGCCGGACGTTTCGGGCCCGGCCTTCCGAGCAAGAGCGACGGTCAGCTTCTTTTTCTTCTCAACGGACTTTCCAAGCTTGAGCCTGACGGACGCATGGCCATCATTCAGAACGGCTCATCGCTGTTCACGGGCGACGCGGGATCGGGGCCGTCTGAAATACGCCGTTACCTCATAGAAAACGACTGGCTGGAAACCATAGTGCAGCTTCCCACCGACAGTTTCTATAATACGGGCATTGCCACCTATATCTGGATCATCACCAAAGACAAGGAAGAGCGGCGCGCGGGCAAGGTTCAGCTTGTGGACGCGGGCAAGTGTTTCGAGCCGCGGCGCAAGTCCATAGGCAACAAGCGCGTGGACATCTCCGAAGCCTGCCGCGATCTCATTGTGAAGGCGTGCGGCGAATTTGTCGACAAGGACTACGAAGGCGAGACGGAGAGCGGCAGAAGCGTAGTGTGCAAAAGCCGCGTGCTGGACGGTTCGTCTTTCGGTTACAGCAAGATAGTGGTGGAAAGCCCGCAGCTCGGCGCAGACGGCAAGAAGATTCTGAAGCGGGGCAAGCCTGTGGCCGACACGTCGAAGCGCGATACGGAAAACGTGCCTCTCGGGGAAGACGTGGACGCCTACCTTGCCCGCGAGGTGCTGCCCTACAACCCCGATGCCTGGATAGACAAAAGCAAGACGAAAATCGGCTATGAAATTCCGTTCACGCGGATTTTCTATGAATACAAACCCATAGAACCGGCGGCGGAGATCGCCCGGCGCATTGAGCAGCATGAGCGCGTGCTCATGGAAAAGCTGCACGAGCTGTTCGGCGGGGTGGCGTAACATGAACGATGTGACGCGCTATGCCAACATGAAGGACAGCGGAATTTGGAAGTTGGAAGATATTCCTTCTGGATGGAAAATAATAAAGATTAAATATATTGCAACTCTTGATCCTTATTGTGAAAGTTCCAATATTGCTAATGATAGTAATGTTAGTTTTGTTCCTATGGAGTGTATAAAAAATAATCATATAATAGAAAGAAGTTCTAAAAAATATAAATATAATAGTTCATATAGTACATTTTTAAATGGTGATATTGCTATTGCTAAGGTTACACCATGTTTTGAGAATGGAAATATAGTAATTATGAAAAATTTAATAAATGGATTTGGCTTTGGAAGTAGTGAATTATTTATATTAAGGCCTTTTAAAGTAGATACAAAGTTTTTATTTTATGCTTTACAATCGCATTCATTTAAAGAAGGTGCTGTATCAATTATGACTGGTACAGGAGGGTTGAAACGAGTTTCATCGACATATATGAAAAATGCATTTATAGCAATGCCGCCAGAATATGAACAGAAGCGTATATCATATTACCTCGACAGCCAATGTGCCAAGATAGACGACATCATTGCGGGAGCCAGAACCAGCATTGAAGAGTACAAGAAGTGGAAAGCCTCGGTCATTTCTGAAGCCGTGACCAAGGGCCTCGATCCTCATGCGGAAATGAAGGACAGCGGGGTAGAGTGGATTGGAAAAATCCCGAAGCATTGGCAGGTGACACGTTTGAAGAATATAGCATCTGTTGCTCGTGGTGGGTCTCCACGTCCTATCGAAGACTATCTGACTTCTGAAGATTCTGGACTAAACTGGATCAAAATAGGAGATACGATAAAAGGATATAAATATATTGATGCAGTTCGGCAAAAAATACGTCATGAAGGTTTATCAAAAACAAAAATAGTTCATAAAGGAGATTTAATTCTTACAAACTCAATGAGTTTTGGTGAACCATATATTTTAAATATTGACGGATGTATTCATGACGGATGGGTATGTATTCAAGATATACATATAGAAAAAGAATTTTTATATTATACTCTTGTGTCTAATTTATGTAAAGAACAATTTAAATTGCAAGTTTCTGGTGGTGTTGTTAAAAATTTAAATGTAGATAAAATAGGAATAATTTATATTTTTGTACCTTCATATGAAGAACAGAAGAATATTATTGATTATTTGAATAGTAAGTGTTCCGAAATCGACAATCTTATAGGAGAAAAAGAAGCACTTATTGCCGACCTTGAAAGCTATAAGAAGTCGCTTATCTATGAAGTTGTAACGGGAAAGAGAAAGGTAATATAATGGAAAATAAAGATCAAGAAGCAAAATTATTTTTAGAATATTTATTTAATGAATATTCTAGTTGTATTACAAATATTATCCATTTTGTAGATCCTATTATAGAAGATTTTACAAATATTAATAATGGAGTTATGTCCTCATTAAATAAATTTCAAGGGCCTGTACTACAGCTTTTTAATCATCTGAAGCTCTCTTATGAAAAGAAAGATGAGTTCCGTACTGCTTCCGAACAGTGGGGAAAAATGGGGTGGACATATCCTCCGTCCGCAGGAATAAGCTTATTTTATACGGTTCCTGATGATCCCAATAAGGTAGAGGAGATGGCATCAGGTTGGAGTCGTACAGAAGATATGGAGGAACTTTTTTCCCTTCTTTTAAAAGAGGATGGTGTGAATCGAGATGATATAGAAGAATCTATTTTTCTTTTTAATAATGAAAAATATAAGTCATGTGCATTAATTTTATTTTCTCTTATTGATGCGGTATTTATTAATTGTCAGAGTATAGAATTAAATAAAAATGGTAATATAAAAAAACGTAAAATTGGATATTTTGGTGCAAAAGATGTTTTAGGGAAAATTGATGAAGAGTTTCATTTTGAAAATTTACCTATAGTATTGTCATACTTTAATATTATGGCATGTATAAAAAAATTTTTTGAGTCTGGAGAAGATTTCAGGATTCAACCAGATGTTCTCAACAGAAATTTTGTAGCGCATGGCATGTTTGCAAGAAAAGCAGAACGAAAGGATTGTGTTCAAGTTTTTCTATTATATTATAATATATTGAGATTTTTAAATACATTCCGAGTGGAGGATACAATTTTCCCCATTGACGCCCCATGCACCCCGTCCCTACACTTGGTGCCAGACAAGGAGAGCGGTCATGCCCGATAATGAAAAGCAGTTTGAGCAGGATATTGCTTCGTTTCTCACCTCGCCCGCCGGAGGATGGGTTTCGGCCATCGATGAGGGCTACCGCAGCGCGGCAAGTGCGGGCAAGGGCCTCGATCTGGAAACGCTGGTCGGCTTTGTCAAAAGCACGCAGCCTCTTGTCTGGAAGAGATTTGAAAAGCAGTGCGGCGGCGATGCCGTGCAGAAATTCTATCGCTGCTTTGAAGATGCCGTGCTGAAGGACGGCCTTATTCATGTGCTGCGCCACGGCTTTCATTATCGCGGCATGGAATTTCGGGTCTGCTGGTTCCGTCCGGAATCCTCGCTGAACGATCTTGCCGTGGAGCGTTACGGGCAGAACGTGTGCCAGTGCATCCGGCAGTGGCATTATTCCGCGCAGAACAACAACAGCGTGGACATGATGCTCTCCGTCAACGGCATTCCGGTGGCGGCGCTGGAACTCAAGAATCAGCTCACCGGCCAGAACGTCGATGACGCCAGGCGGCAGTGGATGTTCGACCGCGATCCCGCAGAGCCCGCGTTCCGTCTGAACAGCCGCGTGCTCGTGTTTTTTGCGGTGGATCTCTATGAGGTCATGATGACCACCGCCCTTGCCGGTGCGAAGACCGTGTTCCTGCCGGTCAACCAGGGCTCCGCCGGGCCCCGCAGGGGCGGCGCGGGCAATCCTCCCTCGCCGGACGGCAGCTATGTGACTTCCTACCTGTGGAAGGACGTGCTTCAGAAGGACAGCCTGCTGGACATCCTTCAGAAGTTCATCCATTTCGAGGTGCTCACGGAAAAGCAGAAGATGGCCGGGGACAAGGAGCGCACCGTCACCAAAAAGAAGATCATCTTTCCGCGCTTTCATCAGATGGACGTGGTGCGCAGGCTCATTGCCGACGTGCGAAAGCGCGGCGCCGGACGCAACTACCTCATTCAGCACAGCGCCGGTTCAGGCAAGAGCAACAGCATAGCCTGGACGGCCTATCGCCTTTCCTGCCTGCACGATGCAGAAAACAGGCCCGTGTTCAGCTCCGTCGTCATTCTTACCGACCGCACCGTGCTTGACAGGCAGCTTCAGGACACCATTTCGGGCTTTGATCATCAGGCGGGGTCGGTGGAAACTATCGGAGCGAACAAAACGTCGCAGGATCTGCTCCGGGCCATCAATGAGGGCAGACGCATCATCGTGTCCACGCTTCAGAAGTTTCCCGTCATCTACAAGGAAGTGAAGGATGTGACGGGAAAGAATTTTGCCGTCATCGTGGATGAGGCGCACAGCAGCCAGACGGGCAAAAGCGCCGTGACGGTGAAGGAAGCTCTGGCCGATACCACGGAGGCACTGCGCGAGTATGCCGAAATGGAAGGGCTTGCGGAGGAGGAAGCCCAGGATGCCGTGGATGAACTGGTGAGCGAAATGCTGGCGCACGGCAGACACTCCAATCTGAGCTTTTTTGCCTTCACGGCCACGCCCAAGAAAAAGACGCTGGAAATGTTCGGCGACGAGTACAGCGACGGCACCTTTCATCCGTTCCACATTTATTCCATGCGTCAGGCCATCGAGGAAGGTTTCATTCTCGATGTGCTGGCCAACTACACCACCTACCGCACCTGCTACAGAATCGCCAAGAACATACCCGACAATCCGGAAGTTCCGGCATCCCGGGCCGTGCAGACCATACGACGCTTTGAGGAACTGCATGCGCACAATCTGCGGCAGAAGACGGAAATCATTGTGGAGATCTTCCTCGACACGACGCGCGGAAAAATAGGCGGCAAGGGAAAGATGATGGTGGTGACGGCGTCTCGTCTTGCGGCCGTGCGCTACTATCAGGAAATGCGGAACTATCTGAAGGAGCGGCATTATACGGACGTTGCCGTGTTCATTGCGTTTTCCGGCACGGTGAAGGACGGAGAAACGGAATACACGGAAAGCGGCATGAACAGAGACAGGCAGGGGCAGCCGGTGAGCGAGTCTCAGCTTCGGGAGGTGTTCCATGATGAGGGAGACATCCTCATCGTTGCCGAAAAGTATCAGACGGGATTCGACGAACCTTTGCTGCACACCATGATCGTGGACAAGAAGCTGCGCGACGTGAAGGCCGTGCAGACACTGAGCCGTTTGAACCGCACCTTCCCCGGCAAGCAGGACACCTATGTGCTCGACTTCGTGAACACCGCCGAGGAAATCAAAGAGGCGTTCCAGCCCTTTTACAAGGAAACTGTGCTCGATCACGAGATAGACGTGGATCTCATCTATAAGACGCAGGGACTCATTCACGAGTTCCGCGTGTATACGAAGGAGGACGTCGCCAAAGTGAGCGCGATCAGGTTTTCCGGCAAAAAGGGAGCCGAGGTCATCCAGGACAGAATATCCTCGTATCTGAAGCCGGTGGTGGACGTGTACGAATCCCTTGGTGACGAACAGAGGTACGAATTCCGCAGGCTGGTGCGGTCGTTCATCAAGTTCTACCGCTATGTGGCGCAGATAACGCGCCTTTTCGATAAAGAGCTGCATCAGGAGTTCGTGTTTTGCTCCTACCTTGAAAAACTTCTGCCCGGAGACAGACAGTCGGATTTCGAGCTGGGCAACAAGGTGAAGCTGGAATACTATCAGCTTCAGAAGACTTTTGAGGGGGCCATTGAACTGGACCAGCAGAGCGAGCCTCTTCGGCAGACCGAAAATCCGCCGCGTCCGAAGAAGCCCGAGGAAGTCAGAAACACGCTGCTGGAAGTCATAGAGAAGGTCAACGAGCGCTACAAGGGCGAGTTTACCGAAGCCGACCGCGTCATGGTGAGCCAGCTGCACGACAGAGCCATGGCCGACGCAGGATTGCGGAAGAAGGCCCGTTCCGGCAATCAGAAAATCTTTGTGAACAACTTTTTCCCGAAGTTCTTTGATCAGATGACGCAGCAGGCCTACACGGAAAGCGTGGATTCCTACACCAGGCTTTTTGAAGACGCGGAAAAGTACCGCATCATCATGCGCTCGCTCGGCGAAACCGTGTTCCGGGAACTTCGGGCCATGACGCAGGATGGCGCCGCCGGAGTATAGCAGGAAAAGACCTGTCGTTTGTCGATGGGCTCCGGAGACGGTCAGCTTCTTCCTTCTCCGGCGCACTGGGAGTTTTTTGGAAGATGCCTGCCGGCATGAGCGTCAGGTTTCGTACGTGTGAGCCTGAAAAGGGCGTGTCTGTTTTTGCTCTACTTACGGTTCCCTTTACCGGGGCACGGTCCAGACGACCTTTTCCCCGGCCTTTGTGCGGGCTGAACAAAAAATGAAAGAGCGCCGACCCCGGTTTCAGGGTCGGCGCTCCTGTCGTGTTTTTTGTCTGCGCGAAGCCCGGTACTCCGGTCATCTGCCCGGCCGTCGGAGGGCGACCGGAGGAATGGTGTTTCGGTTGGCGTCCGTTCCCGAGGGGGCGGCCCCCGGCGGGGGATTCGGTTCCGTCCCCGGACGAGAGCCTCCGGGGACGACCGGACGCGATCAGACTTTGCTCATCTTGAGGCTGACGATGGTGCCGCCCGGGGTGACGGAGAGTGCATGTTCCATGGTCATGAGGGCGCTTTTCTGATCTTCGACACTGCTTCGGAAGGGAAAGGTCCGGTCCGCGCTGTTGCCGAGCACACGCAGGAACCCTAGTCCCTGATCAAGCCAGATGGTGAGCATTGAGCCGTCTTTGAACTCCAGACGCAGGGAGCGGGCATGGGCCATCAGTTTTTTGTCTACGGAGAAGGCATGAACGGTACCCAGCTCCTTCAGCGCAAGCTCGGCGACCGTGTCGCGCTCGGAGGAGCGGGCCCAGTTGTCCAGAATGCTGCTCATTCTGTAATAGTCCTGGGGAGAATTCTCGGAGAACTTGGCGGTGATGACGGGGAATGGCCACGCTTCGCCGTAGAAGTCCCTGAGCTGTTTGAGCAGCCGGTAGAGCAGGGCGACGGTGAGGGGGGATTTGCAGTATCGGTCGGAAAAGACGATGCGCGTCAGGGGACGGCGCTCGGCGACGGGATCGACACCGAGATTTCTTTTCAGAGAGAGGTGCAGCCGTCCCCACAGCCATGCGCCGAAGTTCATGACGGTCGTCGTTTCCCCGCTCGCTATCTGCTCCACGGCGCAGCTTCCCCGGGTGGCCTGAAGATCCTTCTGCTGAATCGGCCTGCGCGTGCCGAGGTCACCCTTGGTACGGCCCGTGAGCAGCAGCCGGTTTTCCTCTTCCTCATACACGGCCCAGCGATGCAGGGTTTCGTCTTCCATGGTGACGGCGAGGCGGGCATGAGGATGGGAGAATCCTCCTTCAAGCACGCAGCAGGTCACGTTGCCGTGGACAAGCGGCGCAAGGAGCATGCGTTCCTCCTGACTGAAGCCATCATACAGCTCCTTTTCCAAGGAAAGTTCGACATGAACCTGCCGCAGTCGCAGAATGTCCAGAAGATGGAGCATGTCTCCGTCGCCGGGCATCCACAGAGAGTGCGGCCCAAGATGCAGGCATACGGTTGCATTGGGGTACAGCAGAGAGGCGGACAGCACGGATTCTTCCAGCCGCATGGTTTCCGTTGTCGTCGACGGGCCGAAGATGCGCGCGTTATCGGGAAGAGCGAGCAGGGAGAGCCAGGCAGGCGTGAGCACTTCGAGGCCCTTGTGCCTGTCGAGATCCCGACTCTGGTAGCGCAAGTCAAAGCTGAGGATGCAGCGGGGACAGGCCGTTTCACAATCATACCCCTTACAGAGCAGGCGCTCGCGTGCATCATGCAGAAGGGCGGTCATATATGTCGCGGCGGAAGAGGCATAGCCTGCGGCGTTCTTGTCGAAAATGAAGAGCGAGGTGCAGAGCGTGCCGTCTTCTCTGCGTCGGGGAGAAACGGTGCATTCCAGCTCTTCGGTCTGAATGCCGAGACGAGCGGCCAGAGCGTCGCGCAGGGCGATGGCTATGGGGAAGGCCTGTGATTCATCGTTGAGCCAGGACAGGTCTTCCTTTCGCAGCTGCACTTCAAGAACGTCGGTTCTGCCCTCGCAGGCCAGCCAGAGAGGCGCCTTTATTTTCCAGCTCATGCCTTCGCGGCAGGCGGGGCAGATGTTTTTGCCGGGATCGTCTTCGTTTTTTCCTCCGCGCAGTTTGGTGTGGTGCCGCATGGCGGCGGGAATTTCTCCCTGTGTGGAAACGGATTCCACTCTGCCGCAGGCAAGGCATACGGCGTACCCTTTGCCGTACAGACCGCGCGATCTGTGGAACACCGTGCCCGAGGTGGTGCAGCGGAAGCGGACGGCCTCGGGAAGGCCGAGGGAGATCCACGGGCCGCAGGCGCATACGTCGGCTTCCGCATGGCTCAGACCCGCCGTGCCGAGTGCGACGTTATTGGAAGGCTCGCTGAAAAAGTCCACGGCAAAACCCGCAGGCTCGAGATATTCGTGCCAGCAGTCGGAGGTGAGGGGGGCGCCGCAGTTGCTGCATGCGGTCAGAGAATGGCTGGCCGCCGTGCCGAAGCTGCCGCAGCTTTTGCACTTCCAGCGGCTGCGGATGTTCTGAAGCTCTGCGGCCGCCTTTTCCGAGGCGGGGATGTGCCAGTTCAGGGTGATGCCCTTCGATTCATAGACGAGCCCGTTGATGGCCACGCTGTTGCCGGGCGCGTATTCCGTAAGGGCCGAAGAGAGGGAACGGCTGGGCAGTTCCCGGCGCAGAAAAAGGTTGTCCATCTTACGCTGATCTTTCCGGTTCCAGACCTTCTGCTTTTTTAGGAGCTCGCAGTACATGGGATCGAAGGTGGCCACATGCAGGGGAAAGCCGTGGGCGGGCAGGAATTCCTGAGAAATGAGTTCCTTGAGCAGGTATTCTCCGGTCATGCGCTTCTTGCGGATGGCTACGGCCTTTCGTGAGGCGGAATTTTCTTTGATTCCTTCTTCCTGCATGTCCTTTTCAGCCCGGCACAGGGCGTCGTAGTCGGTGCGCCAGCGGTCACAGGCCCTGTCCATGGCGTCGGCGGCCTTGTCTGCCAGAGCCTCCGGGCGTTCGTTCTCAAATATGCCGTTGCGGCACAGAAGACGTATGGCGTCCAGAAGGGGCGAGTCTTTTTCCAGCGTTCTGAAACGCAGGGAGAAAAGCCGGGCCGTCGGATTCTTTCCGGTGAAAAAGGCGTCGCATGAGAGCTTGACCAGATCCCTGTCATCCTTCTGCTGCCGTTCTTTAAGGAATGCCGTGAGCAGAAGGGCGTTGATGTGCCTTTGCAGGATGACAGGACTGTTCAGCGATACCCGGGGCACGGGCAGGGCCGTATCGAAGGCCCAGCGGCTGTTGGCAAAGGCCGCCATTTCATGGGGGTTGTCCTTGCACAGAGTGACGGTGAGGGCACGGGTCTCCCCGCGGCGGCCGGAACGGCCGGAACGCTGGAGATAGTTGGCCGGATGCGGCGGCACGTTGTTCATGCCCACGACGGAAATGCCGCCTATGTCTATGCCCATTTCCATGGTGGTGGAGCAGGAGAGCACGTTGATGTCACCGTCGCGGAACAGTTTTGTGCAATCTTTGAGTTCTGCGGACGAAAGCTGGGCGGAATGTTCCTGTACCCTGAAGTACGGGGTGAGCTCCACCACGTTGTCGTGGGGGGCTAACCATAGTCCGGCCTGCCGTAGCATTTGAACTTCCTTGTTTTCCGAAAGCCAGCTGCGGGCCGCCTTTACGCCGTTCTCGTCGGTGGGCCCGAAGGCGTCGGGATAGAGCGGGATGGTGTATTCAAGGCATTTCGAAGGCCGTTCTTCCTTTCGGGGCAGGTAGGGCGAGAGGCCGACGAAGACGGTGTCGAGAAATCGCCGCGTGAAGGGGCACAGCCAGGCTTTTTCCATGGGAGCGAAGCCCATGGCGCTGGAGTTCAGAAGAACGCCGTCTTCGTGCTTTGAACAGAGGCCGGAGGGGCCGGTCAGCTGATTCCAGGCCTGCCGCAGTATGCTGTCGATGATGTCGGCATGTTCCCAGTGTGTTGCATCCAGGCGCAGTGCGCGTTCAAGAAGGCGCACGAGCCGGTGCTGCCGGTTGCGGCGGCACTGGGGCCAGATAAGCTGGAATTTGCCGTGTTTCTCTTTGCCGGGAGGCAGAAGGTAGGTCTGGCGGTAGGTCATGCCGAGCCACTTTCGCCATTCTACGGGAAAATCGGTGGCTCCGTTTCCCCGGAAGAGGAAGTCGAGGCATATCTTGAGAAAGTTCTTCCAGTCGGAAAGCGTGAGACCGGCCTTCTTCAGTTCCCAGGGAAGTTCAGTCACCTTTTCCAGCGCCGGATAGCGCACGGCCATGAGTCCCAGCGTTTCGAGGTTGACGGCCCTTGCCGGACGCCTGCCGAATTCGCGATAGACGAGCATCCGGGCAAAATTCGACGCGCCGGATCCCGAGGCGATCAGTGCGGGAGCCTTTTCCTGATAGATCTGGTGCAGCGCATCGAAGGTAGAGCGCTCGTTCTGAAGTTTCCGGGCCATGTCGTCAAGGAGCACGGGGGTCATGCCGTCGAGGGAAGCAAGTTTTTGCCTGTCGTTGTCGAGCGACTTCTGCAGGGCGATGCGGAGGAATTCGGACAGACTCGACTGTGCGGCCATGCCTTTTTCCAGCTCGGCAATTTCTTTTTTCAGTCTTGCCCGCTCCTGTTCGTCGCCGTGCCGGCAGTCCCGCAGGCCGATGTGGTAGAGCAGTCCGCGTATGCGCGCAAGCTCGGAAAAAAGCTGCATGCGCATGGCCGAGCGGGCCGTGCCCTGACGGCTGTCGTTGAAGGTGAGCATCTTGCGGCCCCGGAAAGGATGCTGGACGGGATCCTTTCCGTCGGGAGCGAATTCCAGCAGCACGGGGGCCATGGTGTTTTGCAGATAGGGCGTGCCGATGACGTGGTATGAATAGAATTCCTGTCGGCTTCCCGGCAGTTCCTGACAGCGGGGGCAGACAAGACATCCCTTGTCCCTGTCCGGTTCCTTCAGCGACACGCAAAGCGCATGACCGTCGTCCTCGTTCGTGAGACGGAAGGTTTCCCTGTTGAGAAAGACGCTTTCCGCCGACGGGTCGTTCCGCCGCACCAGCAGCACGTCGTAAGCGTCGGAAAGACGTGTGACGTTCTCTTCTTCGTTGTCGAGGCCGTCGTCTTCGTCGTCCAGATCCGGCGCATGCTCCTTCTGCATGAGAAATTCTGCGGGTCTTCCCTGCTCGTCGGTCTTGTCGTTTTTTTGGGCCAGCAGAAACGGCGTGTGACATCCCCGGCAGGTGACGACTTCATAGACGGGGCTTCCGCAGGAGCAGTGCTCGCGCGGCTGTGTCCACACCGCGCCGTAGGGCCAGTCGTTCCCGAGTTCCTTCTGTCTGTGCGGGCAGTTCGGATCCGCGCAGGCCCAGAGACCGGAAAGTCCCCGCACGAAGATGTGCGCGCGCAGCGGAAGGAACGGAACGCCTTCAGGGCTTTTTGTCCACGAGAGCACGTCGAGCCAGCGCAGGGCGGCATCCGTATCGGCGGGCAGATTTGATTTTTTGAGAAGCGTCCGCACCTCGGAGAGACGGACCACGTTTTTGTCTTCGGTGAACAGGCTGCGCAGGGCACGGGCCGTCTTCGAGCGGCAGAGCGCCTCATGGCGTGCGGCGCTTTCAGGCTCGTCCCTGTCCATGTTCTCAAGCTCGTCCAGCGTTACGGGCGTCTCCTTCACGTCGGGAAGAGCAGGAATTTCTCTTTCTCCGGCAATGAGCGAAACCTGAGATGCGGGCACGCCCGCCACATCCGCAAGGAAGCGCTTGAGCTCCTGTCCTGCCGGGCCGTCGGGATCGCCTATGGTGGCGGAGGTGGCCACAAAACGCACGTTTTCGGGCTTCACGCCGAAGGCCATCTGCACGCGGCGCAGGAGAAGAGACAGTTCCGCCGCCTGCGAACCTATGTAGCAGTGCGCTTCGTCGAGCACTATCCATTCCAGCTTGCCCTGCGACTTCTGCAGAATGGGCGCGTCTTCCGTGCGCACCAGCATATATTCCAGCATGCTCGCGTTGGTGAAGAGAATGGGGGGAGGACTTGCGCGCAGATCGTCGCGCGAGAGCACTTCGTTGATGCTTGTTTTTCTGTCGGAGGACAGGCTTGGGGGCGTCTGGCCGTTGTAGAGGCAGAAGCGCACGTCACCGTTGAATCCCCGCGTCCAGGCGTCGAGCCGGTCGCGCTGGCTGCTGATGAGCGCGTTGAGCGGATAAAGAAAAAGCGCCCGAACGCCTTCCAGTCGGCCGCCTTCTTCTGCGCTCTGTCTGGCCAGCCGGTCGAGAATGGGAATCATGAAGCATTCCGTCTTGCCCGAGCCCGTGCCGCTGCTGATGACGGCAGAGGCAGGGTCTTTGCTGCAGAGCGTCTGCCAGGCCGCAAGCTGATGCGTGTAGGGCCTGCGGGAGAGTGGAAACTCGTAGTCCTGCCGACGCTCTTCGGGCGGATTGCTCAGGCAGCGGACAAGGCGTTCATCCAGCAGTGTTCCCCTGAGCTCGGCCAGGGTGGCCCCGGACTGCTTCCAGCCGAAGGTGGCCTCAAAGGCCGGGTCGTCCGTGAGGCTGTCTTCTGCGCCCGGATCGCAGGTGAGCATGGCGTTCAGGCAGCGGCGCAGCGAATCGTTGTTCAGGGGCAGAGCGGAGGGCACATCCTGCCGTATGCGATCCTGAAGACGGGGAAAGAGCCGGGAAAAGTACGACAGAGACATGTTCATGACTCCTTGATGCTGAAGCGTTCCGCAAGACAGCTGCAGGCGGTGAAGGTTGAGGCCTGCTCAAACCATGCGGCATCGAAATGGATGTGTTCGCGGATATGGAATATCGTGTCCTGATCCGGCGGAACGGAGAAAAAGCCCGTCCGAGGGTCAAAGGCCTGAAGCGTGAGAAGCACGGGCAGGCCGAGCACACTGTTTCTTGGTCCCTGAGAAAACGGCAGAAAACGCCTGATGTCTGCGTCGTGCCTCTCTCTGTTGACGAGAGAGTCAAACGCTTCGGGCCATTCGTCGTCGGCGTGGGCGCGCAGCAGCGTCTGCATCATGCAGTCCTTGCTCCGGAAAAGGATTTTTTCCGTTTTGTCCGTGGTGAGCGCGGCGTTTTGTTCCCGCTCCTTTTCGTAGCAGGGCAGCGCGACGGCTATGTGCAGGAGCGCGTTGACGGAAGGACAGCTGGAGCCGAGCGCTTCCAGAATTTCCTGCACATGGCTCTGCCAGAAGGTGACGGCCATGGTGCCGGAAATGATCTTGCCGAGGTAGTCCTTGACGGCCTGTGCCGCCTCTTTCCAGTCCTGCCGGGACACGAAGTTCCACAGAAAGGGAAGTTCCGTGTCGACTCTTGAGGTGATGTCCTGAAACGAAACTCCCGGATGCAGCGCCAGCAGGGCCATGATGCGCGGAGAGCGGATAAGCGCATGCCATATTTCCAGCGTGGAAAGCGGCAGATGCTTCACATGGCTGAGAAGCGCAAGAAGCGTCGACCATTCCGGCGCGTCGAGGTCGTGTTCCATGGCGGCCGTGCAGGAGACAAACGCCCGCTGACGGGAAGCACGGTCCTTTCCGTCCACGGCGGCCTGAAGAGCGTTGCGGGGCGTTTCATCTTCGCCGTCCATGGTCCAGAGCAGCGGCCGCAGGGATGTGCCTTCCGTGTCGTCGAAGATGAGCCAGGGGCCGGGGTGGTCCAGCGCTTCGGAAAGCTCCCAGGCCCCCGAGGGCGTACCGTTTTCGCGGGTCTCTTCTTCAAGAACCTTCAGGCCGAGTTCCGGGTGGGTGAGCAGCAGCGCCTTCATGGCGTAGCCCTGCGATGGGCGTTCTCCGTGTGCAGGAAGGGCGAGCAGGGCTCTTGTCCCCTCAGGTATGAGACTGGACTCGTATCGGGCCACGCTCCAGCCCGCCACCTTCTGCCCGTCGAAAAGAATGTCGAGTGATACGCGGGCATCCAGTCCGCTGGTCATGGCGAGCATTTCCAGAAGTGCGTTTTGCCAGTCCATGAGGCGGATGACAATGCCGTTGTCGCGACTCGTCAGCGGATAAAGCAGGCTTTTTCCTGGAAGCGCGAGCCGAATCGCGG
>NZ_CALUWV010000050.1 GCF_944324575.1 uncultured Mailhella sp. | reverse complement strand
ACCAGCGTCTGAAGAATTTCTCCGAATTTCATGCCCGGAAGAAAGGCGGTGCCGAAAACGGGAACGGCCATGACATAGCCGGAAGGAATGCAGCCGGTGGCCCAGAACCAGGCGGATACAAGAATGATGGCTATGCCGCCGCGCTGCGTGACGGTGCTGTCGGCAAAGGGAATGGCCAGTATAATGAAATACAGGGCTATGCCGGCAAAAAGAGCAATCTTGGGGAAGAGGGGCTGCTTATTGACTTCGAGATTGGAAGGAAGTTTCTGTACATCGGAAGAAGGTGTCGGATCAGACACTTGAGAAGAGGACATAATTCCGCTCCTGCAAAATTACGGTTAAGATAAACTTCCATCGTCGGCTTGAAACGAAAAGAAGTTCAACATCGGAAAATCGGAACAACATATGTCTATGGCGAAACATATTGTATTCCGATTCAACTCGACATTCCGACAGCAGCAATCTACTGCTGTCAATCCAACCTTCTTACAGATGGCAAAATACATTATAAAAAGAACAACACTATCGTGTCATTCTTATAAAATCCTCTACTCACTGACTGAGATATTCATTACTTTCTATTACAAAAAAAACTACTGTTAGTGACAAAATAATCAAATGAATTGATACAGAAATGATGTTATCAATAAAGAATTCTTGAATTTTTTTTGTAATATATAATAAACCATCCTATCTTTGTGAAAAATTTACTCTAAAAAAAAAGACAATGCAAGATCCCTTATTGGGAATTATAATCATTTTTTTTAAAAAAATAAATAATATCAATATATTATATATATTTTTAAAGTTTATTTTTACATTTTTGTCATATCCGTCTGACATTTAACAAAAAGCCCTACACGTTGAACAAAAAGGTCATGCTGCCCATAAGAATCCTTCTGGGCAGCATGACCTGAGACGCCTATTCTTCTTCCGTATAATAGGAAGATTCGGCGATTTTCATGGGCATGAGAATGACGGTGTATTCGGCATCCTCGGAACCGGTGATGCCGCAGGGGCCCTCCGCTCCGGTGAACACATAGTGCAGAGAAGCGGACTGAAAATGACCGAGTATGTCCATGAGGCTGCGCGTGGGGAAGGCGATGACTTCCAGATCGCCCTTGAAGGACCCTTCCAGATGTTCGGTGGCGGAACCCGTTTCCTGTCCCTGAGCGGAGAGTTCCACTTCTTCGGGAGAGAAACGGAAGTAGGTGCAGCGGTCGCTGTCGTTGTTGAAGATGAGCAGACGATCGAGGGCATTCAGCGTTTCACGACGGTCCACGTCGAGCTGAGACGTGTTCGCGCCGTCGAGTCTGGCCAGAAAGCTCAGGTGATCCGGGTAGCTGAAGTTGGCGCTGCGGGGAATGCTCAGGGTCTCGCTGCCGGAACCCGTGCGGATGTGGAAACGGCGTTCGCTGATGTTGAGCATGACTTCGTCGCTGCCCAGCCACTTGCGCAGTTCATTGACGTACTTCTTCTGAATGAGAAGACCGTTTTCAGGCAGAAGATTCGCCAGGGCGTCATTGATGAAGCGGACCATGGCGAACTGATGACCGTTCAGACCGCACACGTCCACCTTTCCGGCATCGCCGGCCTTGAGGTACAGGCAGGCCAGACCTTCGGCGCTGTCGTCGTCGCTGATGCAGAAGGCCACGCGGTCAATGACGTCCTGGAAGAAGTCGCCGGCCCACAGCACGGCACCTTCTTCGGGAAAGGGAGGAAGAGGCTGGAACCATACCGGGTCAACCGTGGGAAGCTTGTAGGAACGGCGTCCCTGTTCCACGGAAAGAATGTGCGATTCCTCGTCCAGTCGAAGACTGATTTCTCCTCCGGGCAGACGGCGCAGAAGCTCCACAAAGGCTCGTCCGTTCACGCCTGCCGTTCCTTCTTCCTTTATCTCCGCAGGATAGGTGCCCGTGAATTCGATGTTCACGTCGGTGGACATGATGGTAAGTCTGTCACCGTCGGGAGACTTCACGGCCTGAAGCCAGATCGAACGCAGATATGCTGCTCCCGCCTTGCTGGGAATGATGGAAGCCGCTTTCTGAAGGCCTTCGATGATCTGTTCCTTTTTTACGGTTAAATACATGGTTTTTCCTTGTAGTAGAAGGTTTAATATCGCCACTTTGTTCCTATCTTATTTAACACATTGTAATTATTGAATAATATAGGAACAGAAAGAGGAACCTCAAGTAAGATGACGCACATTCAGGCCGGTTTTCGACCTCCCTGAACGCCGTTTGCGCACTGTTTCGTCAGCTTTGTGACCAGACTGTGCACATCTTTGTTCGTAACTTTAAGTTTTTCAATCTTTTTCACGGCATACATGACCGTTGTGTGGTCTTTTCCGCCAAAGAGAAGACCGATGGACGGATAGGATTCCCCGAGCAGGCTTCGGCACAGATACATGGCGATCTGCCGGGGATGGGAAAGTTCTCTGTTTCTTGTGTTTTCGCGCAGTTGCACTGAAGTGCAGCCGTAGTGAGCAGCCACGGCCGCAAGAATGGAATCCGCGTCTGCGGTCATGGTCTGACCGGAGCGTTCCAGAAGATGGGCAAGTTCCGGGACCGAGGGCATCTTTTTGTCTTGTTCGTAACGCAGACGCAGCTGTTCCAGAATGCCCTGGATGTGCCGCAGTCGCAGACATCGTCTGGCCAGCATGAGCGCCGTGCCATGGTGCGCAGGCAGACCGGCTTTTTCCATCTGTATCTGGGCGAAGCGCAGGCGCACGTCGAGATCCGGCTCGGGAAGCAGAAGGGAAATGCTGGAGCAGAGCCTGTCGTGCAGTTCGGGAAGAAGTGTTCCGTCCAGCGAAATCGTGCCGAGAAAGAAGGTTCTGCCGGAAAGAACGTCGAGGAGAGCCGCAAGTTCCCTCTGCGCGTCGGGGGCGTTTTCCAGAAGCTGGAGATCGTCGACTACCAGGGCGTCACAGCCTCGCGTGAGGCGCTGAAAAAAATCGTGGGAATGGCGGAAGCGCGTCAGCACTTCATTTCCGGAAAGGAATGCGGCTTTTCCGTGGAAGCGTTCGCAAAGTTGCCCGAAGGCGGCGCGCGAAAGATGGGTCTTGCCCGTGCCGGAAGCGCCTCGAAGAAAAATGACGCGGGGTTCCTTCTGCAGGGCAAGGCGCAGAAGCCTTATGTCGTTTCTGCTGCGACCGTTGAGAAGAAAGTCGTCAAAGACGGGAAGGCTGTCCCGTGATTCAGACGAAAGGGGCGCGTAAGGAATGGAGGGCTGTTGCTGCTGCGGCCACGTATAGCGCAGCGATGTTCGGGCCCCAAGCACGCTACGGGCGGCTTTTTCCAGTGCGGTACGGCCTCGTTCTGCATACCAGCGGAAGAACAGTTCGTGAGGCATGAAAACGGTGAGCACACGATCTTCGCCGTCTTCCAGAGAGAAGGAGAGAGGGGAAAACCATTCCGGCGTTCTGCCGCCAAGCCGTCGGCGAAGCAGTTTTCTGACGAGCTGACCGTCGGTATCTGAAGCTGCGGCAGGAGAAGGCGAGCCTTCTTTCGGCAGGCTTCCGGCCTCTGCGCAGGCTCTGGGAAAGCTGGAAAGAACTTTCATGCGTATTCGGACGATGTTCGTATTGCGGAGAAACGATGGAGTCGGCGCTTATAATCATGAGCAATGCCACAAGCTTAAGTGCTGCTCCGTCAGTATTCGGCAGTGTGCTCACAGACTGCCGGGCATAAATTTTTTTACCAGAAAACGCTTGCATAAACAAGCAGTTTCTTGGTTATATACCCGCAGGGGCGTCAGCTCCTTTGTTTTCTCTGAAATAAAAGCCGTGAAACGTCAGACATTATGATAAAAAAATATCAAATTTTTCGCGCACTGTCCGTGCGCGTGCTCTGCTGTGTGCTTTTGGGCTCGGCCGTTGCCGGAGCGTGGCAGCTTTTTCAGCACGAGGAAGAGCTGCCCGGCTATGTGCTGCCCGAGGAATTTGCCGCCGACGGCGGGATGGAACTGTTTGATCAGGCAGTGAAACCTCACGATTTTTCTCTGGGGGTCGATGTCGAAAATCCGGGAGAAATGCAGCTTGCCTCTCTGGGGAGCGGTCTTTCGTGGATGCGCGAGTTCTGGGAAGGCGGCGGAGTGTCGTCCGGTGAAGACGCCGGAACCGCCCCCCGCTACGACGACTCTCTGAGCGCGTTTCTTTCCGCGAGGGAAGGCATGTGCATTCCGAACTATTCCGAAGCCGTGCCGTGGGAAGAGGATTCCCGGTACATGGTGGAGGATTCGGGGTGCGGAACCGAGGTGTTCCGCAGCGCCGTTCGCAGCGGCGACAGCGCGGGCGCGCTGCTCGTGCGCTGGCTGGACAACAACGAGATTGATCAGGTCGTGAAGGCCGCTTCCTCCGTATATTCCATGACGAAAATCATGCCTGGTCATCTGTTCAGCGTGGAGCGCGACAAGCAGACGGAACAGGTGAGCCGTCTTTTTTACGACATTGACGAGGAGAGCCGTCTTGTCGTTGAGCGCACGGAAAAAGGTTTTTCCGCCCGTGTGGACGTTTTTGAATTTGACACCAGACTCATCAAGGTGAGCGGCGTCATTCATTCTTCGCTGTTCGAGGCCATGGCCGATGCCGGAGAATCCGCCAATCTGGCCGTGCGTCTGGCCGACGTGTTCAGCCATCAGATCAACTTCGTCAACGAAGTTCAGGATGGCGACACCTTTGAAATGGTGGTGGAAAAGAAATATCTCGGCGATGACTTCCGTCGTTACGGGGACATTGTGGCCGCCCGTTTCGTCAACGATGGAGAAGTGTTTGAAGCGTTCCGCTTTGTGGATGCAAAGGGCAAAACGCACTACTTTGCCGCCGACGGAAGCTCGCTGGAAACGGAATTTCTCAAGGCGCCCCTCAACTTTACCCGCGTGAGCTCCGTGTATACCATGCATCGCAAGCATCCCATCTTCGGCAAGGTGCGTCCGCATCAGGGCGTGGACTATGCCGCGCCGCGCGGCACGCCGGTGAAGGCTCTCGGCGCGGGCAAGGTGACGTTCCGGGGCTGGAAGAACGGCTACGGCAACACGCTCGTCATCCGTCACAGCGGAGGCATAGAAACGCAGTACGCGCATCTTTCCCGTTTTGCCTCGTCTCTCAAGGTGGGACAGAAGGTGGATCAGGGAGAAGTGGTGGCCTTCGTGGGGGCCACGGGCACGGCCACCGGGCCGCATCTTGATTTTCGCGTCATGAAGAACGGCCGGTTCGTCAATCCCGACACGCTTTCCGGCTCGCGTTCCGCGCCTGTGTCAAAAAAGGATCGCGCACGTTTCATGCAGACCGTGGCGAGCGCGCGTTCGCTGCTTGACAGCGACACCGCCGTGGCGGAAAAATAGCGCGACATTTTTCGTATGTGCCTGAGGCTGGCGCATCCTTCCGACAAGGGGTGCGCCAGCCTTTCCGTCCCTGTATTTTTCTCCGGGCCCGAAAGGGCGGGAACAGAGTCATGAACGAATCCGACTTTCAGCTGTCGAGCTACAATTACGATTTGCCCGAGGAACGCATAGCCCAGTATCCTCCCGAAAAGCGCGGAGCTTCGCGTCTCATGGTGCTGGATCGGGCGAGCGGGAAGAACATTCATTCCACCTTTTCCCATCTGGCCGATTTTCTTCCCGAGGGTGCGCTGCTTGTGGCCAACAATTCCTGCGTGGTGCCCGCGCGCCTTTTCGGTCACAGGCCTACGGGCGGCAAGGTAGAACTGCTTCTTCTTACGCCTCCTCCTCTGCTCAAGGCCTGCGCCATGGCCGAGGCGGACGGCTGGAGCCGGGCTCAGGCTGAAGTGTTGCTTCGGCCTTCCCGCAGCATTCATGCAGGAGACCGGCTCGTCTTCGGCGACAGCATTGCGGCCGAGGTGCTGAAAAAAAAGGAATTCGGCCAGCATGACGTCATGCTGTTCTGGAAGGGCGATCTTGTGGAGTGCATGCGGCGCATAGGAAAGCTGCCGCTTCCGCCGTACATCAAGCGCGAGCAGAGCAGCGAGGACATGGCCCGCTACCAGACCGTGTACGCCGACAGAGAAAAGTCCGGCAGCGTGGCCGCTCCTACGGCGGGGCTGCATTTTACCGATGCATTGCGTGAAGAGCTGCGTCAGCGCGGTTTCGGCTGGGCCGAGGTCACGCTGCACGTGGGCTACGGAACCTTCAGTCCCGTGCGCGAGCAGGACATACGCGAGCATCCCATGCACAGCGAGTATGTGGAAGTGTCGCCGGAAACTGCCGGGATCATCCGCGAGGCCAAGGCGTCCGGCCGCCCTGTGGTAGCCGTAGGAACCACTTCCTGTCGTACCATGGAAGGCTGCGCCGCGCAGAACGGCGGCGTCATTCCCGAAGGAGGGTGGCACGGCTGGACGAACATATTCATTTATCCGGGCTTCCGCTTTCAGGTGGTCGATCATCTCATCACCAATTTTCACCTGCCTGAGTCTTCGCTCATCATGCTGGTGGCGGCGCTCTGCGGAAGAGAGCGTATCCTTGATGCCTATGCCGAGGCCGTGCGGGAAAAGTATCGCTTTTTCTCCTACGGAGACGCCATGTTCGTGCGCTAGGGAGAACGCCCGGGGCGTTGCCCCGTTTTCATCGGAGTGCGCAGGAATCCTGTCCGGCGACTTTGAGAAAGGGAGCTGCGGGCTCCCTTTTTTCATGAAAGGGGAGGAACGGAGTCGGCTGCCGCACATTTTCTGAAAAGGCGACGGTATGGAGAAGAGAGCATGAAGGAACTTGTCTTCATCAACGGAACCATGGGCGTGGGCAAGACCTCCACGGGCCGAGAGCTTCTTTCGCTGCTGGCTCCAGCAGCGTTTCTGGACGGAGACTGGTGCTGGACCATGGAGCCCTTTACGGTGAATGAGGAAACAAAGGCCATGGTGCTCGACAACGTGGCCCATGTTCTGAACGGCTTTCTGCACTGTTCGGCATACCGCCATGTCATTTTCTGCTGGGTCATGCATGAGCATTCCATCGTGGAAGAAGTGTTGAGAAGGCTGGACGTGTCCGGCGCGCGTTTTTCGCTCTTTACGCTCACGGCTTCGGAACAGGCGCTTTCAGCGCGTCTTTGCAAGGACATTGAAGAGGGGCGTCGAAGTCCCGAAGTGTTTGCCCGAAGCCTTGAGCGACTGCCATGCTATGCGGGCATGAAAAGCCGAAAAATTGATGTGAGCCTGCGAACGCCGAAGGAAGCTGCTGAAATCATTGCGGCGGCTCTGAGAGTGTCGAAACGATAAGATGGTGAAAAAAGAAAACGACTTTCTTTCACGAAAAGTCGTTTTCTTTGAGACTGGCAGCGAAGGGAGAGAAACTCCCTTTTGTCATTTCTCCACTTCCCAGATGGTCACGGGAACGGGCACGTCCTGCTCGGTGAGCGGGGAGACGGGCAGGGAGCAGATGCGCTTGTGACGGAGCTTGTGTTCGGGCAGCGCGTCGAGAAGGTGGTGGAAGATGTCCCTGCCGGGTTCGGCGATCCAGGCCCGGCCGCCGCGCTTCAGCATGGAGGCGAGAAAGGCGGCGATGGGGTGGGCAAAGTCCTTTTCATACATGATGTCTCCGGCCCAGATGCGGTCGAAGCTCTCGGGCGGGAAGGTCGGCTCCCTCCAGTCCATGACCGTGAAGGTCACGCCTTCGACGGCGTTGAGGCGGGCATTTATCTCGGCGTACTTCAGGGCCTCCGGCTCATAGTCCATACCGGTGACCGTGGCGCCGAGCCAGCGGCTGAGCAGGGCCGTGAAGCCCAGGCCGCAGCCCATGTCGAGACAGGCCTTGCCTTTGATGTCGTCCTGCATCTCGGCCAGCCATCCTGCGAGAGCCAGGGATGAGGGCCATATTTCATTCCAGTAGGGGAGACGGTCTTCTCCGTTCTTCTGGTCCATGTCGGCCCAGAGCTTGTCCATGTCGGCCCGGCGGATGTGCCATATTCTGCCGCAGGACTGAAATAAACGGTCGAAGGGCGTGAACTGTTCCATAGCGTTCCTTGTCTTTGTGCGTTGTCTGTGAGCGTTGAACGTCTGCGCCGGCGCGGCGTCCTGTTCGGGAGAGAACGGCGGCGCGAAGGGGCGGTCCTTTCCCGCATGTTCTGCCGCGTGGCCTGTGGACGAGCGTTTTTTTGCAGCGGAGCGGGGCGTTCCGCCGCTTGCCGCTGCTTTTGCGCGGAGGGGAGCAAGGAGCATAATCCTTTGTCCTTCCGCCGTGAAGGGGCCCGGGAGGGCCCCGGCAAAAGACTTGCCCGCCGGATGCAATAAGGATATCATGCCTGTTCACCATGACTTTCCGCGACGGAAAGCCGGTAGTACGGGGTGAGCGTACGGGGCGTCGGCTTCGCTTTCTGCCCCTTTTGAAACGACGTGCGCGCCTGCCGACGCGCCACGCACAGATAAAAGCAGGTTTGACATGGAGAATAGGGGCGAGGACAGAAAGGATTTCGCCAGGCGTTCCTTCAGGAAAAATGACGGAGAACGCGGCGAAGGTCGACGTCAGGAACATTCGGAAAATTTCCGCCCGCGTCGTTTTGAACGCGGCGACGACGAGCGCCGTGACGGGCGCAGGGACTTCAGAAAGGACGGCTACAAGCCGCGCTCGGATCGCACGCCGTCGCGCAGGGGCGATCTCGGAGCCATTCTGGATCTGGACAACGACATTCTGCACCTTGTGATGCGTCGCGCTCAGATGCTCGCCCGCCTGCGTCGCGGCGGACGCCTCGCGCCCGAAACGGAAAAGACCCTGCGTACCGCGTGGGAAAGCAAGGCCGCCCGCCTTGCCCGCGACAATCGTCTTTCCCGCGATCTTTTCATGCTGCTTCAGACCATCGAACCTCTGACCCGCATGGAAGAGGAGCAGGGCTTCTACAATCTCGCACCCAACGGCGAAGCTGTGGACATCCGCATTCCCGCGCCGTCCGACACCGTGGCGGCCCGCTGCTGGCTGGCCGTAGCCGCGGCCGCAGGTCAGGTGACCTGCATTTCCCGCGTGCCTCTTACCGACGCTGTGGTGAGCGGCGTGAAGGCCCTCAATCAGATAGGCGGTCAGCTCTGGTGGGAAGACAACGGTGACGTGCAGAGTCGCGGAGGCAACGGTCTTGCCCGCAACATGGACAAGGTTATTCATCTGGGCGACGACGCCTTCAATCTCTGGCTCGTCATCGCCCTGTGCGTGGGCATGCCCGCAAGGCTCAAGCTTACCGGCGACAGTTCCCTTCGTTTTCTCGACATTGCGCCTCTGCGTCATTTCCTGCCCCAGCTCGGCGTGCGTCTGACCAACGTCATTCCTTCTCAGGACGGTCTGCCCGTGCGTATGGAATGTTCGGGACTCATGCCGCGCGAAGTCCGTCTTCCCGACGATCTTCCCGAAGATTTCACGGCCGCCCTCGTGCTGGCCTCTCCGTTCTGGGAAACGGGCTGCCGTCTGACGCTGCCTGAGCGTGAGCCCCGTCTGCTGCCGCTCGTGCTGGATGTGCTTTCCGGCTGCGGCATGAAGGTGGAAAGAAAGGGACGCGACATTTTCGTGCAGCGCGGCGAAGTTTCCGTGCCTGCCCGTCCCGTGGTTCCCATGGACGCTTCCGTGGCGGCCACCGTACTCATGTTCCCCGGATTCAACGGCGGTCGCGCCGTGCTGGAAGGCGTGTGGGGAAAGAATGCGGCGTCTTCTCTTGTGGAAAAGATTCTTCGCGGCGCAGGCCTCAACGTGAAGTACGGCGCCCAGCAGGTGGAATGCACCGGCAAGGAGCGCGAGACCGCTGCTCCCGCTCCCGAAGTTCTGAAGGCCGTGATCGGGGAATGCCCCGAGCTTCTTCCGCTCTGCACGGTCATCATGGCGGCAGCGGTGCATGAGGGCGTAAAGGTGACTCTGCCCGAAATGCCTGACGAGGACCGGCACGTGGTGACGGCCTTCCTTTCGCGTTGCGGCGTGGAAGAGAAGGATGGCGCACTTGCTGCCGTGGAAGAAACAGTGCCCGGATCCTGGGTGGCTCCTTCCGCGCAGTGGGCCATGGCCTACGCGCTGGGTGCCTTCCTCCGTCCGAATCTGCACCTTTCCAACCCCGGCGTGATGACCGGTCTGTTCCCGTCCTTCTGGAACATGTACAACACGCTGCCCCGTCCTGAACTGAAACGTAAAGTCGAGCAGGAGACTGAAGATGCAAAACCCTCGCGCAGACGAGTCATCGCCCACGGAGTCTATGGAGAGCTTCCTCCTGAACCCGCTTCCGGAGACGATTTCTGAGCTTGAGGCTCAGATGGCCGTCATAGAGGCGGTGCAGAAGGAGTGCACGAGGAAGATACGGGAACTCATGGATGCCGAAGACGTGGAAAAGGGCATAGTGTTCCCGCAGGAAATACATGAGCTGCACCAGCAGAAGAACATGCTGGAAACGCATATGCAGTATCGCAGAGTGCGTTTGAACAGGCTCAGAATGTATAAAGGACTTGCCAGATAGCGTCGGCGTCCGGACGTTTTGGAACGGGGCCCTCCGGGGCCCCGCGTCGCGGAATCCGGGAAGCGACGTTCGTCCTTTCCGTGTCGGCGCAGGGCAACAAATGAGGATATCATGAGCGAAAATCATCAGTGCCGTCAGTGCGGAACCTGCTGTCGCAAGGGCGGACCGGCTCTTCATAAGGAAGACGCTTCGCTTCTTGTGAGCGGCGTGCTTCAACTGCAGGATCTCTGTACGTTCCGCGCAGGCGAACTTGTGCGCGACACTTCCAACGACCATGTCGTGCCGCTGCCCGAGGAAATTGTGAAAATCGCCCCTCCCTACGGTTCGCGTCCCGACGACTGGACCTGCCGTTTTCTCATGGGCAACAACCGCTGCTTCATTCATGACAGCGCTCCTGCGGAATGCCGGGCCCTGTTCTGCGACGATCCTTCCGCATTGCTTTCCATGCATGGTGAGGACAGGCTGGACCGAAGGGCCATACTGGAACTTCTTCACGCGCCTGCGTGGCTCATGGATTCCGTGGAAGCCCACGAGTCCCGATGCAACTACGCGGCGCTCATAGAGCTCGCCTCCCATCTTGAAAAGCAGGAAGCAGCCCGCCGCGCTCTGGTGGAAGTCGTGGAATACGACAGGGCCTTCCGCGAGCTCGTCATGGAAAAAGGCAAGGTGCAAAAGGAAATGCTGGACTTTCTGTTCGGCCGTCCGCTTCTGCACACCGTCATCATGTTCGGCATTGACGCCAGGCATAATGCCGACGGCAGCATCATCCTCGTGCAGACCACGAAGGCAACATTGAAGGGGCGCGAATGATCATAGTCACGGGCGGCGCCGGCCTCATCGGCGCAAACATGATATGGGAACTGAACCGTCAGGGCGTGGATGACATTCTTGTGGTGGACAATCTCGCCTCCACGGAAAAGTGGAAGAATCTCTCCCACCTGCGCTACAGCAACTATATGCACCGCGACAGGTTTCTTGAGGAGCTGCGCTCCGGCAAGAAGCTGGAAGGCGTGGAGTGCGTAATTCACATGGGCGCGTGTTCCTCCACCACCGAGCGCAATGCCGATTTTCTCATGGAGAACAACTTTCACTACACGGTGGAAGTCTGCCTTGCCGCTCTTGAGGCAGGAGCCCGTTTCATCAACGCAAGCAGCGCCGCTACCTACGGCGACGGTGAGCTCGGCTTTTCCGACTCGCTCGAGCTCATGCCGAAGCTTCGTCCGCTCAATATGTACGGCTACTCGAAGAAGCTCTTCGATATGTGGTGCATGCAGCACAAGCTGCTTGGCGAAGTGGTCAATCTCAAGTTCTTCAATGTGTACGGCCCCGACGAATACCACAAGGGCAGCATGATGAGCATGGTCTGCCGTGCTGTTCCTCAGGTCAAGGAGACCGGAAAGATCCGTCTGTTCCGCTCGGACAACCCCCAGTACGGCGACGGAGAATCCGTGCGCGACTTCGTGTATTCCAAGGATTGCGCCGCGCTCATGCGCTGGTTCATGGAAACGCCTTCGTGCAACGGCATATTCAACGTGGGCACGGGGCACGCCCGCAGCTGGAACGATCTGGCAAAGGCGGTGTTTTCCGCCATGGACCGCCCGGCGGACATCGAGTACTTTGACATGCCCGAGCATCTCAAGGGTAAGTATCAGTATTTCACCGAGGCCGACATGGGCTGGCTTTCCCGCGAAAACTGTCCGGTGAAGTTCCACTCGCTGGAAGAGGGCGTGGACGACTACGTTCGCAACTATCTTCTGCAGGACGATCCGTATCTCTGTTCTTTGTAAGAGAGATGTGAATGGCATGCGTTCCTGCAGATGTTTTCGACAGGTTCGCAAAGTTTCGCCCGTTCTGAATGTTCAGAACGGGCTTTTTGTTGCTGCGGCTGTAAAAAAGCCGCTTCTTTGATAATGAAAATTTTAATTCCGGGAAACATTGGAGCAATATTTCAGGCATATTTATCATCCTGATAATTCAGGAGGTTGTATGCTTCAGGCCTTGAATATTGCCAAAAGGTACGGTCAGACGACGGCGCTTGCCCCCACGACGATACATCTGGATCCCGGGTCCTTTACCGTTCTTCTCGGGCCTTCCGGTGCTGGCAAGTCCACGCTGCTGCGCAGTCTGGCGCTGCTCAGTCCGGTATCGGAGGGCAGCATCAGCGTTCGCGGAATAGGCGTTGTCGATTCTTCCAGAAAACTGCGTGAGCTGCACCGGAAAACCGGATTCATTTTTCAGCAGCATCAGCTCATTTTGAGGCAGACCGCCCTGAGAAACACGCTCAACGGCCGCATCGGTTTTCATTCTCTGTTTCATGGGCTGCTTCCGGCGTCTTCCGAGGATCTGGAGAATGCGTATGCCTGTCTTGCCCGTGTGGGAATGGAAGGCTTTGCGCTGACTGCCGCGGGCAATCTTTCCGGCGGACAGCAGCAGCGCGTCGGCATAGCCAGGGCGCTCATGCAGCAGCCGGAGATCATGCTTGCCGATGAACCTGTCGCCAGTCTGGATCCCCAGCGGGCCTACGAAGTCATAGATCTTCTTCACGGAATCTGCCGGGAAAGGGGGATCTGTTCGGTCGTGAGTCTGCATCAGGTGGAGCTGGCGCGAAGGTTCGCCGACAGAATCATTGCCCTGAACGGCGGATGCGTGGTGTTCGACGGCAGTGCCGCCGAACTGAACGACAGGGTGCTGAACAGACTTTACGCAACGTCTTCCGCAGAAGCCTCCGTCCTGCCTCCCGTCGTCGAGCCTTCGCTGAAGCCGGCCCTGGCCGCATGATTACCGGATACGGGTCGTACCGTTCTCCGTTTTGGAGCGAAGAGCGGAGGCCTGAACATGTATTTTCATTTTCAGAGAGGAATAGTTATGAAGATCCGCAACATTGTTCTGGCGCTTCTGGGCGTGTTCACGATGCAGACCGCTGCCTTTGCGGCCGGAGACGGAAACCCTCAGACGCTTCGCGTGGCACTTCTGCCTGATGAAAGCCCCAGCGTGGTGATCAAAAATAATGAGAATCTGAAGAACTATCTTCAGGAAAAGCTGGGCAGAAAGGTGGAACTCGTGGTGACCACCGACTACTCTTCCATGATTGAAGCCATGCGGCACGATCGTCTGGACCTCGCCTATTTCGGACCTCTTTCCTACGTCATGGCCAAGTCGAAGTGCGATATAGAGCCCTTTGCCGCCATGCAGAAGAAGGGCAAGGCCACATACCGTTCGGTCGTCATAGCCAATGCGGGCAGCGGTATTGAAAAGATGGCGGACATCAAGGGACATGACATGGCGTTCGGTGATGTCGCCTCCACGTCTTCTCACCTCATTCCCAAATCCATGCTTCTGAATGAGGGACTTAAAAGCGGCGAGGATTACAAGGAACATTTCGTGGGCAGCCACGATGCCGTGGCCATGAACGTGCAGAACGGCAATGCACAGGCCGGCGGCATGTCGGAGCCCATTTTCCAGACCATGATGGAAAAGGGACTGCTGAAGGCGGACAAGGTGAAAGTCATCGCCACGTCGCAGGAGTTTCCCGAATATCCCTGGACCATGCGCGCAGGTCTGAATCCCGAGCTCAAGAAGGCCGTCAGACAGGCTTTTCTCGACATGAAGGATCCTGCGGTTCTCAAGCCTTTCAAGGCGGACGGCTTCATAGCCATTGACGATGCCGCCTATGATCCCGTGCGCGAGCTGGCCAGAATTCTCAATCTCAATCTGGCGCAGATGTAACATGGCGGCAACTCTGGAAAACGTCCGGCATACCGTAAGATGCGGCTATCGCAGATCCTGCCTGAAGCTCGTCGTACTGGGGCTGATGGTTCTTGTCTGTTCGTGGCATACCGGCCTGCTTGATCTGCAGCGGATGGTGGAGGGAGGTCCTGCACTCTGCCAGCTGCTGGGTGAAATGTTTCCTCCTGATTTTTCCAATATGCGCAAGTGGGGAAAACCGGTGGTCGATACGCTGTGCATGAGCGTTGCCGGTACGTTCATAGCGCTGGTTCTTTCCTTGCCCGTAGGACTTCTGGCTGCCGGAAATGTGGCCCCGAACAGGGCCGTCTATCGCCTGGCAAGGGGAATTCTCAATATTCTCCGCTCGGTACCCGAGCTCATCATGGGCATCGTTTTCGTTGCGGCGGTGGGGTTCGGCGCTCTTCCCGGTGCACTGGCACTGGGACTGCATTCCGTCGGCATGGTGGGCAAGTTTTTTGCGGAGGCCATTGAACATTGCGATCCCAAGCCGGTGGAAGCCATTCGGGCCGTCGGCGCGACAAGGGCGCAGACCGTTCTTTACGGCATTCTGCCGCAGGTCATGCCGCAGCTTGTGGATACGCTTGTGTACAGGTGGGAATACAATTTCCGGGCATCCACCGTCATGGGCATGGTGGGCGCCGGGGGCATAGGCTTCGAGCTTATGGCTTCGCTGCGCATCATGCAGTACCAGGAAGTTTCGGCCATCCTTCTGGTCATTCTCGTCATGGTGACGCTGGTGGATGGCCTCGGTTCAAGAATACGGAGAAAGGTTTCATGAACGGAAAACCCCGTTGTCTGGTCACGTGTCGCATTCATGCCGAGGTTGAGGAGTATCTTGGAAGATACTGCGAGCTTGACCTGAACCGGAGCTGCGAGAGTCTTTCGCATGAAGAGTTCTGCAGGCGTGTGGCAGATGTTGATGCGGCCATGACCTTCATGCCCGACAAGGTGGATGAAAAACTTCTTGCCGGGGCTGCCCGTCTGAAGGTCATAGGGGCGGCGTTGAAGGGATATGACAATTATGACGTGGAAGCCGCTACCCGTCATGGGGTGTGGCTGACGTACGTACCCGACCTTCTTACCGAACCTACCGCGGAACTGACCATTGCACTTATGCTCGGACTGAGCCGGAACGTGAAGGCCGGTGACAGGCGTGTCCGCAGTGAGTTTCAGGGCTGGCGTCCGGTACTGTTCGGTACGGGAGTGTCGGGTTCCGTGGTTGGCATTATAGGTCTGGGACGTCTGGGACAGGCCGTGGCCCGGAGACTGCAGGCATGGAATGCCCGCCTGCTTGGTTTTGACGTTTCGGAAAAGGCTCTGGCTGAGGCCCGTGCGTTCGGAGTGGAGGGCTGTGCTCTGCACGAACTTCTGGAGCGGTCGGACGTCGTTCTTGTGCTGACGCCGCTGACCGTTCAGACCCGGTATCTGCTGAATGCCGAACGCATGGCGCTCATGAAGAAAGGAGCGTTTCTGGTGAATGCCGGGCGGGGATCATGCGTAGATGAGACCGCCGTGGCGGAAGCGCTGGAGCGGGGGCATCTTGCGGGGTATGCCGCCGATGTTTTCTCTTTTGAGGACTGGGCACTCGAGGGGCGTCCCGAGCGCATTTATCCGCCGCTGCTTTCTCCGGAGCTGAATACTCTTTTCACGCCTCATCTCGGCTCTGCCGTGGACAAGGTGAGAGTGGCCATTGAAATGACGGCGGCAAGGAACATCGTGGATGTTCTTGAAGGGCGTGTGCCTGCCAATCCTGTAAACCGTGTCGGCGGAAGATAACGTTTCTGCTCTGTGATACGGCCCCGCATCAAACGGATTTGAGCGGAGTGGAAACGAAGTTCGGGACGCTTTCGGCTCGAATATCCCG
>NZ_CALUWV010000049.1 GCF_944324575.1 uncultured Mailhella sp. | reverse complement strand
CGCCCCGGCGTCCTTGGCCCGCATGATCCACTTGAAGGATACGGGATGATGTTCTGCAGCATTGCTGCCCATAATCAGGATGGCATCAGAGTTCTTGATGTCGATCCAGTGATTCGTCATAGCCCCACGTCCGAACGACTCTGCCAGAGCCGGTACAGTCGGGCTGTGTCAGACACGCGCCTGGTGGTCGATATGGACGACCCCCAGGCTGCGCATCGCCTGATGAATGACGGCGCACTCTTCGTTTGAGGCATGAGAGGTGCCCATGCAAAACACGGACTCAAGCCTGTTGACGGTCTGCCCCTTGGCGTTCTTCACGATGAAGTCGTTGTCGCGGGCGGTCTTCACGCGGCGGGCGATCTGTTCGAGCGTCCAGTCCCAGTCCTTTTCCACCCACTTGTCGCTGTAGGGCGCGCGGTACATGGGCTTGGTGAGGCGATGTTCGCCGGTATACATGGAAAGAAGGGCTGCGCCCTTGGCGCAGAGGCTGCCTTCGTTGACGGGAAAGTCGGGGTCGCCTTCCGTGGAAATGAGCTTGCCGTCCTTTACATACGCGATGACCTGGCAGCAGACGGCGCAGAAGGGGCACACGGTGGTGACTTCCTTCGCTCCTTCAATTTTCAGAGACGTGGCGTAGGCCTTCGCCTCCTTCAGATCAAATCCAAAATGGGCGAGCGAAAGGCACATGGCCCCTGCGCCGACCATTTTCAGAAAGCTTCTACGTGTGTACGCCATGAATGAAGCTCCTTAGTGTAGTTAATGGAAAAAACTTGATAGTTTCATGAGTTACACGCATGTCCCCGATTCGGGAGCAAGGTACATACATGTTTCTTTCAGCAATAACCTATTTCTGGCCTCATGTCTATTTTCGTGACAATAAAAACTTGTTTGAGGATCGCGAAATCATGTATGAAAAGCAGCAAATAAGGGGAAAAAGGGATTTCTGGAAGAACGGCGACAGCGGGAAGAAGACGCAGGGCGAAATGCCGTTTCCGGGCGTGCGTTCGTTTTTCAGAAAGGGCGGATTTGCGGGGACTGTCGTGGGGATGAGAAGGCATGAAGCGTTTTTTCAGCAAAAACGCAGCGTGAGAGGGCTGTCGTGTATCGACGATTTTCGAGGGTGTGGGCGGCACGCAAAGGGGTATGTCAGGAGGTAGGTATGCCGGGGGATGGTGCACCCGTTGCAGAACGCAGTGGATTCTGCAAAAGAGAGGCATGAGATATTAAACAGAAAATCCCGGGATGAAACATCCCGGGACCATGTTTTTCTGGTAGCAAGGGGGAGATTTGAACTCTCGACACTACGGGTATGAACCGTATGCTCTAACCAACTGAGCTACCTTGCCATCGGAAAGAGACAATACACATTGTCTTCGGATTAGTCAAGCGAATTAAAGGCGTCCATGAGAAAAGGCAGAACCTGTTTCTTACGGCTCATCATGCCGGGCATCCAGTGCTCGGCCAGAGCGTCGGCCCAGGGCGTGTCGGGCGCGCTCTCGTGTTCGTGATAATCGGAACTGCCCTCTCTTGCATAAGCCGGAGCTACGTTGCGAACCTTGGGCATTCTGTAGGTGTCGAGACGGACGTTGAACGCCTTTTCCGTGACGGACAGATCGCGGGAGGCCACCAGCATCTGCGAGCCTTCCTTCATGATGTCGGTGGCAAGGAACATGACGGTGTGGCAGCCGTTTTCTTCCATGAGCTTGCGGGCGGCCCGGAACAGATCAGCCTTGATGGGGTCGATCATGCCGGCATCCATGAGTTCAAGCTGACCTATGCCGACCTTGCGTCCGTTGATGTCGAATTCCTTGTAGTCACGCTGGAAAAGGTTGTCGGCGGAGTCGTGCAGATCGGACTTGGCGCGGAACATTTCCATGCCGAGTTCCATGATGTCGTCCACACCTGCGATTTCCGCAAGCTCCGCCGCGGCACGGCGGTCGGCGTCGGTGGTGGTGGGGGAGCGGAAGAGCACGGTGTCGGACAGAATGGCGCAGAGCATGCCTCCGGCGAGGTAGGTGGGAACATAGCCGCCGTAGAAGTCGTACATGTTCTTCAGAATGGTGTTGCTGCAGCCCACGGGCCATACCCACATTTCCAGAGGCGCGGCAGTGGTGACGTCGCCGAGCTTATGATGATCCACGACGGAGACGATGGTGCTGCTGTCGAAGCCCTGCGGGGCCTGGGCCAGATCGGAAAAATCCACCAGACTCACCTGACGACCGGCAACGCTTTCCATGATGCGCGGAGGCTTGATGTTGAAGCGCTGCATGACGAAGTTGGTTTCGGGGCTGGTGCTGCCCTGAATTTTCGGGCTGGAGGGCATGCCTCGCTGATTCTGCAGTTCCGCCAGCGCAATGGCGGCGATGACGGAGTCGGTATCGGGATTCTTGTGACCGAATACCTGAATGCGTTGAGGACGGGAAGGGGAAGCCATGGAAAAACTCCGAATGGGAATGATAAGCGTGTCATGCGCCTCGGCGCAACAGAAAACGCTGCGCCGAGGCTTGAGAAGGCATAAAAAAAAGTCCAAGAAAAATCCTGGACTTTCTTATTGTTATGGTAGCAAGGGGGAGATTTGAACTCTCGACACTACGGGTATGAACCGTATGCTCTAACCAACTGAGCTACCTTGCCGTAACCCCGGAATCACCCGGCGCAGGAATGTACTTATAGAAAACATTCGTCCTTGGCAAGCATTTTTTTCGCCTTTGGGCAAATTTTTTTCAGCGCACCATGAAGAAATAGACCGGAACAGCCAGAATGAGACGATAGATAGCAAACGGTTTCAACGTGTTGCGACCGAGAATGGAAATAAAGATTCGTATGGCCGCAATGGCGGAGATGAAGGCGACCGCGGAACCGACGATGAAGAAGGGAATGTCGGCGGATGAAAACAGCGACAGGGACTTGAGAAGGTCGTAGCCTGCGGCTCCGATGATGATGGGTACGGCCGCGATGAAGGAGTACTCCGCAGCCACTTCGCGCCGTACGCCGAGAATCATGCCGCCCATGAGCGTGGAGGCGGAACGGGAAAAGCCCGGCCACAGGGCAAGGCACTGGAAGCAGCCTATGCCGAGGGCCTGCGCGGCTGAAAGCTGGTCCAGCGTCTGCACCGGCATGCGATCCTGACGGTGAGCGACCAGATGTTCTACCGCCAGCATGAGCAGGGCTCCGCATACGAGGGCGGCGGTCACTGTGGCAGGAGTGAACAGAGACTTGATGAAACCGTGCAGAAGAAGACCCAGTACGGAGGCGGGCAGGCTCGTGAGCACAAGGAGCATGATGCCCCGAAGTCCGGAAAAGGCCCCGGAGCGTTCCGTCGGGCGCAGAAGTCCGAAAAAGCGCTTCCAGTAGAGCACGAGCACGGCCAGGATGGCGCCCACCTGAACGACGACCTCGAAGGTGGATGCCTTTGAACCGGAAAAACCCAGGAGGTCGGAGGCGATGACAAGGTGACCGGAAGAGGAGATGGGAAGGAATTCGGTGAGGCCTTCCACAAGGCCGAGCATGCCGGCGGTGAGGAGGGAGTCCATGGCGTCAGCTCCTGTTCGTGCCGCTGGAAACGGCCCGTTCAACAAAGGTAAGGGTTTCCGTATAGAAGTTTTCGGACGAGCCGTACGTGTAGGGCGTAAGCACCCTTGTGCGGTTGGCGCCGACCATGAGACCGACAATGACCTGCGCGGTGCTCGAGGGCGTGAGTTTCGTGACCGTGCCGTCGGCCACGCCCCGCTGAAGCTGCTGTTCAAGCAGATGGTGTACTTCTGCAAACTTGCGGAGCATGACTTCCCTGTCGTCGCTGGCCTTCATGTCGCTGTAGGGGGAGCAGCGCACGAGCACGAGCCAGTTGGTATGCGGGTCGATGGAAAATTCGAGATAGGCACGGCAGAAGGAGAGCACGCCGGAAAGTCCGTCCGGCGTTCCTTCCGTGGCTGAGCAAAGAACGCGCAGAAAATGTTCGAGGACGTCCATGCCGGCGGCAAAGAACAGCTTTTCCTTGTTGCCGTAATGATGGGTGAGAAGTCCGAGTGCAACGCCTGCCCTGTCGGAAATCTTTTTGAACGTGGTTTCGGCAAAGCCGTATTCGCCGAACAGTTCCTTGGCAGCCTGCAGAAGGGCTTCCTTTTTCGTGATGGTTTTCATGTTCATTGTCTTGACTGTGTCCGCCATGGATACGCCAAAGCCTTGAAAAGGCCTCGGCCGTGAAAAAGGTGACGCTCCGGCGGGTACGTTTTTCTGCGCCTGATCTTTGGAAGTGCCCGCGGTCGGAGAATGGTTCTGACGGGTTCAGGTTTGCCTTATTGCAGGGATAAAGGCAAGTCGTTTGTTTGTTCAAACAGGCAGAGGTCAGGCGGTAGTCTTCAAAACTGGACATCGTCGCCGATCCCCAGTACCTTTGAAGCGATGTCGGAATGTTCCGCATCTCTCATCATGGAGGATTCATGGCCCGCTGTCTGGCTGTCGTTGCAATTATCATATGGTTCGCGTTGCTGTCTCCCTATCCCACGAGTGCGTTTGTTGCGGCCGTCACGGCGGCACTTACGCTGCCCGTGTACCGGTGGCTGCGTGCGAGAATGTCCAAGACCGGAACCATCGTCTGCTTTTCCGTAGGACTTGTGGTCTGTGTGGGGACGCCCATCAGCATTGTCATAGGCATGGTCGTGCCGCAGGCGCTGGAAGGGGCAAGGCGGCTCAGTGCCTGGTGGCAGGACGGCCATCCCATACCTCCGGCCATTTCCTACTATCTTGAAGAGGGATACAGAATTTTTGTGGAGAATGTTCCCAACGCCCAGGAATATCTTGACAAGCTTGAAAGCGACTTCAATGCCGTGGTCAACACGGTCATCAAGAACGTGCTTTCCAAGGGGCTGAATCTTGCAGGCGACACCATGGGCATGGTATGGGCCATTTTCCTTTTCATTGTGTTCACCTGTCTTATTGTCGTATACGCTCCCGCCATTCGACGGGTCGTGCTTCAGGTATTTCCCCGGAACGACGACATGGTGGACCGCTTTGTTTCCGTGTTGCACAACGCCAGCCGTTCCGTCTTCATCAGCATTGTGTTCGTGCCCATCATTCAGGGAACGCTTACCGGCATAGGCCTGCGTTTTCTCAATGTGCCCGATCCGGCGTTCTGGGGACTTCTTGCCGTGTTTTCAGCGGTCATTCCGCTTGCAGGAACAGCCATTGTGTGGTTGCCCATAACCGTGTATCTCTGGGCGACGCAGTCCCTCGGGTCGGCGCTCATGCTGCTGGCGTGGGGCAGCATAGTGGTTTCCGGTTCCGACAACCTGCTGCGCCCGTATTTTCTCAAGACAGGCATCGAAGTGTCCATGGTGGTGCTTCTTCTGTCCATCGTCTGCAGTCTTGCCGTGTTCGGTGCGGTGGGCATCATTGCCGGTCCCGTCATGGTGGCGCTGGCCAGACAGTGCATGGTGGAAAGCGAGCTGCTTTCCCGAAAGCGCGGCGGTATGATGTGAACGCCCAGGCAGCCAGATGCCGATCTTTTTCCAGCCTGAAACAAACGGAGTCAGAACAATGGCCATGCTCAATGCGAAATACATTGCCGAACTGGAAGAATATCTTAAGTCCGGCAATCTTGAGGAAGATTTCAAGTGGTCGGTGGAGGAACGCCGCGGAGAGATTCTGGAGTTTTTGGAAAAGCTCATGGATCTCGGCGAGCTTGCAGATGAGACCGCCACGCATATCATTTTCAAGGGGCAGCTCGGTGCGCTTATGGGCATGCCGGGAGAGAAGGCGGAGCCCGAAGCTCCGACGCCCGCCGTGGAGCAGGGCGCTTCCATGGAACTGCCCCGCAGCTAGCGCAGGACGTTTCTTTTTCATCACCAGGGCAGGTGCGGTCGGTTTTTCTGATCCGTCGCAGCGTTGTCTCTGAGCCCGGTACTCTGCTCATGAAGCAGAGCGTTTTCTGACGTGCGCATTCTGTCTGCAGAGAGACAATCGCTCGTCACTGTTGTCTGCATCTTTGCAGAACAAAGACGGCGGAGCCGGTTTTTCTGCTTCAGGACGCGGCGGCCGATGCGTGATGCTGCGTGTTGTGGGGAGAAGCGAGTGTGCGGGCGCTGACGGTTCCCGGCCTGCGGTGTTTGCCGGACAAAGACGCGCGAGTCGCAAAAAGCATACGTCGATCCGGGGAAAGAGCCTGCCTCAGGCATGGCCAGATCGGGCCGGAATGTCTGCGGACAGTGCATCGACAAGGCAAAAGTTCCTGCCGTGAGGGCGGAGACAGGGGAAATGGCCTTTGCCTGAATACGTATGAGCAAAGGGGCGCGCACGGACTTCAGATAAAGGAGTTCCGCACAAGAATGCCGCAGAGCGCTCCGCCGAGCAGCGTGTGTCGGGAAAGTACGGAAAAACGGGGCCTTTCCCGGTAAAGGACTCCTTCCATGCCGCCCTGCGTTTCCAGTACGCAGCGTGACACGGCGTGCCGGAGCGGAGCAAAAAGCAGCGCGGACGGCCATTCCAGATTGCGTTCCGGCGTTTTGAAGTCGAGAAAGAACGTATGCCCGGCTTCGGCACAGAGCCGGGGAAAAAGCGTCTGCTGTTCCGCTTCCTCGAGAAGACTCAGGGCAAAGCCGCAGACGGCCAGAACTCCGTCTCGTCCGTGCGGAAGAAGCGCATCGTCGGACGTGCGCCGGTACGCGGCCTGCCGGCACAGAAGAGGAACAGGACCGAAGTCCGGCGCCTCACGGACGTCGAGACGACGGGCGGCCTCTTTTGCGACGGGACGTCCGCATGCTGCAAGACGCGCCAGCAGGACGCCTGCGGGAAAGGATGGCATCAGTCGTCGATTTCCTGATAGGTTGCGGACTGCACGGGCGTTTCCCCCACGGTCATGCTGTGCATGCGCACCGGCATGGATGCCAGGCGTTCCTTCATTCTGCCGTACAGGTAGCGGGCGAGGTTTTCCGACGAAGGATTGATGACGTCAAACGGCGGCAGCTCGTTGAGATACTTGTGGTCGATGGTGGCAAGTTCCGCCCGGAGTTCCTTTTTCAGCGCGGTGAAGTCCGCCACGAGTTCAGTGTCCGGGGTGAGGGTTTCGCCTTCCACGACCATTTCCACCAGGTAGTTGTGACCGTGCAGATCCTCGCACTTGCCCTGGTAGTGGCGCAGCGCGTGGGCGGCCGCAAAGTCACCGCGTATGGTGAGTCTCCATATGGCTTTTTTCATGATGTCTCCTTGTCTGTGAGCGGGATGCGGAGCGTTGCCCGAAGAAGACCGGATGTTGCGCGTCGTCGGGCGTTCAAATGCCTTTTTCGTTGTCCGGCTTTCCGCGGCAAGGGGCGCAGCGTTGCTGCTTTTGTCCGGCAGACGTCTTTTGCGCCTCTGGTCTGTCATGCCATGACGGTACGGGGCCGAAGAGCCGTCCGTCGCGCGGAATGCCGGAGCGCTTTCCTTGCAACGGACAGTCTGTCGCTTACTGTCTCAGCGCCATTCTGGCCTTGGCCCAGGCGTCCATATCCTTGTTGAGCTGAGGACTGGCCTGCACTCTCCAGCGCGGGCCGAGTTCCATGATGCAGGAGCGGTTGTTGAGTTCAAACTGAATCTGTACGGAAGAGCTTCCCTTGTGCTTTTCCAGAATGGCCTTGAACTCTGCAATGTCGGCATCGCTCGTGCAGGTGACGGGGTAGGGGAACAGCACCGGATGATCGCTGCTCATGCAGGCTTCGAGCAGAGGTCTTGCCGAGTCGCACAGCAGCTTGATTTCCTTGACGGTGTTTTCTTCTTCGCCGTCATCGTCGTAGTCGTCGTCATCCTTGGCGTCCACGGTTCCCACCAGCTCAATGAGCGGACGTTCCGCGTGCAGCGTTTCCTTGATGGCGGCGTAGGTCTTGGGAAAAATGGTGACTTCGGCATGCCCCGTCAGGTCTTCCACCTGCACGAAGGCCATCTTGTCGCCCTTTTTGGTGATGAACTCCTTGAGTCCTGTCACGAGGACGCCGGTCTTCACGGAACCTTTGCCGAGTTCGCTGATTTCTTCGAGCGTGAGCAGGCCGAGCCTCTGCATGTCGCGGCGGAAGGGCTGAAGCGGGTGGCTTGTCAGGTAGAAGCCCAGGGAATCCTTTTCAAAGGTCAGCTTCTGATCGTCGTCCCATTCCGGGGTGTCCTGTTCCTCGCAGGGAAAGCCTATGCCGGGCATGGGAGCAGCTTCCACGGAAGGCGAGAAGGCCAGAAGGGAAATCTGGGCAGAGTTCTTTTCCTTCTGTTTTTTCTGGGCTCTGGCCACTACGTTGTCGAGACTGGCCAGCATGCCCGCGCGGCTCACGCCGAAGCAGTCGCAGGCTCCGCCCTTGATGAGGCTTTCAAGTACGCGTTTGGTCACCTTGCGCAGGTTCACGCGCGTGCACAGGTCAAGCAGCGACTTGTAGGGGCCTTCCTCCTCCCGCGAACGGACGATTTCATTGATGGCTTCGTCGCCCACGTTCTTCACGCCGCCGAGACCGTAGACGATGGAGTCTCCGCTCGGCGTAAAGGTGCGCAGACTGATCTGCACGTTGGGCGGCAGCACGTCGATGTTCATGTCTCGACAGGCCGCTATGTAGTTGAGAATCTTGTCCTGGTTGCCGATTTCCGAGGAAAGCAGGGCGGCCATGAACTCAACCTTGAAGTAGTACTTCAAGAATGCCGTCACGTAGGTGATGTAGGCATAGGCTGCGGAATGAGCCTTGTTGAAGCCGTATTCGGCAAATTTTTCCATGAGGTCGAAGATTTCGTTGGCCGTTTCCTTGGCGACGCCTCGTTCGGACGCCCCCTTGAGGAAAATGTCGCGCTGCTTGGCCATTTTCTCGGCCTTTTTCTTGCCCATGGCCCGTCGCAGAAGGTCTGCGCCGCCGAGGGTGTATTTGGCGGTGATCTGCGCGATCTGCATGACCTGTTCCTGATAGACGATAACGCCGTAGGTGTCCTTCAGGCAGGGTTCAAGCTCGGGCAGCGGATAGGAGACTTCGATTTCTCCGTGCTTGCGCTTGATGAACTCGTCGACCATGCCCGAATTGAGCGGGCCGGGACGGTACAGGGCGAGCATTGCCACGAGATCCTCAAAGCCCGAGGGCTTGAGCATTCTGAGATATTTGCGCATGCCCGTGCTTTCGAGCTGAAACACGCCGTCGGTATCGCCGCGGGACAGAAGGTCATACACGTTCTGATCATCCGTGGACAGGTTTTCCATGTCCGGGGCTTCCTTGCCCTGCTGGATGATGTTCTTCACCGCGTTGGACATGACGGTCATGGTGCGCAGGCCGAGGAAGTCGAACTTCACGAGGCCGACCTTTTCCACGAACTTCATGTCGAAGGCGGCGATCTGTTCGCCCTTTCGTCCGGCAAAGAGCGGAAGATATTCCTCCATGGGCCTGTCGGACACCACCACGCCTGCGGCATGGGTGGAGGCGTGGCGTGTCAGACCTTCCAGGCGCAGGGAAATGTCGATGAGCTTTTTGACTTCCGGCTTCGTCCTGTATTCGTCCGCCAGCTCGGGCACCGTGTCGAGCGCTTTTTTGAGCGTCATCTTGAGATCGGCGGGAATCATCTTGGCGATGCGCGTCGTCTCGTTGAACGGTATGCCCATGGCGCGGCCCACGTCCTTCACCACGGCCTTGGCCTTCATCTTTCCGAAGGCCGCAATCTGCGACACCTTGTCCTTGCCGTATTTGCGGGTGACGTACTCGAGCACTTCAAGGCGTCTGTCTTCGCAGAAGTCCACGTCGATATCAGGCATGCTGACGCGCTCGACGTTGAGGAAGCGTTCGAAGAACAGCTTGTTGGGCAGAGGGTCGATGGACGTGATGCGGAGCGCCCAGGCCGCTACGGAACCGGCGGCGGAACCGCGGCCCGGGCCGACGGGAATGCCGTTGTTCTTGGCCCAGTTGATGTAGTCCTGCACGATGAGGAAATAGCCGGGAAAGCCCATGTCGCAGATGACCTTGAGCTCCATTTCCAGACGGTCTCGGTACTCCTGCGGATTGATGGTATCCTTGTGGGGATGCTTTTCCAGACGCTTTTCCAGGCCTTCCCGGGCCATGCGGCAGAATTCGTCTGCCAGAGTCACGCCTTCGGGCAGATCGTATACGGGGAAGTGGTAGGGCGGCGCATGAAGCTGAATTTCAAGATGACAGCACTGATCCGCAATCTTGAGCGTGTTTTCCATGGCTTCGCGGGGAATGCCCTCGAGACCGGCGAGCATTTCCTCTTCCGACTTGTAGTAGAGATCCCGTGCCTCGAAGCGGAAGCGCTTGGCGTCGTCCACCTTGGCCTGCGTCTGGATGCAGAGAAGAATGTCGTGCGCCTCCACGTCGTCGGCGTTGAGGTAATGGCAGTCGTTGGTGGCGACCAGGGGCAGTTTCGTGGCTTCGGCGAGCTTGAGAATGCCCTCGTTCACTCTGGCCTGTTCGGGAAGACTGTTGGCCTGAACTTCGAGATAGAAGCGTTCGGGAAAGAGCGCGGCGTATTCTTTGGCTATGGCCACGGCGTCGTCAAAGGTGCCTCCGCCCGTGATGAGCTTGTTGCTGCCGAGCAGCGTACGGGGAATTTCGCCCGCCACGCAGGCGGAAAGCGCCACGAGACCGTCGGTGCAGCCGTAAAGCATCTTTTTGTCGATGCGCGGCTTGTAGTGGAAGCCGTCGAGCCAGCTTCTGCTGACAAGGTGCATGAGATTGCGGTATCCCGTGGGATTCTGCGCCAGAAGTATGAGGTGATGGCGCACTCTGGCGAAGTCGGAGGTCTTGTCGGTATGATCGCGCGTGACATAGACTTCGCAGCCGATGATAGGGGGAATGCCCGCATCCTTGCAGGCGGAGTAGAAGTATGCCGTGCCGAAAAGGTTGCCGTGATCCGTGATGGCGGCAGCGGGCATGCCGAGAGCCTTGGCCTTCTGCGCCAGATCGGCGACGCGGATGGCGCCGTCAAGGAGACTGAACTCCGTATGACAGTGAAGATGAACAAAATTCGACATGGTGACTCCGATGATAAATCCGTGCCAAGTACGTAGCACAGGGGGCAGTTTCCGTAAAGCGCAGGGCAGGGCACGGCGCCGGCGGGCGACACTTGCGTCCGGCATCTTCAGCGGATACTATCGGGCAAATTCAGCGAAGGAGACGTTTTCTTGTCCGAGATTCTCGAAGATCTTTTCACCGGTACGCTCAGCGGCGTCATCGTCATGGTGCTGATTTCTGCCGCCGTCATTTTTTTTCTGCGGAGCCTTTACGGTCCGAAAGGCTTTTTCCGCGACCCCCGCTGGGATGAGAGCAACAGACGAATCCGTCAGAGGGAGGCCGAGGACAGGGAACGTCGTCTGAAGGAATGGCAGAAGAAGGGGGAGCAGGATGAACATTGATCTTTCTGCCCATCGCCGGCGCTTTCTCGATTATGTCGACGGCTTTCGCGACGTGCCGGATGCGGCGCCTCTCCGGCTCAAGGTCGAGCATACGCTCAGGGTCGTGGAGCACGCCGAAGCCGTTGTCGACTCCCTTGCCGGAGATCATGCGGAGCGCGCCTGGGCCCTTTGTGACGATGCCTGCCGCGCGGCGGTGCTTGCGGCGCTGTATCATGACTGCGGCCGCTTTCCGCAGTTTCGGCAGTTCCGTACGTTTCTGGACGCAAAGTCGGTCAATCATGCGGAGCTGAGCTTTCGCACCATGCGCGACGAGGGCTTTTTGAAGGATGAGAAGCCCAGGGTCGCCCATCTGGCGTGCTGCGCCGTGCTGCTGCACAACCGCTACGCGCTTTCTCCCATGCTTTCCCGGCAAGCCCGCTTCGTGACCGACGTGGTAAGGGACAGCGACAAGCTGGATATTTTCCGCGTCATGGTCGGCTACCTCGACAACGCGCTTCCGGAACGGGACGCCGTGCTCCTTCACGTGAAGGACGACCCCGGCCTCTGGACGCCGAAAGTGGCGGAGGACGTGCTTGCCGGGCGCGTCGCCCGATATACGGATCTTCGTTTCGTCAACGACTTTCGCCTGCTGCTCGGTACCTGGATGCATGAACTGCGCTTTGCCGCCACACGGCGTGCTCTGGCCGAAAGCGGGCTCATGGAAAAGGTGCTTGAGGGGCTGCCCGACGAGCCGGGACTGCGTGCGGCGAGGGAGAAACTTCATGCAATGCTTGAAGATTGCCGCAGCGGCCGCGGAGCGAACGACTGATGCGCATTCTTTTTCTCGGAGACGTGGTGGGCAAGGCAGGGCGACTTGCGGTGAAGCAGTATCTGCCGGAACTTTTTGAAGAACTGTCGTTCGACGTGGTCATTGCCAACGGAGAGAACATTGCCGGAGGCATGGGCATGACGTCGGATACGCTGGACGAGCTGTTTGCCTCGGGGGTGGACCTTGTGACGGCAGGCAATCACGTATGGCGGCACCGGGAGATTTTTTCCCGGCTGGACAGAGATCGCCGCATCGTCCGTCCCTTCAATTACCCGGAGGGCGCGCCGGGACGGGGATATGTGGTGCACACGCTCAGGGACGGCCGCAGACTGGCCGTGATCAATCTGCTCGGCACTGTGTTCATGGATCCGCTTCCCTGTCCGTTCCGTACCGTGCTGAACTTGCTGGATGGCTCGTCCTGTCCCGGGGCTGCGGAACATTCGGCCCTTTTGGCTTTGCACAACGGCGGCAAAGATGCTACGAATGCCGAAGAGACGCACACGCTCCTTCATGAGCTCGACGGCGTTGCCGTCCGCATCGTGGACTTTCACGCCGAAACCACGGGAGAAAAGAAGACCATGGGCTGGGCTCTGGACGGAAGGGTGAGCGCCGTCATCGGCACGCACACGCACGTGCAGACCGCCGATGCCCAGATACTGCCCCATGGTACGGCCTACATAAGCGACGCGGGCATGTGCGGGGTGGAGCAGTCGTCTCTCGGCATGGACTTTGAACCTGTGCTCGCGCGCTTTCTCACGCGCATGCCGCATCCCTTCAAGCCTGCGAAAGGTCCTGTTTCCCTGAACGGCGTTTATGTCGACGTCGACGACGACACGGGACTGGCCAGAGAAATTCGTGCCGTCAGAGCTCACTGTCCCCGTGCGTCGAGAGGCGGGGAGGAGCAGAACTGAACGGGACTTGTGTTTTTGTCTGAGAAGCGTACCTTCTCCCCATTCCATTTTAGATCAGAGAGGATGTAGTTATGAAGAAGCTGATGGCTGCCAACTGGAAGATGTACAAGACCGGCGCCGAGGCCGTGGAAACCGTGCAGGCCATGGCCGGGCTTTTGAACGGTCAGGCTCCTGAAGGTCGTGAAATCGTGATTTTCGTGCCGTTTACCGCGCTTGAAAGAGCCAGCGGCGCCATGGAAGCCATCAAGGGCGCGTCCTGTGGTGCGGAAGACGTGTATCCCGCAGCCGAAGGCGCGTTCACCGGCGAGATTTCGCCTGCCATGATCAAGGCCTGCGGCGCTTCCTGGGTGCTGACCGGCCACTCCGAACGTCGTCACGTCATCGGCGAGAGCGACAGCTTCGTGGGTGAGAAGACGGCCTTTGCCCTGGCAAACGGCCTTCGCGTCATGCTCTGCATCGGCGAAACGCTGGAAGAACGTGAATCCGGTCTTCTCCGCAACGTTCTTGAACGTCAGCTCAAGCTCGGTCTGAAGAACGTGCCCGCCGATACGCCCGCCGAGTCTCTCGCCATTGCCTACGAGCCTGTATGGGCCATAGGTACCGGCAAGACCGCCACCACCGACGACATCGTGGAAACTCATGCCATCTGCCGTGCTCTCATGCGTGAAGTTCTCGGCGACAAGGCCGACAGCACTCCTCTTCTGTACGGCGGCAGCGTGAAGCCCGCCAATGCCGGAAGCATCCTTGCTCTTGACAATGTGGACGGTGTGCTGGTAGGAGGAGCTTCTTTGAAAGCTGACAGCTTTACTCAGATCATCAATGCCTAGTTAAGGAGCTTTTCGCGTGCAGACAGCCATCCTGACTCTTCATGTTATCGTATGCATCATCCTTGTCGTGCTGGTGCTTCTCCAGTCCGGCCGTGAAGGCATGGGCGTCATTTTCGGCGGCGGGGGCAACAGCTCCGTGTTCGGCAGCGCCGGCGCCGGCGGCGTGCTCGCCAAGCTGACCACGTTTCTTGCCGTCATTTTCATCTGCACTTCTCTGGGCTACAACATCATGACGAGCTCTACCCGTACGTCTCAGGAGTCCGTGCTTGATGTGCAGTTTGAGGAAGTGCCCGCTCCGGTGGCCGACACTGCACCTGTCGCACCCGCTGCGCCCGCCGCTCAGACGACGGAAGCCGCTCCGGCCCCCGCTGCCGGACAGACTCCGACTGCTGCCGAAGCTCCCGCGGCTCAGCCTGCGGCTCCTGCTGAAGCCGCCCAGTAGGAACGTATCTTTGTTTTTGGAAAGAGCGCCTCTTGTGGGGCGCTCTTTTGCTTTAAGCGGTACTTTGCGCATGTTCCAAACAGACGCGTTTTCTGAGCAGACGGGAGCGTCACGCGTAGGCAGGCAGGGCACGGAGCATTCGAAGCAATGAATGTCGCAACAGCGAAAACCATGCCTGTTCAGCCCGTTCTGCGTCTATGGAGAATTGAAGCGCGGCGCAGGGCTTTCAGAAGCGGATGACGGACGAGCGACGTCTGGAATATGGATTTCGTCATGCAGCGCGGCGCAGACTCTCGCATACTTCCCATGAGGGCAGGCGATCTCCGGCGCTCTGCACCACGGCGCTCGCGCGCAGAACCGGATTCCTGCGCTCGTTGCCGGTCTGACGTGGTCAGGGGCGTCATTCTTTCCTGGCACTGTGTGCGGAAACGCGCGCCGGATCCGGCGAAGGTGGGGGCTTCATGGAACATGGGAGGAGAGCGTACAAAGGTCGGATATCTTCTGTTCCGGCGTCTTTTTCAGGGATGCTTTTGTACCATTGACAAGCCTTGAGAGGCTCTTTTATAGCTCTTGGCAGCCTGACGCTATTGTTTCGGAAGACGGCGGTTTACAGAACGTCCGGGACGAAAAAATCTTCAAGTGATGGTTTAATTATGGCGAGATACTATCTGGCGGAACAGGTTGCGCTGCAGCATTCCTCTTCCATCGACTACGCGCGCGAGTTTCTGTTCAACGCGCTGAACATCGGTGAGGAAATGCTCATCAGCGGCGCCGAGGTCAGTCGTGTGGAGGACAGCGTTCGTCGCATCTGCCTGGCCTACGGTGCGGAAAAGGTGGATGTGTTCACCATTACCTCGGCCATTGTGGTGACCGTGTATTCCCCCATGTTCGGTGCGGTGACGCAGACAAGGCGCATCACGTCCACCAAATACGATCTGTTCAAGCTTGCGCGCCTCAATGCCCTTTCCCGTCGCATATGTGAGGAAATGCCGCTTTTCGAGGTCGTGGAAAACGAGCTTGAAGAAATACGAACGGGCACGCCTCAGTATTCCTTTGGAACCATGCTGGCCATACATGCCCTGATCTCCGCGTCCTTTACGCTGTTTTTCGGAGGCTCCTGGCTGGATGCCGCAGCTTCTGCCGTCATCGGTCTGTTTCTGAAATACATGGATTCCGTATCCCGTCTTCTTCAGCTTCCCTCCACGGTGGCGGCCGTTCTATGGTCGTTTGCGGGCGGCTGTCTTGCGCTTTTCTTTGTTTCTGTCGGATTCGGATGCTCAGCGGAAAAGATCAGCATCGGCAACATCATGCTGCTCATTCCCGGAATGCAGCTCACCAACTCCATCCGCGACGTCTTCAACGGAGATACGCTGTCTGCACTTCTTGGATTCTGCAACGCTTTCGTGCTGGCAGCGCTCATTGCTTTCGGTTTTGCGCTGCCCACGCTTATCTGGTGAGATATGCTCATGATTATACCCGACTGGCTCATTCAGCTTGTTACGGCTTTTACTGGTGCACTCGGCTTCGCCGTGCTTTTTAATGTGCAGTCCGCCAGACTTTTCTGGGCAGGACTCGGAGGTCTGATAGGATGGGCAGTCTATCTTGCCCTCGGCGAGTGGTATCAAAGCGACGTCATACGCTTTTTCCTGGCGTCCGCCTGTTTCACCGTGTATGCCGATCCACTGTCACGTCTGAAAAAAACGCCTACCACGGTGTTTCTTGTCCCGGCGGCCATCCCCATGGTGCCCGGAGCTTCCCTGTATCGCTCCATGAGCTTTGCCGTGAGCGGGCAGTGGAGCGCCTTTGCCCAGCAGATTCTTTACACGCTGCTTCTTGCGGCGGCCATTGCGGCGGGCATAGTATGTGCCATGACGCTTCTTCACATCACGAGAATGCTGATGCGTGGGCTCCGGCAGGTGTGGCCTGTCCGCAATGTATAATTATAATACATTGAAAAGTAACATATTTTTTACAAAGTTCAAAAAAAATGATTTTTTATAAAAAAAATGCTTGACGAAGGGGGGGGGATTTTCTATAAACACACCTGCGTCAAGCGAGTGGGTCACTAGCTCAATTGGTAGAGCAGTTGACTCTTAATCAATTGGTTCGGAGTTCGAGTCTCCGGTGACCCACCA
>NZ_CALUWV010000048.1 GCF_944324575.1 uncultured Mailhella sp. | reverse complement strand
ATGCCATGCCCGACGAAATCACGGATCACATGGAGCCCTTCCATTTCGGCATGACGCTGCACCGCCGCCGAAATCGCATAGAGATTGTTGCCGGGGTGAGCCTCGGCGATTCCGAGTTCAAGACAGCGCTTCGTCACGTCGGAAAGATGCCTGGCTTCGTCCGATACCTCGCCGCAGAATGCGGTGCGGGCGGAATCCCCGTTGAAACCCTTGTAATTCACGCCCATGTCAAAACTGACAATGTCCCCTTCCTTCAAGATGATGTCCTTTGAAGGAAAACCGTGAATAATGGTCTCGTTGACGGAACAGCACAGCGCAAAAGGATAGCCGCAGTAGTTGAGGAAGTTGGGCACAACGCCCATGTCGCGGCACATCTTGCGGGCCAGTTCGTCGAAAAATATGGTGGGAACGCCGGGACGCACGTTGGCCACCAGTTCGTCAAGAATGGTCGCCGTCATGCCGTTGGCAACGCGCATGAGTTCGATCTCATGCTCATTCTTGATAAAAATGCCCCGAAACTTTTTCATGCCTATCCCTTTCTTGCTTTGCTCATGAGGCCTTCATACTGCTGAGAAATGAGGTGAGATTCCACCTGGCTCATGAAGTCGATGGCCACGCCGACGAGAATCAGAAGGCTGGTTCCGCCGAAGTAGAAAGGCACGTTGAACTGAGCGATCAGCAGCATGGGCAGCACGGAGATGATGGAAATGTAGATGCCGCCCCACAAGGTAAGACGAGTAAGCACGTTATCAATGTATTCACGGGTCTTGTCGCCGGGACGAATGCCGGGGACGAACCCGCCTGCCTTCTTCAGATTCTCCGCTATGTCCTTCGGATCGAAGATGATGGCGGTATAGAAGAAGCAGAAGAAGAAGATCAGAGCCACAAAGATGATGTTGTACACGATGGACGTGGGACGGAACCACGACACCACCGTCTGCAGCCACTCGGCGGTGGAAAATCCCGCCACGGTCGCCGGGAAGAGCAGAAGGCTCTGAGCGAAGATGGGGGGAATGACGCCCGCGGTGTTGATGCGCAGAGGCAGATGGGTGGTCTGACCGCCGTACATCTTGCGGCCGATCTGACGCTTGGCGTACTGGATGGGGATTCTGCGCTGAGCACGCTCAACGAAGACGATACCCACCGTGACGGCAAGCATCATGACAAGGATGAAAATGGCAAACAGCACATTCATGTCGCCGGCCTTGATCAGCTGATAGGAGCGCATGAGAGCGCTCGGAATGCCGACCACGATACCGGAGAAGATGATGAGCGATATGCCGTTTCCTATGCCTTTGGCGGTAATCTGCTCGCCAAGCCACATGATGAGGATGGTACCTGCCGTCAGAGTGACGATGGTCACCAGACGGAATTCCCAGCCGGGATTCATGACGACGGGAGCATTTTCAGGGCTGACCATGCCTTCCAGAAGAGCGGCAATGCCGAAGCCCTGTATAAGAGTGATCGCGACAGTGAGATATCGCGTGTACTGCGTGATCTTGCGTCTGCCTGCCTGCCCTTCCTCCTTGGCCATGCGCTTGATGTCGGGGCTCACCACCTGCAGGAGCTGCAGAATGATGGACGCCGAAATGTAGGGCATGATGCCGAGGGCGAACACAGAAACGTTTCTGAGGCCGCCGCCGGAGAACATGTCGAGCAGAGCAAAGACCGACCCCTGCATACTGGCGAAAAAGTGAGACAGCGCGCCGGCATCAATGCCAGGCACCGGAACATGGACCCCCACCCTGTACATGCACAGGATGAAAAGGGTCCATGCCAGCTTTTTACGCAGCTCAGGCATTTGCGCCATTTTGTCCACGCCGTTCGCCACGTCTTATTCCTCGGAGGTAGCGGGTTCTTCAGCGTCGGCGAGAAGTTCCTTCACTTCGCCGCCGGCGGCAAGAATCTTGTCCTTGGCAGACTGGCTGAAGCGGAAGGCTTCAATGCTGACGGGGCGGGTCACTTCGCCTTCGCCTAGGATCTTCACGAGGGCGCTCTTGACGAGACCGCGGCTGTAGATGTCTTCCAGCGTGATTTCCTTCTGATCGGGGAAGGCCGCCAGCAGACGATCGAGGTTAATGACTTCGTAGGTCACCTTGAACAGATAGTTCTTGAAGCCACGCTTGGGCAGACGGCGCTGCAGGGGCATCTGACCGCCTTCGAAGCCGGGACGGACACCGCCGCCGGAACGGGCGTTCTGGCCCTTGTGGCCCTTGCCGGAAGTGCCGCCGAGACCGGAACCGGCACCGCGGCCGACACGCTTGCGACCCTTGCGTTCTTCAGGGAAAGGATACAGATCGTTAAGTCTCATTATGCAATGACCTCAACCAGGTGGGACACGCTGGCGATCATGCCGCGGGTGGCGGCGTTATCCTTAAGGGTTTTTACCATCTCACGACGGCGCAGGCCCATGGCGTCCAGAACCTTCTTCTGGGCAGGGGTCGTGCCGATACGGCTTTTGATGAGCTTCACCTTGATTTCAGACATGGTACTCTACCTTATGACCCTTACTTGCGGGGGGCTTCCAGTTTCTTGCCGCGCACTTCGGAAACTTCCTCGGCGCTGCGCAGGGAGCTGAGTCCGGCCACGGCGGCGCGAAGAACGTTGTGCGGGTTGTTGGTACCGATAGCCTTGGCGAGCACGTCGGTGACACCGGCGGCTTCCATGACGGCGCGCACGGCGCCGCCGGCGATGATGCCGGTACCGCGGGAGGCGGGCTTCAGAAGAACGCGACCGGCACCGAAGCGGCCGAGCACTTCATAAGGCAGGGTGCCTTCCACCAGGGGAACCCGAACCATGGACTTGCGGGCACGTTCGGTAGCCTTGCGGAGGGCTTCAGGCACTTCCTGAGCCTTGCCGAGGCCGTAGCCCACATTGCCCTTGCCGTCGCCAACGACGATGAGGGCGCTGAAGCTGAAACGACGGCCACCCTTCACGACCTTGGCAACACGGTTCAGACTAACGATCTTTTCAATGTAGCCGGAATCCTGCTGCGTTTGCTGCTGCTGTTCCATATTTATCCTGCTCTTGTTGTCCGATTGGACCACTAGAATTCGAGGCCGCCTTCACGGGCGCCTTCGGCGACAGCCTTCACGCGACCGTGATACAGATAGCCGTTACGATCGAAGACAACCTTATGGATGTCCTTCTCCAGGGCCAGGCGGGCAATTTCCTTGCCCACGCGTTCTGCACCAGCCTTGTTGCAGGAAGCCTTCTCGCCGCCCTTGGACAGGGCGAGGGTGGAGGTGGCTACCAGCGTGTTGCCGGAGGCATCATCCACAACCTGGGCGTAGATATGCAGGTTGGAACGGTACACAACCAGACGGGGTCTTTCGACCGTGCCGGAAATCTTCTTCCGGATATGCACCTTGCGGCGCTTCCGGCTTTCATTCTTAGAAAGAATCATGTCCGTTACCCCTATTTGCCCTTGCCGCCGGACTTGCCGGCCTTGCGACGGATGATTTCATTTTCATACTTGATGCCCTTGCCCTTGTAGGGTTCGGGCTCGCGCACACGGCGGACGCGGGCGGCAAATTCGCCCACCAGTTCCTTGTCAATACCGGAAATGGTAAGCTTGGTGCCCTCCGCCTTGGCTTCCAGACCCTTGGGAAGCTCAAGCAGCACGGGGTGGGAGTAACCGACGGAAAGGTCAATGATGTTGCCCTTCACGGCCACCTTGAAGCCCACGCCGATGACTTCGAGAGTCTTGGAGAAACCCTTGCTCACGCCCTCAACGCAGTTGGCGATGAGGGTACGGCGCAGGCCGTGCTGAGCGTTGCTCTCGCGGGTGTCATCCTTGCGGGTGATGGTAAGGTGACCATCGGCGATTTCGTAGTTCAGCAGGCTGCAAATCGGAGTCTGCAGGGTCCCCTTGGGGCCTTTCACTTCGACCATATCTTCACCCAACTTAACTTCCACGCCCTTGGGAAGCTCGATGGGCTGTTTACCTATTCTCGACATATGTATTCTACCTTGGCTGAAGGTCAACGGCAGTTACGCCGCGATCACCAGACTTCGCAAAGAAGTTCGCCGCCAGTCTTGTCTGCCTGAGCGGTCATGCCGTCCAGAACGCCACGGGAAGTGGACAGGATGCAGATGCCAAGACCATTCTGAACGCGGGGAATCTGATGAGCGCCCACATAGACACGGCGACCAGGCTTGCTGATGCGCTTGAGGCCCGTAATGGCCGGACGCCCCTTCACATACTTCAGCGCAATGGTGATGTTACGGTCATCGACGGTAACATCTTCCACATAGCCTTCCTGCTTGAGGATGGACGCCATGGCTTCCTTCATCTTCGAGCGCGGCACACTTACTTCCTTGTGAAGGGCCAGGTGTGCGTTGCGGATACGCGTGAGCATATCGGCAATGGGATCGGTCAACATGGTATAACTCCTGAAAGTTAGCTGGAACTACCAGCTGGATTTGCGGACGCCGGGCAGTTCGCCGTTCAGCGCCTTTTTGCGGAAGCAGATACGGCAGAGGCCGAACTGACGCATGAAAGCATGGGGACGACCGCACACAGGGCAGCGATTGTAAGCGCGAACAGCAAACTTGGGCTTGCGGGCGGCTTTTACTTTAAGAGCAGTACGAGCCATTGCTCACTCCTTACTTGCGGAAAGGCATGCCGAGCTGCTCGAGCATCAGCTTGCTTTCCTTGTCCGTGGTTGCGGAGGTCACGATGGTGATGTTCATACCCACGGGGTTTTCCACACGGTCGGATTCCATTTCGGGGAAAATGGTGTGTTCCTTGATGCCGAGGGTGAAGTTGCCACGACCATCGAAGCCACGATCCGGGATGCCGCGGAAGTCGCGGACGCGGGGCATGGCGAAGTTCATGAGTTTGTCAAGGAAGTCCCACATGGCGTCCTTGCGCAGGGTGACGCGCACGCCGATGGGCATGCCTTCACGCAGCTTGAACGCAGCAATGGACTTCTTGGCGCGGGTGACTACGGCCTTCTGGCCGGCAATGGCGGTCAGGTCTGCCACGCAGTCGTCGATCAGCTTCTGGTTCTGGTTGGCAGAACCAAGACCGATATTCAGGGAGATCTTCTCGATCCCAGGGATCTGCATAGGAGACTTGTAAGCGAACTCCTTCTGCAATGCCGGGACCACCTTCTCACGGTATATCGTTTCCAGACGGGTCATCGTCGTTCACCTTCTAGAGGGTTTCGTTGCACTTCTTGCAGAAACGGACTTTCTTCCCGTCTTCGGTCGCCCGATAACCAACGCGGGTGGGCTTTGCACAGTGCGGGCAAACCACCATCAGGTTGGAGACGTGGATAGGCATTTCCTTTTCAACGATGCCGCCGGCTTCGCGCTTGTAGGGGTTGGGGCGCACGTTGCGCTTCACAACGTTCACCTTCTCAACCAGAATGCGGTCGGACTTGCGCAGGACCTTCAGAACCTTACCGATCTTGCCTTCGTCCTTGCCGGCGATCACCATCACCTTGTCGTCTTTATGAATACGAAACTGTTTCATAGCCTTGGCTCCTACAGCACTTCAGGGGCAAGGGACACGATCTTCATGAAGTTGCGGGCGCGAAGTTCGCGGGCAACGGGTCCGAAGATACGGGTACCCACAGGTTCACCCTGCTTGGTCAGAAGCACGGCGGCGTTCGTATCGAACTTGATGTAGGAACCGTCGGCGCGGCGCACTTCCTTGGCGGTACGCACGACCACGGCTTCCATGACATCGCCCTTCTTCACCTTGGCGTGGGGGATGGCGTCCTTCACGGACACCATGATGATATCGCCCACCGTGGCATAGCGACGGTGAGAGCCGCCCAGCACCTTGATGCAGGCCACTTCCTTGGCGCCGGAGTTGTCGGCCACCTGGAGTCTGGATTCTACCTGGATCATAGTGTTTCCTTTTAGTCAGCCCGAATGGGACTAGACGGCCTTTTCAAGCACGGACACCAGGTGCCAGCGCTTGTTCCGGCTCATGGGCCGGTATTCCACAATCTTGACCTTGTCGCCGATGCCGCACTCATTCATAGGATCGTGGGCGGTGAACTTCTTGCGCCGACGAATGTACTTCTTGAGAAGCGGATGCTGAACCAGAGTTTCAACGAGGACGACAATGGTCTTGTCGCACTTGTCGCTGATCACAGTTCCGACGAGCGTTCTGCCGTTGCGCTGTTCGATTGCGCTGTTCATATCCGCTCCTAGTTCTTCGCGGCCGCGGCCAGAGCCGTCAGCACACGGGCAATATCTTTCTTGGTGGCCGGAATGGACGCCGTCTTTTCCAACTGAGCAGTGGCATGCTGGAAGCGCAGGTTGAAAAGTTCCTGACGCAGTTCAGTCAGCTTCGCCTGGAGCTGCTCGACGCTCATTTCGCGAACTTCCTTCATTTTCATTCGAAGGCCCCCTCTCTCACCACGATCACGGTCTTCACAGGCAGCTTGTGGCTGGCCAGCGTGAGGGCGCGCTTGGCGAGTTCAAGGTCGACACCCTTGATTTCATACAGCACGCGGCCGGGCTTGACCGGTGCGCACCAGCCCACAGGGGCACCCTTACCGCTACCCTGACGAGTGGCCAGAGGCTTGGCGGTCACGGGATGATCGGGGAACACCCTGATCCAGACTTTGCCGCCGCGGCGGATGTGGCGCATCATGGCGATACGGGCGGCTTCAATCTGCTGACTGGAAAGCTTGCCATGTTCGACAGCCTTCAGGCCAATTTCACCAAACGCGATGGTAGCGCCACGGTTGGCCGGGCCACGCAGGCGGCCTTTCTGCCACTTGCGGAATTTAATTCTCTTGGGAGCAAGCATTATTGTTCAACCTCTTTATCAAGGATTTCACCCTTGTAAACCCACGCCTTGATGCCGATGAGGCCATAGGTGGTGTGGGCTTCGGCAAAACCGAAGTCGATGTCGGCACGCAGGGTCTGAAGCGGCACGCGGCCGTCACGATACCATTCGGAACGGGCGATTTCGGCACCGGCGAGACGGCCGGCGCAGGAAATCTTGATGCCTTCGGCGCCGAACTTGCGGGCCATCTGCACGGTGCGCTTCATGGCGCGGCGGAAGGCGACGCGGCGTTCCAGCTGCATGGCGATGTTTTCGGCAACGAGCTGAGCTTCGATTTCAGGACGGCGGATTTCGTTCACTTCGAGAGTGAAGTCACGGCCGAACTTCTTCTTGAGGTCAGCGCGAAGCTTTTCAATTTCCGCACCCTTGCGGCCGATGACGATGCCGGGACGGGCGGTGGAAAGGATGAGGCGGATGCGTCCGCCGAAACGTTCGATCTCGATTCTGGCAACACCGGCGCTGTAGAGAAGCTTCTTCACGTACTTGCGGATGTTGTGGTCTTCAAACACGAAGGAAGCGTATTCCTTCTTGCTGAACCAGCGAGACTGCCAATTCTTATTATATCCCAAACGGAAGCCGTAAGGATGTACTTTCTGACCCATAGCCTATTCCTGTCCTTCCGCGAGAATTACGGTAATGTGGCTGGTACGCTTGCGAATGTGCATAGCACGACCCTGAGAACGAGGCATGAAGCGCTTCCAGGTGGGGCCTTCGTTGACCACCACGTCCTTGACGTACATGGAGTCCACATCAATGCCAGGGAACTGGGAGGCGTTGGCCAGCGCCGAACGAACCACTCCGTAAAGAACACCGGCAGGCTTGTTGGGCGTGAACTTGAGCTGGTTCAGGGCATCTTCCACAGGAAGACCCTTGATGTTCTGGGCAACCAGACGGGTCTTGCGGGGAGAAACGCGCTGAAACTTGCAGATTGCTTTCGATTTCATGAACGTTACTCGCTATTTTTTGACCGCTTTCGTCTTCTTGTCCGCAGCGTGGCCGTGGAACGTACGAGTGGGCGCGAATTCGCCCATCTTGTGACCGACCATGTTTTCCGTCACGAAGACCGGGATGAACTTCTTGCCGTTGTGCACGGCGAACGTCAAACCAACCATTTCAGGCAGAATCATGGAACGGCGGGACCAGGTCTTGATGACCTTGTGGTCGTTGCTGGCAACGGCCGCGTCTACCTTCTTCATGAGGCTGCCGTCCACAAAGGGACCTTTTTTAAGAGATCTGGGCATGTCCGGCTCCTCTTACTTCTGACCGCGGCTCTTGATGATGAGACGGCCGGAAGGCTTCTTCTTTGCGCGGGTCTTGTAGCCCTTGGTAGGAATACCCCAGGGAGTCACAGGATGACGACCACCGGAGCTGCGACCTTCACCACCACCCAGAGGATGGTCGACAGGGTTCATCGCGACGCCGCGGACCTTGGGACGACGGCTCAACCAGCGGTTGCGACCGGCCTTGCCAAGGCTGATGTTTTCATGCTGCACGTTGCCGACCTGACCGACGGTGGCGATGCAGGTGGCGAGCACCTTGCGCACTTCACCGGAAGGCAGGCGGAGGATGACATACTTGCCGTCCTTGCCCACGAGCTGGGCATAGGTACCGGCGGCACGGCACATCTGGCCGCCGCGGCCGGGATGCATCTCGATGTTGTGCACGTTGGTGCCCACAGGGATGCGGCTCAGGGCAAGAGCATTGCCGGGCTTGATGTCGGCCTTGTCGCCGGCTTCAATCACGTCGCCCTGCTGAATGCCCACGGGAGCGAGAATGTAGCGCTTTTCACCGTCGGCATAGTTCAGAAGAGCAATGCGGGCGGTACGGTTGGGATCGTATTCGATTTCGGCGACGCGGGCGGCAATGCCCATCTTGTCGCGCTTGAAGTCGATGATGCGATACAGGCGCTTATGACCGCCGCCACGGCGACGGCTGGTAACGCGACCGTTGTTGTTGCGGCCGCTCTTCTTGGTAAGACCTTCGGTGAGGGACTTTTCCGGCGTGGATCTGGTGATCTCAGCGAAGTCGGACACAGTCTGGAAACGACGTCCAGCCGAGGTCGGTTTCATCTTCAGAACAGCCATTGACTAGACTCCCTCGAAGAAATCGATTTTGTTGTCAGCGGCAAGGGTCACATAGGCCTTGCGATAGCCCGGGATGCGGCCCTTCACGCGGCCCTGGCGCACGCGACGGCGCGGCTTGACCGTAATGACATTGACATTCATGACCTTGACCTTGAAGGCTTCTTCCACTGCCTTACCGATCTCGATCTTGTTGGCCTTGGTATCGACGAAGAAGGCATACACGCCCTCTTCACGAAGGGCGGTGGCCTTTTCGGTCACCACGGGCCGAAGAAGAATTTTCGTGTAATCCATGTCCATTCCTTTCAAGGCGAGCGACTACTTCAGTCTCTCTTCCAGATGGGGCAGAGCACCTTCCAGCACCACGAGCTGCTTGCAATTGAGCACATCGTACACAGTCACGGCATCGGGGGTGACGAGGGTGATACCAGGGAGGTTGCGGGCGGCGAGAGCGAGCGTGGGATTCACGCCGTTTTCTTCGGGAGCGGCCACCACGAGAGCCTTGGTCAGGCCAAGGTTCTTGGCAACGCCGGCGAAGAGCTTCGTCTTGGCTTCGGCAAGTTCAATGCCCTTGACCACCTTGAGGCCGTCGGCCACGCGGGAGGAAAGAGCCATGCGCAGAGCCAGAGCGCGCACCTTCTTGTTGACCTTGAAGCTGTAGTCACGCGGCTGGGGTCCGAAGATGATCGCGCCACCACGCATGATGGGCGAACGGTTGGAACCCTGACGCGCATTGCCAGTGCCCTTCTGCTTGAAGGGCTTCTTGCCACCGCCGGACACGAAGGCACGGGTCTTGGCGGCGTGAGTACCGGCACGCTGGGCGGCGCGATAGGCACGAACCACAAGGTTCAGAATCTCCGGCCTCACTTCGACTTCGAACACTTCGGGAGCGAGGGTGACTTCCCCGGCTTCCTGATTGTTCTGATCGTAAACTTTCATAACAGCCATTGCTTCATCTCCTGTGTTGCGCACTACTGCTTGCGCACCAGCACCAGACCGTTCTTCGGTCCGGGCACGGCACCCTTGATAAGGATGACGTTATCCTCGGGGCGAACTTCCACGATCTTCAGGCCCTGCGTGGTGACGCGTTCGGCGCCCCACTGACCGGCCATCTTCTTACCCTTGAACACATGTCCGGGGAAGGTGTTGTTACCGATGGAACCACCGGAACGATGCACCTTTTCGTCGCCATGGCCATCGTCCATGCCATGGAAGTTCCAACGGCGCATAACGCCCTGATAACCTTTACCAATGCTGGTACCCGTCACCTTCACGGTGTCGCCGGCGGCGAACACTTCGGCGGTGAGGACCTGGCCGACTTCAACGGCGGCCGGTTCGGCGAGACGAATCTCGCGAACTTCGCGGCAGGGAGCCACGCCGGCCTTGGCAAAGTGACCACGCATAGCCTTGGTCACCTTCTTTTCAGCCACTTCTTCAAAGGCGATCTGAAGAGCGTTGTAGCCGTCGTTTTCCACCGTCTTTACCTGGGTCACGGGGCAGGGACCTGCCTTGACCACAGTAACGGCAACAGCGCTGCCGTCATCGGCGAAAATACGGGTCATGCCCAGCTTTCGTCCAATAATACCCATTTTTTCAGACATGACGCCCCTCTCTAGAGCTTAATTTCCACATCCACGCCGGCGGGCAAGGAAAGCTTGCCCAGAGCGTCCACGGTCTGCTGCGTGGGGTCGAGGATGTCCATAAGGCGCTTGTGGACCCTCATCTCGAACTGCTCACGGGACTTCTTGTTCACATGGACCGAGCGCTGAATCGTGTACTTGTGAATGTTGGTGGGCAGAGGAATAGGCCCAGCCACACCAGCGCCGGTATTGCGCGCAGTGTCCACGATTTCCGCCACAGCCTTGTCCAGGATGCGGTAATCGTAAGCCTTAAGCTTGATACGGATACGATCACTGCCAACTGTCGTCATTGCGAATCTCCATTTTCTGGCAAACCCGCTCCGGCTGATCCCTGTCGGAGTATTTCAGCCGGAGAATCCACCGCCGAAAGGGCGGCTGACCGGGCAAAGAGCCGGTCATTTCATGAGGCGCTCTTACGCTCACCTTGCGTGAAGAAGCGCCCTTCGTTCCTACACCTAAAGTCAGGCAACGACCAAAAACGCCTTTGAAAAGCATCAAAGTCGTTCGGCTCATGGATATGTATGCGGGGGATAAAGAGAAGAACGGAACCAATGGCAACCGTTCGAGCCCTGCAAAAGTCCATACTAGCCGATCCTGGTCGCCAACCTGGCCTGTCCGGAAAATTTCTTTCCGTCAAACAGGTGGTCCCGCAGGAGCCAACACACACCCGGCGCATGGATTGCCCATCCACCGGAAAACCCTGCAATCCGCGAAGTCCCGAATTGCCGAGGTCTGACATCTTAGGCATGTGCGACGCCTGCAAATGTCAAAACCCTGATCGAATGCTCAGAGTACAGCAGGACAGATTCCATCTGCCCTTCCCTGCCGTCCAGGGAAATGCCCATAACATGGGCGAGGTCTATTTGTAGCTTTCAAGGCCCCGGCAGTCAAGTTTTTTTTAAAAAATTTTCGTTTTTCTCCGCTCCGGGACCACCGCGGAAGAAAAAGCCATTTTATTAAGCATCATACGAGGTTAAATACGCCGTTCATGGAAAGATCGGCGCGGTGGTATCCCCTTTCCGGGCGGAATGCGTTCCTTTTCGAAAAAATTTCCGGTCGGCACGCATCAGGCAAACCAGCCCTGTCCCGGCTCATGGCGCGACTCGTCGCCGCACGTGGGGTCGCATTCCCGCACCAGATGTCCTCTGTCCGGCCAGTAGGTCTCGTAATAAGCCGTTTCCGACGCCGCGTCACCGATGAGAAACAGTTCGTCCGCCGCCTGAAATTCGCGCATGGGGTCGGGGTTCACCAGCATTTCACCCCTGGCAGTCTTCACGGCAACAACGTTGCAGCGCAGATTCTTGCGTATGCCGCTGTTCACGAGGTTCTTCCCCGCCAGTCCTTCGCCGGCCACTGCCCGGAAAATATTGAGCCCTTCGTTGAGCATGAACACCCTGCCCGGCTCCAGAAGATTGATGATCTGGCTGGACACCATGGACGCCAGCGAAAGCACGAGATCCGCGCCCGCCATATGCAGGACGTGCACGTTGCGGTCGAGATTGGTGCGCGTGATGATCTGCACGTCGGGACGCAGACGGCGACAGTAGATGGTAAGGTAGATGTTTGTATCGTCGTCATGCGTGGTGATGAGTATGGAGGGAGAAGTCTTGATGCCGGCCTGCTCCAGCGTGAAGGGATCGGAAGCGTCGCCTATCTGCACGCGTATGCCCGGTATGCGCGAGGCGATGTTCGAGCGGTCCACCACCACAACGTTGAGTCCGCGTGCCTTCAATTCCATGGCCGCAGCCGTGCCCACGCGTCCGCCGCCGATGACCAGCACAGGAGCGCGTCCCGCAGGCTTCGTCTCCTCCGGTCTTTCCCGCGCAAGCTCGCGGGAGAACGCGGCCATCTGCTCCTTTGATCCTGCCATGACGAGCACCTTGTGTTCCGCAAGCACAGTATCCGGGCCGGGATGCTCGAACACGCCGTGATCCCAGAGCCCCACCACGTTGACGCCCGTTCTGCCGCGAAGGTTGCTGTCCTTGAGCGTCAGCCCTGAAAGCGATGTCTGCTTCACCGGCGCCTCGGCAATGACGAGAGGGCCGAAGGTCACGAGAGGGCTCACGCTGAGCTTGTCGGTGATGACGCGACGGGTAAGGGAACGCCCCAGAGACTTGCGGAACTGAAACACCGAGGAGCAGCCCGCAAGCTTGAGAATATCGATGGACTCGTCCTTTTCGGCCCGGGACACCATGGGAACATTCTTGTCGAGTTCGCGCAGAGTGAAGGCCACGTTGATATTGCGCACGTCGGTATCGAGGGCCACCACGAGTCTGGCATTCTGGGCGTGAAGCCCCCGGTAGACCTCCACGTCGTCGTAGTCGCCGACCACGGCGTGCAACCCGAGATCCATGAGATCCAGCGCCTGCTGGGTGGTAGCGCACAGAAGGACACTGTGAAAGCCGTAGCGGGCGAGCACCTGCGCGAGGTTGCGCGCCACGGGACTCACTCCCACGATGATGACGTGATTGCGCGCCGACGCCGGAAGACTGTGCTGCACTTCCTTTTTCTTCTGCGCCTCGAGCCACGGCGTATAGACGAACTGAATAAATGAAGACGGCAGCACAATGAGCAGCCCCACGATGCCCGTGAGCAGAACCACGATGGAAAACGCCCGTCCAAGATCGGAATTGAAGGTGATGTCGCCGAATCCCAGCGTGGACATGACGGTAAGCGTCCAGTACAGGCCGGTTATCCAGGAGTAATCGCGGCCTTCATATTCCATGATGTAGTGAAACAGGACGCTGAACACGGCCACGAATACGGTAAGGATGAAGATGACGCGAAAGAAGTAGCCGAAGTTTCTTCGCGCTCCCTTACCCTGGCTCAACAGAGAAAACTGACTGGGAAAAAATTTCATGGCGGCAGTATGCCCCGAGCGTTTCGTCTAAGCAAGAGTCCGCAAAAAGCCGCCGCCCCTTTTCGGAGCGGCGGCCTGTCTGTTTGCCGGGTGCGCCTCACGGCGCGAATCCGTTGTTCCGCTGCCGCGGAGCCGGTCTTAGAGACCCTTGCTCTGCATGTAGTGGATGAGGTCGGTCACGCGGACGGAGTACGCCCATTCGTTGTCGTACCAGCTCACCACCTTGGCGAGGGTGCCGTCCTGCACGGTGCAGTATTCGGATTCCACGATGGAGGAACGGGAATCGCCCTTGAAGTCCATGGAAACGAGGGGAAGGTCGTTCACGCCGAGAATGCCCTTGAGGTAGGTCTCGGAAGCGGCGCGGAAGGCGTTCACCAGAGTTTCGGTATCGGTGGACTTTTCAAGAATGGCGGAGAAGTCCACGATGGACACGGTGGGGGTGGGCACGCGCAGAGCATAGCCGGAGAAGCGACCCTTGAGGGAGGGAATGACTTCGGCCACGGCCTTGGCGGCGCCGGTGCTGGTGGGAATGATGTTCAGAGCGGCAGCGCGGGCGCGGCGCAGATCCTTGTGGGGCAGGTCGAGAATGCGCTGGTCGTTGGTGTAGGAGTGCACGGTAACCATGCTGCCGAGCTTGAGGCCGAATTCCTGATGCAGAACCTTGGCCACGGGAGCGAGGCAGTTGGTGGTGCAGGAAGCGTTGGACAGAATGTTGTGCTTGGCGGGATCGTACATGTCCTGGTTCACGCCCATGACCACGGTGAGGTCAGGCTGCTTGGCGGGAGCGGAAATGATGACCTTCTTGGCGCCGCGTTCCAGATGCACGCCGGCCTGAGGAGCGCTGCGGAAGATGCCGGTGGATTCCACCACCACGTCCACTTCCAGATCCTTCCAGGGCAGATTGTTGGGATCACGTTCGGCGAGGCAGGCCACGTTCCAGTCGCCGACCTTCACCATGGTGCATTCCACGCCGCCCACGGAGGTCTTTTCGGAAGCCACTTCGCAGGTGAATGCAGAGGGACCGTAGGAGGTGTCGTGCTGGAGCAGGTGGAAATTGGTATTGGCGTCCATCAGGTCATTGATGGCGACGATTTCGGCGCTGTCGGCATACTTGCCGTACATGGCGCGAAAGACCTGACGACCGATGCGGCCGAAGCCGTTGATAGCAACTCTTACCTTTTTCATAATTCCTTTCCTTTGCCCGAATGCTCGGGACTTTCGGCGAATGTCTCGCAAGGTGACGCAGGTCATGCGGACGGCTCAGCCTTTGCCGTCCGGCGTCAGGAGCATTCTGCCACCGTGTTTAAAAAATCACAAGAGCGGGAGTCAGCATAGCAGAATCCCTCATGGCGCGCAAATGCTTTCTGAATACGGCATACCGGGAAAAACGGCTCCGGAGGGCTCAAACCCTTGCCAAACGCGGGTGAACGGCGCTATTTTTTCTGACTCATCTTATTTTCAGAGGGGGATCCCCATGCATCGTTTCGCTTCCGCTCCGCAGGCGGCCGTTTCCGGCGAACAGTCCATGCTGCCCGACATCAGCGGTCTGTCGCTTCCGGAAAACCTCGCGAGCCGCAAGGCCAGAATACAGGACGTGGACGGCATGTCCAATCTCATCAACGAGTTCGCCTCTGCGCGCATCATGCTGGCCAGAGGCCCGCTGTATCTCTATCAGAACATCCAGGACTACCGGGTCATCACCGCCACGATGAACGGCAGAGAAACAGTGCTTGCCTGCGGCGGTCTGCACGTCCTGTGGGAAGACCTTGCCGAAGTACGTTCCGTGGCCGTGCATCCGCAGCTTCAGCGAAAGGGCATAGGCAGACTTCTCGTGCAGGATCTCATCGAAGACGCCCGCACTCTCGGTGCCGCGCACGTGTTCACCTTCACTCTGGCCCCGGGATTCTTCTCTTCCCTCGGCTTCTCTGCCGTGGACCGCGACACCCTCTCTCCCGTGGTCTGGGCCGAATGCAGCAAATGCCCCAAATTCTATAAATGCGACGAAGTCGGCATGATGCTGCACTTCTGATGCCAGCCTTCAAGGAGCCTTCCATGATCAACCTCAAGAATCGTGACTTTCTGAAAATCGCCGACTTCAGCAAGGAAGAACTCGCCTACCTTCTCCGCCTCGCCGCCCGGCTCAAGAAGCTTCGCAAAGACGGCAAGGAACCGCAGTTCCTCAAAGGTAAGAACATCGCACTGGTGTTTGAAAAAACCTCCACCCGCACGCGCTGCGCCTTTGAAACCTCCCTCTACGATCAGGGCGCGCACGCCACCTATCTTTCCGACGGCTCGCAGATAGGCAAGAAGGAGTCCATGGCCGACACCGCCCGCGTGCTCTCCCGCATGTACGACGGCATAGAATACCGCGGCTACGGTCAGAACATCGTGGAAAAGCTGGCCGAATTCTCCCCCGTGCCGGTATGGAACGGCCTTACCAACGAAGCGCACCCCACGCAGATTCTCGCAGACTTCCTCACCATGACCGAACACTGCGACAAGCCGCTCGAAGAAATCACCTTCGCCTACCTCGGCGACGCACGCTACAACATGGGCAATTCCCTCATGATGGGTGCGGCAAAAATGGGCATGAAGTTCCGTTCCGTAGCCCCGGCTTCTCTCCAGACCAGCGACGAAATCTACAACTTGTGCCTTGCCGAAGCTGAAAAGTCGGGTGCTGAAATCGTACGCACCGACAACGTGGCCGAAGGCGTGAAGGGCTGCGACTTCGTCTATACCGACGTGTGGGTCTCCATGGGCGAACCCGACGAGGTGTGGAAGGAACGCATAGAGCAGCTCCTGCCCTACCAGGTGAACGCCCGGGTCATGGAGCTCACCGGAAACCCCGACTGCAAGTTCATGCACTGCCTGCCCGCCTACCACAACCGCGAAACCGCCGTGGGCGAATCGATCTACCAGAAGTTCGGCCTCGACGCCCTGGAAGTGACGGAAGAGGTCTTCGAGTCCCCCAGCTCCATCGTCTTCGACGAAGCCGAAAACCGCAAGCACACCATCAAGGCCGTCATGGTCGCCACCCTCGCGGACGTGCCGCCTATCTTTTTTGAAGATTAGGATGAGCGGGGAAGGAGTAAACCCTTTTGAACAAGGGCGTTTCTCCTTCCCCCGCGCCCCCTTCCTCCTTCCGAAAACTTTTATCGGGCAAGGCGGATCGGGGAGAAGCGTCTGCTTCCGAAGGTCGTCGCCGAATTTTTTGGAGAATGTTTTAATGTTCTGAAAAGTCAGGCGGTTTCACTCGTTCATGGCGGACATCGACGGGATCGTTCCGCCCTTCATGAGCGCTCCGTCCCGGAAGTTGCGGCCGTTTCCACTTGCCTTTTTTTCAAATACAGGCTATTGCTAGCAGTCCTTACGATACAAAAGGTATCGAATTTCAGCAGCATTCCGCCCCACACGGGCTTTTTTATGGAGGATATACCATGGGTAAACAGTGTGAAATCTGCGGCAAGAAAGCTCAGGTGGGTAACCTTGTGAGCCATTCCAATATCAAGACCAAGCGTCGCTTCAACCCCAATCTTCAGGCTGTCCGCCATCAGGAAGCCGACGGCACCGTGCGCACCATCAACGTGTGCACCCGCTGCCTCCGTTCCGGCGCCGTGGTGAAGCCCGTCGTCAA
>NZ_CALUWV010000047.1 GCF_944324575.1 uncultured Mailhella sp. | reverse complement strand
TTCCACGTGAACGACTGGTTTCTCCAGTACATCGTCAAGCCCCTGCACAAGGGCTATGCCTTCATCGTGCCTGAGCCCATCCGCAACGGCATAAGCAACTTTGCCCACAACGTGGCCTTCCCCGTGCGCATGCTCAACAGCCTGCTTCAGGGCGAGTTCGCCCAGGCCGGTGTGGAATTCGACCGTTCCCTCGTCAACTTCATGGTAAGCTTCGGCTTTGCCGACGTGGCGAGCCAGAGCAAACCGCTCTACCCCTATCACCCCGAGACGGAAAACTTCGACTACACGCTCGGCGTGTGGGGCGTGCCCGACGGCCCCTACTTCATCATTCCCTTCCTCGGCCCCTCCACCGTGCGCGGAGCCGTGGGAGAAGCCGGCGACGCCTTCATGAAACCGCAGTACTACGCGCTCGACTGGGAAGTCAGTACGGCAAGCAGCGTGTTTCTGTCCTTCAACGGCGTCGACGCCCTGTATAAATCCTACGACCAGATCACCGAATCCGCTCTGGAGCCATATGTTGCCCTGCGCAACGCCTATCTCAACATGAGAAAGAACAGGCTTCAGCGGATGACGCTTTCTTCCAACACTCAGGACTAGCCAGGAGATTCACCGTGGCAAAAGCAGACCGTTATCACAAAACATTCCCCGTCACCTGGGAACAGCTCCACCGCGACGCCAAGGCTCTCTCCTGGCGCCTTCTGGAACGCGGAAAGTTCACGAAAATCGTGGCCGTCACCCGCGGCGGCCTCATTCCCGCAGGCATCATCGCGCGCGAGCTCAACATCAGGCATATCGACACCGCCTGCATCATGCTCTACAACTACCGCGAAGAAGGGGATCAGGAAACCGTGCTGAAAAGCGCCGATCCCTCCTTCAACTCGGAAGAAACGCTCGTTATCGACGACCTTGTGGACACCGGACACACGGCCAAAATTCTGCGCGACATGCTGCCGAAAGCCCATTTCGCCACGCTGTACGCCAAACCTGCAGGCATTCCTCTGGTGGACAGCTTCGTTACCGAGCTCAGCCAGGACACCTGGGTGCTCTTCCCCTGGGATTCCGAAGTGCAGTATGCCAAGCCCATCATCGACCTTCAGAACGGCCAGTGATGCGCTCTTTCTGATTCACCCATGAACAACAGGCCGGATTTACCGGCCTTTTTTATTTTTTGCGCAAGGAAAAATATTGACAGTATCAGGGTTCTGTGCTCCCATTCCGCCACAATCCGGGGGCAAACCGTTTTTCATATCGACGGGCAGCCGTCCCCGCCGCCCATAACGCAAAGAGTCATCATGTCCACGAAACAGATGGTCACCATGGACGGCAACACGGCCGCCGCTCATGTTGCCTACACGTTCACGGAAATCGCCGCCATCTACCCCATCACGCCCTCATCTCCCATGGCGGAAAAAACCGATGTCTGGGCCGCCAGGGGCCGAAAGAACATGTTCGGACAGCGCGTGCGCCTCGTGGAAATGCAGTCTGAGGCCGGAGCCATAGCCGCCGTGCACGGAGCGCTGCAGACAGGGGCTCTTGCCACCTCCTTCACCTCCTCGCAGGGGCTTCTGCTCATGATTCCGGTCATGCACCGCATTGCCGGAGAAAGACTGCCCTGCGTGCTTCACGTGGCCACGCGCACCGTGGGCACGCACGCCATGTCCATATTCGGCGACCATTCCGACGTCATGAACTGCCGCCAGACCGGTTTTGCCATGCTGTCCACCGCAAGCGTGCAGGAAGTCATGGACCTTTCTGCCGTCGCCCATCTGTGCGCCATCCGCTGCCGTGTGCCGTTCCTGCACTTCTTCGACGGCTTCCGCACCTCGCACGAACTGTGCAAAGTGGAGGAGCCGGATCTTTCCGAGCTTGCCGCCCTCGTGGATCGCGACGCACTTGCCGCCTTCCGCGCCCAGGCGCTGAACCCCGAGCATCCAAGGATGCGCGGCACCGTGCAGAACGGCGACGTGTTCTTTCAGATACGGGAAGCCTCGCGCCGCTTCTACGATGCCCTGCCCGACGAAGTGGAAGCGTGCATGGGCAGGATAAGCGCCCTTACCGGACGCGACTATCATCTGTTTCAGTACTACGGAGAGCCGGAGGCCGAAGACGTCATCGTGGCCATGGGCTCGGTGAGCGGAACCGCGCAGGAAACCGTGGACGCGCTCTGTGCCGGCGGACGCAAGGTCGGCTTTCTTCAGGTGCGGCTGTTCCGGCCCTTTTCCGTGCGTCATTTTCTGGCCGCCCTGCCCGAAAGCGTGCGCCGCATCGCCGTGCTCGACCGCTGCGCGGAAATGGGCTCGACAGGCGAACCGCTCCATGAGGACATATGCACCGCGCTCATGGGCTCGGGCAGGTCCGTGCTCGTGGTGGGCGGCCGCTACGGACTCTCATCCAAGGATGTCGATCCCTCGCAGATACGCGACGTATTCGACAATCTGCGCAGGCCAGAGCCCTTGAACCGCTTTTCCATAGGCATCACGGACGACGTGACGCATCTCTCCCTTCCCTGCGGTGAGCCTCTGAACACGGAAGGCGAAAACATTCTCATGAGCTGCAAGTTCTGGGGACTCGGCTCCGACGGCACCGTGGGAGCCAACAAGAATACCGTGGAGATCATCAACAGCGTCACGCCCCTTTACGCACAGGCCTATTTTGAATACGACGCCAAGAAGTCCTACGGTCTCACGCTCTCGCATCTGCGCATAGGAAAAGGCCCGGTGCGCGCCTCCTGCGCCGTGCAGAGCGCCGACATCGTGGCCTGCCACTGCCAGAACTACGTCCGGCAGTACGACATGGCGGACGAGCTGAAGGACGGTGGAACATTCCTTCTCAACTGCACCTGGAAGGCCGACGAACTGGACAGGCGACTTCCCGCCTCGCTCAAGCGTGCCCTCGCCCGCAAGCACGCGCGGCTCTTTCTCATCAATGCCACGGACATCGCTCACGAGCTCGGCCTCGGCAATCATGTCAACGTCATTCTTCAGGCCGCCTTCTTCCGCCTTGCCCGCGTCATTCCTGAAGAACAGGCCGAAAAATACATGAAAGATGCCGTGCGCCGCACCTACGTTTCCAAGGGCGAAGACGTGGTCGCCAGAAACGAGGCCGCCATACGCGCGGGATTTGCCCACGTGTTTGAAGCACCCGTGCCGGAGAGCTGGCAGAACGCCGAAGACGAGGCTCCCGCGCCCCGCATCGACGCCCCTTCGGCGGTGACAAGGCTCCTTGATCCCATCAACGCGCAAAAAGGCAATGCGCTTCCCGTCAGTGCCTTTCTCGGCTACGAGGACGGTCAGATGGACATGGGACTTACCGCCTGGGAAAAGCGCGACATTGCCGTGCGCGTTCCCAGCTGGACCGCCTCGCTCTGCGTGCAGTGCAACCGCTGTTCCCTCGTCTGCCCTCACGCCGTCATCCGTCCCTTCCTGCTCACGAAAAAGGAACTCGCCGCCGCGCCTGAAGGCCTCATGACCGCGTCCGCCCGGGGACGTGGGGCCGAAGGGCTCTCCTACACGCTGCAGATCAGCGTTGCGGACTGCACGGGCTGCGGATCCTGCGTGGAAGCATGCCCGGCTTCGGGCAGAGCGCTGGTCATGGTTCCCCGCGCCGAAGCCAGGGACTCCCGCGAGGTCTGGAACTACGCTCTAGGTCTTGAGGAAAAGCACGTCTTTGATCCCTTCACCGTCAAGGGCAGCCAGTTCCGCCGACCGCTGCTGGAGTTTTCCGCAGCCTGCGCGGGCTGCGGCGAGACGCCCTACGCAAAGCTCCTCACCCAGCTTTTCGGAACCCGCGCGTACTGGGCCAACGCCACGGGCTGTTCCCAGGCCTGGGGCGGCGCCGTGCCCGGCATTCCCTACGCGGTCAACGCCCGCGGACAGGGGCCTGCCTGGACGAACTCCCTTTTTGAAAACAACGCGGAACTGTGCCTCGGCATGCTGCTTTCCGTCCGGCAGCAGCGGGAGGCGCAGCGCATGCGTGTCGCCGCTCTTGCCCGCCATCTTCCAGAGGGGGCGACAAAGGACGCGGCCGGTCGCTGGCTGGAGCTCTTCGACGACTACGACGGCTCGGAAGAAGCTTCGAACGTTCTTAAAGCAGAACTTGAAAAACTGCCGCAGACCGGCGAGGTGAAGGACATTCTCGCCCACGCCGACCATCTGGTCAAAAAATGCTTCTGGATGTTCGGCGGCGACGGCTGGGCCTACGACATCGGCTTCGGAGGTCTTGATCACGTGCTGGCCTCCGGCGAGGACGTCAACGTGCTCGTGGTAGATACGGAGGTGTACTCCAACACCGGCGGTCAGTCCTCCAAGGCCACGCCTCTCGGCGCCGTGGCCCAGTTTGCCGCCTCCGGCAAAAGAAGCGGCAAGAAGGATCTCGGCGCCATGTTCATGGCCTACGGCAACATTTATGTGGCGCAGGTCTCCATGGGCGCATCCGCCGAACAGCTCATGAAGGCGCTCAAAGAAGCTTCGGCGTACCGCGGCCCCTCCCTCGTCATAGCCTACGCCCCCTGCACCGCCCACGGCATACGCGCAGGCATGGCGCACGCGCAGGAAGAAATGAAGCGCGCCACCCAGTCGGGATACTGGCCGCTCTATCGCTATCATCCAGACAAGGACCAGCCCTTCTCGCTCGACAGCGGGGAACCCACGCTCGACTACGGCGAATTTCTTCAGGGAGAAAACCGTTATGCGTCCCTGCAGCGCACTTGCCCCGACCAGGCGTTCAACCTGGAACAAAAAGCCCGAAACGAAGCGGAAAGACGCTATCGCCGCTACGCCTTTCTTGCCTCAAGAAACGACCGGAACGAAAACTGAAAAAATTTTTTTCTTTTTCGCAAAAAAAGACTTGCCAAGGGAGAGCAAATCGTCTATTCACATTCCTGCGCCGAAGTGGTGAAATTGGTAGACACGCTAGGTTCAGGGTCTAGTTCCCGTTCGGGAGTAAGAGTTCGAGTCTCTTCTTCGGCACCAGTAGAAAGTGAAAGCCCGTGAGTTATGCTCACGGGCTTTTTTCGTCAGACTCTCCCCTGCCTTCCCTGTAAAGCACGCTCCCCGAAGATCTGCGTCCCTTCGCCTCTCCGGCAGAATACGGAGGGCTTCTTTCCGTCTCTCCCCGCGCTTCCCTCCCTTCCCGTCATTGTCATCCGCCTTCCCTTGTGCTAAGCCATTTCCAGAGAACATGACGCAAGGGACCCTCTGTCGGATACGACGTTTTTCGCGGCGGGAATCTTCCCCGCGGGTCTGCCCTGCGCCGTTTCTCCAGAACTGAGCGCTCCGTGAAAACCATGCCCTTTCATGGAGCTACGATGGAAAGGACGCCCATACCGTTATGGTCAAATTCTGGAACATCTCCATTCCCGAACTCACCGGCCGGGAAAAACGCCGGGCCTATCTCTACCTGCCCACCATGTACCGGGAGCAGCCCCGCAGACGCTTTCCCGTGCTCTACATGTTCGACGGGCACAATGTTTTCTTCGATTCTCACGCCACTCACGGCAAAAGCTGGGGGCTTGCAGAATACCTCGACTTCTTCGACGTGCCCCTCATCGTCGCCGCCGTGGAATGCAATCATCATCCCGACAACGGACGTCTCTCCGAGTACTCGCCCTACGACTTCTTCGATCCCGAATTCGGCGCCGTCACCGGCAGGGGTGACATTACCATGAACTGGCTCATCAACACCTTCAAGACTGCCATCGACAGGCGCTGGCGCACCATCCCATGGAGGGAAAGCACGTTCATAGCCGGCAGCTCCATGGGCGGTCTCATGAGCCTGTATGCCGTCATGAAGCACAACGACATCTTCTCCCGCGCAGCCGCGCTGTCTCCCCATGTATGGGCGGGCAGAAAACAACTGCTTGAGCTTGCGCACACCGCGCCGCTCTCTTCCGATACCGTCGTCTACATGGACTGGGGTTCCGAGGAATTCGGGGACAACCGGCAGATGGCAAAAGACCTTCGCGTCATGGCCGACGCGCTGTTCGACCGCGGCGTGTACCTGACGACGCGCGTCGTGCCCGGCGGAGAACACAGCGAGGCGAGCTGGGAAATGCAGGCGCCCTTTTTCATGAACACCCTGATGTACGGCCTCGAAAACTGACGCCGCACGTGGAGAACTCCCATGCAGACAAGATATTTCAAAAATTACAGCCCCTCTCTCGGACGCGACATGGAATGCAAGGTGTACGGACACGCGGGACGCCCCGTGCTGTTCATTCCCTGCCAGGACGGTCGCTTCTTCTCCTTCGAGGATTTTAATATGGCCGACACCATGGCGCCGTGGATTGAAGAGGGAAAGATCATGGTCATCGCCGTGGACACCATTGATCAGGAAACCTGGTCGAACAAAGGCGGCGATCCGTGGTGGCGCATACGCCGCCACGAAGCGTGGATGAGCTATCTTTTCAATGAAGTCGCTCCCTTCGGCCAGCATCTTGCCCGCACGGCCAACGGCTGGGACGGCAATCCCGGCCTCCTTGCCTTCGGATGCAGTCTGGGCGCGCTGCACGCGGCCAACCTGTATCTGCGTCGCCCCGATCTGTTCAACGGCCTTCTGGCACTTTCGGGCATATACACGGCAAGCTTCGGATTCGGCAGTTACATGGACGAGGTCGTGTACGAGAACTCCCCTGTGGATTACATGGCCAATTTCCCGGTCGATCATCCCTACATTCCCCTGTACAACAGCCAGCGCGCGGTCATCTGCGTAGGCCAGGGACCGTGGGAGCTTCCCGAGTCCACAAGGCAGCTCAAGGAAATATTTGAAAGAAAAGGCATACACCTGTGGGTGGATCTGTGGGGACACGACGTCAATCACGACTGGCCGTGGTGGTATCGGCAGGTAGAATATTTTCTGCCGTGGCTGCTCGGAGAACATACGGCCTGATACAGTTCCGCAGGAGAAACATGGCCGGAATACGTCCGGCCCGTCAACAAGGAGGCTCCGCAAGGAGAAAAAGGCGCCATGAAAAACTTTGTGTTCATTTCACCGAATTTTCCCGCAAACTACTGGAAATTCTGCCGCTGTCTCAAGGACAACGGCCTGAACGTTCTCGGCATAGGCGAACAGAGCTATGACGATCTTCTGCCGGAGCTCAAGGAAAGCCTGAACGAGTACTACAAGGTCGGCAGTCTGGAAAATTACGATGAAGTGTACCGCGCCATGGGCTTTTTCATCCATAAGTACGGACGGATAGACTGGCTGGAATCCAACAACGAATACTGGCTGGAACAGGACGCCGCGCTTCGCACGGACTTCAACATCACAAGCGGATTCCAGAACTCGGACATTCCCCGCATACGCTTCAAGTCCGGCATGAAGGAATACTATCGCCGCGCCGGCATCGCCACGGCCCGCTATCATATTGTGGACGACAAAAAAGGCTGCCTCGACTTCGTCAAAGAGGTCGGCTGGCCCGTCATCGTCAAGCCCGACAACGGCATGGGAGCTTCCGATACCAGAAAACTGTCCTCCGAGGCCGATCTCGACGCCTTTCTTGAGAGCAGGATGCCCGGCGTGCAGTACATCATGGAGGAGTTCATTCATGCGGAAATCAACTCCTACGACGCCATTTTCGACTCTCACGGGAATCCCATCTTTGAAACCGGCAACATCACGCCCGTGAGCATCATGGATGTGGTGAACGAAGCCGGCAATTCCGCCTACTACCTGCTCAAGGAGCTGCCCGACGACACCCGCGCCGCAGGCAGGGCCACGGCAAAAAGCTTCGGCGTGAAAAGCCGTTTCGTGCATTTCGAGTTCTTCCGGCTCACGCAGGATCAGGAAGGCATGGGGAAAAAGGGCGACGTAGTGGCGCTGGAAGTGAACATGCGTCCGTGCGGCGGATACAGCCCCGACATGATGAACTTCGCCAACAGCACCGACGTCTACAAGCTCTGGGCGGACATGATCGCCTTCGACCGTTCCACCATGCCCGTGGGCGAACACTTCTACTGCGCCTTCGTGGGCCGTCGCGACGGAAAGAAGTTCCGCTATTCCAATGAAGAATTGGCAAAGAAGTACGAGTCGAACATGAAAATGACGGGTCGCATTCCTCCCGCGCTGTCGGGAGCCATGGCGGATCAGATGTTCATGGCCAACTTCTCCACGAAGGAAGACATGGACCAGTTCTACGCCGACGCCCTGGCTCCGCAGGACTGATCAGTACCGGTCGGAAAGCGTCTGCGGTCCGTACAGCTCAAGAACCGCAAAAGGTCTTTCCGGCCGGTGTTCTCGAGCAAGGCGCCTTTCCCGGCGACCTTCAAACAGACTCCGCCCTGTCCCTTGTGCACACCTTTTTCATTCCCCCTTCCGTGAGCGGCCACGGTCGACATTCCCGGCTGCGAGAGTTTCAGGCAAGAAAACGGGAGGATCGCCCATGGACAGTCCCCATCAAAAAGAGCAGCCTGTGGGCATGCCGGGCGGACTGGGCAGAAGGCATCCACGCCGGCATGAATCTCCTTCGCGGCCGGCGACGCTCAAAGACACGGGACTGTCCTGCAAGCGCCGCTCACCGGAACGAAGGAACAACGTTCAAGGCACAGGAAAACACCATGAAGGACATCGTCATCATTTCCTCAAGCCCCCGCAAGGGCGGAAATTCCGACATTCTCTGCGACCAGTTCATGAAGGGCGCGCTCGAGGCCGGGCATAAGGTGGAAAAAATCGAGCTGCGCGAAAAGACCATTCACCCCTGTCTGGGCTGCGGAGCCTGTGAAGGCACGCACCGATGCGTTCAGAAGGACGACATGGCCGCCGTTCTCGACAGGCTCGTCTCTGCCGACGTCATCGTCATGGCCACGCCCGTCTACTTCTATACCATGAGCGCCCAGATAAAGACGCTCATCGACCGTACCGTGCCCCGCTACACCGAAATTTCCGGCAAGGAATTCTACTTCATCGCGACTGCCGCCGACGGCAACGAAAAGGCGCTCGAACGCACCATCGACGGCTTCCGCGGCTTTACCGACTGCCTGGAAGGCGTCACGGAAAAGGGTGTTTTGCTCGCTCCCGGCGTCTGGAAAAAGGGCGAGGTAACCTCGACCGCCGCCATGGACAAAGCCTTGTCCATGGGACGCAGCGCCTGATTCCGACCTTATGAGGAGCGGCCCGCCAAAGCCGCTCCCCCTGCAAAGCGCGCCGTTGTCGTCTTGCGGTCGGGCCGGTCATCCGTTATTCATGAACAGGCCGGACAACGCGCCCCTCTCCCTCATGAGAACGTTTTTCATCGTGCGGACTGAGGCTGCCATGACGGAAGCGGCCCGACAGGGACAACCGACGGGCAACAGTCTTCCGTATCCGGCGTCTTTCCTTTCCTGACCCTTACCTCTGCCGTACGGACGGCGTCTCCCGTAACTCCCATGCGACTGCTTCTTCCCTCCATCATCATGGCGGTCTACGCCTTCCTGAGCCTTGTTCTTCCCATGAAGGCGGGACTTTTGGCCAAAGCGCTTCTCGGCGCCGCATTCATGGCCGCCGCGCTCAAATATGTGTTCTATCAGGTCGTCGGCGGCGGCTTTTTCCGCCCCGATCTGCCCGTGCCCGTCATGCTCACGGCAGAAGCGCTGTACGCCGCGCTCATGGTGCTCTTCGTGCTCGCGCTCGCCAAGGATGTCGCGGGCCTTGCGCTGCGCCTCGGCCGTCTGTTCGGAGCCTCCTGGCATCTGCCTTTCACCCCTGGCCTGCGCTGTGCCCTGCTCGTCTGCCTTGCCCTTGCCAGCGGCGCATGGGGCACGTGGCAGGCCGTACGCGTGCCGGACGTGCGCACCGTGAACATAGGCATTCCCAACCTTCCACCAGAACTTGAAGGTTTTTCCCTCGTCCAGCTCAGCGACCTGCACATAGGCCCGGTACAGAAAAAGCCCTGGCTTGCCGAGGTGGTGCGGAAAACCAACGCCGCTCAGCCCGATGCGGTAGTCATTACCGGCGACATGATCGACGGCCTGCCCGACGCCCTGCGTGACGAGATGACACCGCTTGCCGATCTTCGTGCCCGCTGCGGCGTCTTCGGCGTGACGGGAAACCACGAATATTACTACAACGGCTCGGGCTGGCTTCGGGAATTCAGCAATCTCGGCATTACCATGCTGAACAACGAGCATCGCGTGCTCTCCGACGGCCTTGTGCTCGGCGGCATACCCGACATTTCGTCGGGACGATTCGGACACGACGACGCCGACGTGCAGAAAACCTTTGCCGGCGCGCCCGGCGGTCCGCGCGTGCTGCTCTCGCACAAGCCGAACGGCAACGGCATTCCCGCGCCGGATGTGGCACTTCAGCTTTCCGGTCACACCCACGGCGGGCTCATGTTTTTCCTCGCGCCCGTCATAGGGGCCTATAATGCCGGATACGTCAACGGCCTGTATCATACCCCTCAGGGCGGCCTGCTCTACGTCAACCCGGGCACGGGCCTGTGGAACGGCTTTTCCTGCCGTCTCGGCGTACCGGCGGAAATCACCCGCATCGTGCTCCACAGGGAAGAAACTTCCGAGCGCTGAACCTCTCCCGTTTCCTTTTTGCCGGACGGGAGTCTCACTGCAGGGGCACGGCTCCATGATGACGCCGCGGGATTGAGACTTCTGTCCGGCACTTCTTTTTCCCGGCCCTTCCGCCCTGCCTACCACGACATGGGCGGCGCAATCTCAGAAACGGCACGCCCTGCGGGGCCGTCTTCAAACCGTCATCACAGTACGCGCCGTTCTGTCATGCGGCCATGCCTCCGCCGTCGCCCTGAACCGGCACTGTAAGCGGAACGCTGGTCTTCAAAAAGCGGAGCGTCCCCCGCTCTTCCTTCGGTGTCTCGGACAAAACAGCCAATGGCCCGACGACGCGGCCTTCTGCCGTCACACGTCCAAAGGCTGCTTCTTTTCTCTTTCGGATATAACCGGGCCGCTTCGCACGGGACACCTCTCCCCTTCCGGAACGTGAAGGCCTCATCCTTCTGCCCTCCCCGATACGCTTCCGCCGTGGATTCCCCCCCCCGAAACTGCCAAACAATGCCCCAGCCCAAGAGGCCCCCGGCATGGCTGCGCAGCCCTTCCCGACCGGAAAAAGCAACAAAAAAAGGCCGGGGAACCCCCGGCCCGAATCTTCGGACACAAGCGTCTTACTCTTCCATGACGGATGTGCCGCGACGCACCTCGATGACGTGCTCGATGGCGCGCAGCTTGTCGATGGTCTGATACAGATGCACGGCGTCGCGCACTTCCACGGTGAAGTCCATCTGCGAGCGCCCGTCGACCGTGGACTTGATCTGGAGCGCGTTGATGTTGACATCCTGCTGCACGAAGACAAGGCTGATCTTGGCAAGCAGCCCCTTTTCGTTGAGACCAAGAATGCTGATTTCCGCCGGGAAGGGCTTGCTCTCCTCATTGTTCCAGGTCACGGAAATGAGGCGTTCCGACTCCATGTTCTGCAGATGCGGGCAGTTTGCGGTATGCACGATGACGCCGCGACCACGACTGATGAATCCCACCACCTGGTCGCCGGGCACCGGCTTGCAGCACTTGGCAAAATGAATGAGCGTGTCTTCTATGCCCTTGATGGTAATGCCGTCGGAAGGCTTCTTGGCCGCGCCGTCCGGCTTGGCGACCGGACTCTCAGATACCAGCTCCTGCTTGGGCGTAAGAATGGCAAGCAGTCTCTGGAGCACCTTGCGGGGCGTAAGCCGTCCCGTGCCCACGGCAGCAAAAAGATCGTCCAGCACATTGAGGGAAAACTCCGGCACCACAAGCTGAAGCCGGCCATCTTTGGCGGCCTTGGTAACGTTGAACTCCATCTTGCGGCCTTCCTTTTCCAGAAGCTCCTTGCCGAGAGCCACGGCGGCCACGCGTTCTTCCGTGCGCAGGTAGTGCTGAATGCGGCTTCTGGCCTTGGAGGTCTTCACCATCTTGAGCCAGTCGCGATGAGGATGCCGGTTCTTGTCGGTGATGATCTCCACCATGTCGCCGTTCTTCAGCGGGGTGGCAAAGGGCTCGAGCTTGCCGTTGATTTTCGCGCCCACGCAGTGCGCGCCCACGTCGGAATGAATGAGGAAGGCAAAGTCGAGGGAAGTCGCCCCCTTGGGAAGCTGCTTCACGGCCCCCTTGGGCGTGAACACATAAATTTCGTCGTTGAAGAGGTCCATGCGCAGCGAGCTCATGAACTCGCGGGAATCCGCCTCGTCCCGCTGACGTTCCATAAGGTCGCGCAGCCACTGGAACTGCGGCATGTCCTGCATGGCTATGGCGTGGTTGCGCTCCTTATACATCCAGTGCGCGGCCACGCCGTGTTCGGCCATATTGTTCATCTCTTCGGTACGGATCTGAATTTCGATGCGCTCGCCTTCCGGTCCTATCACGGTGGTGTGCAGGGACTGATAGCCGTTGGCCTTGGGCATGGAAATATAGTCCTTGAAGCGGCCGGGAACGGGCTTCCACAGCACGTGCACAAGACCGAGCATGGCGTAGCAGTCGCGCAGGTCGTTCACGATGACGCGGAAGGCGATGATGTCGTGCATCTCGTCAAGCGGCGTTTTCTGCGCCATCATCTTGCGGTAGATGCTGTAGGTCTGCTTGATGCGGCCGAAAACGCGTCCGTTGATGCGGTTTTCGGTCATGATGGCCTCGATTTTGGCAATGACCTTGGAAATGAGCTGCCGCTCGACGATCTGGTTGTCCTTGAGCCACGTGGTTATCTCGGCATAGGCGTCGGGCTGAAGATACCGGAAGCTCAGGTCCTCCAGCTTCTGCTTGAAAAGATGCAGACCGAGACGGTTGGCGAGCGGCGCGTAGATATCCATGGTTTCCTGGGCGATGCGCTGCTGCTTGTAGGGCTTCTGAAAGTCCAGAGTGCTCATGTTGTGCAGCCGGTCGGCCAGCTTGACCACGGGAACGCGTATGTCGTGCGCCATGGAGAGTATCATTTTGCGGATGTTTTCCGCCTGCGCCTCTTCCTTGGTGTCGAAGGTCATCATGTTGATCTTGGTCACGCCGTCCACGATGTCGGCCACCTGTTCTCCGAACAGCTCGTCGAGCTCGTCGATGGAGGAATCCGTATCCTCCACGGTATCGTGCAGAAGTCCGGCGGCCACGGTATGCTCGTCAAAGCCCATCTTGGCCAGCGTAAGCGCCACGGAGGCGGGATGCAGGATATACGGATCTCCCGACAGACGCAGCTGTCCCGCATGGGCGGCCGAGGCATAGTCATATGCACGGCGCACCATGGCCACGTCGGCATCTGGGCAGTGCTTGACAAGCTCCTCCACGATGGTGTCGGCCGAAGGAACCTTCGATGCCGGTGAGCTTGCCCCGGTCACCGGAGAAATCACCATGGAAACGCTTTCCTGAGGGTGAGCATCTTTCTGCCGGGAATCGCCCGCGTCCGCTGACGTCTGAAGAATGGAAGTCTGACTCATAAGAACCTGCTATTGCTGGAGCGCTCTGGGAACCCACCACCGGTCGAGGTTGTAGGTAATGCCCGCAGGAGCTGGTTGAATGCCCTGGAATCTCGCCTGTACCATGGGCAGGGAATACGGAACATAAAGGAAAAGGTACGGCTGCTCCTCGTGCAGTATTTCCTGAAAACGGTCATAAACGGCCTTGCGCACCTGCCTGTCCGCCGAGGTCCGTCCCTTCTCCAGCAGCCTGTCGACCTCTTCGTTGCTGAAACCGACGAAGTTGAGGCCGTTGCCCGCAATGGCCGAGGAATGCCATACGTCGTAGATGTCCGGGTCGTCGAGAATGTTCCACGCCAGGATCAGGGCGTCGAACTTTCTCGTATCGACGAATTCCTTGAGAAAGGCCGCCCACTCCACCGTGCGAATGGCGACCTTCACGCCGACGGCCCGGAACATCTGCTGAAGAATGACGGCCACCTTGATGCGTTCGTTGTTGCCCTGGTTCACCAGAATGGTGAACTCGAAGGGCAGGCCGTCCTTTTCCAGTATTCCGTCCTTTCCGGGCGTCCACCCCGCCTCGGCAAGAAGGCGACGCGCACGCTCCGGGTCATAATCATACGCCTTGAGCGCCGTGTTGTATACCCATGTTCCGGGCTTGTACGGACCAAAAGCGGGCTCTCCCATACCCAAAAGCGCACCTTTTATGATGCCTTCCCTGTCGATGGCGAAGGAAAGGGCCTGTCTCCCCTTCTTATCTTTAAAAAAGGGGCTTTTCTGATTCAGGCCGAGATACGTGTAGCCGAAGGCGAGATACTTGTACTTTCGCCAGTTCTTGTCCCACCATTCTCCGCTGGTCTGCCGCAGGTACTGCTGAGGGGAAAGTCCCGTGAAGTCCAGCTTTCCGGCTCTGGCCTCAAGGAACATGGTCGTGCTGTCGGGAATGATGCGGTAAATGATTTCGTCAAGGTACGGCCGTCCCTTGAAATAGCGGTCGTTGGCCTCAAGCACGATGCGGCTGCCCGGCTCCCACGACTTGAGCTTGAAGGGCCCCGCCCCCACGGGATTGCGGGCGTAGCGCGTGGAGGCAATGTTTTCGTGCTCAAGAATGTGCCTGGGAAGAATGGGATGCATCCAGGTGATGGCCGCGCGGGCGTAGGGCGCATCGTAGCGCACCTCGAAAGAGAGCGGACCGGTCTGCCGGTATTCCTTCACGTTGAGAAAGTCCGCAGCGTACGCCGTGGGCGTTTTCGGGTCGGTCATGAGCTTGTAGGTGAAGGTCACGTCGTCGGCGGTCAGCGGATGCCCGTCCTGCCAGACAAGCCCTTCCTTCAGGCGAAAGCGCATGAAAAGGCCGCCCTCAAGCACTTCCCACTCTTCGGCCGCGCACTTTACTATGTTGAAATCCTTGTCATATTCCAGAGGCGAGGTATAAAGGAGCCCGGCCACCTCAGCGGAAGCGGAGTCTGAGGCAAGATAGGGAATGAGGTTGGAAGGCTCTCCTATGCTGCCCATGATGAGGTGACCGCCCGTCTCCGGCTGCGCAGAAGAGACGTTTCCGTCCCCGGCGCGGGCCGCGCCCGCAGCAAGCACGAGACAGAACAGAAAGACGACGACAAAACGCAGCGACCGGGGCCGCATGCCGGCTTTGGAGGCTGAAAAACCAGCCCCCTCAGCGAGGAAAAAGGCGGGACACTGCGGGAATTCTAACTTTTTTTTCATGAAAAAAGCCTAGCACAGTTCACTTCTCTTGAAAACTAGGATAATATCCTATAATCCTAGGAGGCAATGGCCGGCTCAGCCTTTTTTGCTCAGGACTTCCGATTTCATCGATTTCCCCTTCCCGGCCGCTGTCGCACAAGGCTTCCGCGCCTTGTACATCTTCTGTCATTGAGGTCTGTTGCCATGAACCGACGCGAGGAAGTCGCCGCCCGTGGGCTTGCCGAGAACTTCATTCAAAATACCATTCCCGAATACATTACGGAGTATGGTCGCGCCATCGAAGCCGAGGGAAATCTCAGCAAGTTCACTCTGCGCTTTGAAAACGACGTGTGGACGGTGGAGAGCACCGTTCAGGGAGAAGACTTCGAGGCCTACAGCCCGGTGCTCAACATCAATCTCAGGGAACAGCGGGTCGATTCCATGTGCAACTGCATGGAAGCGTTCAACGGTCCCTGCCGTCACGTGGCCGCCACGGCCATACACTTCATCAACTCCCTGGACATTTCCGAAGGCAAAGCCGATCCGGCCCCCGCACCCCGCGAGGACTGGCGGCAGAGCTTCCGTCACTTCTTCGGCGGAACCTTCGAGCCGGAAACGGGACGACACTACTTTCTGTTCCGCTTCTTCCCGGAACCAGGCCGTCTGTCCGTAGAGTTCTTCCGCGCAAGGCAGAACAAGACGGGTCTTTCCTCCGTGCGTCAGGAAGTGACGCTCGAGCAGATTCTGCGCAATCCCGAGTGGTGCGAACATTCCCCGGAACTTCCCGTGGTGTGCCGTCAGATAGCTCAGTATCTCGACTACTACGGGCACCGCGTGGAAATCCCCGACGGTCTGCTTTCGTGGTTCTTCTGGGCCATACGCAAGGAGGACTACCTTTACTGGAAGGACACGGAAATCCCCTGCCGCATTGAAAGTTCCACCATGGCGCTCAAGCTGCGCCCCTCGCTCGACGACGACGGCCTGCGCTTTGACGTGCTGCTGCAGCGCGAGGGCAAGAAGCCATTTTCCATCATCGACGAGGAACCGGATGAAAGCGGCGACATTCCCGCGCCCGCGCACGAAGGCGCCACATTCCACGGCCAGATGCCCCTGTGGGTGTGCTGGAATCAGGGCTTCTACCCGGTGCAGACCTGCCTGAACCATCACGTCATTCAGGCGCTCGTGCACAAGGGGCCCGTCATTCCGCAGGAAGACATTCCCGAATTTCTCGACAGGGTGTGGACGCGCCTGCCCGCCTCGGAACTCTACGAACAGGACGAGTTCCTCAAAATCATGGAACCCGTGTTCCAGCCGGCGACGTACAACCCCAAGCTCTTTCTCGACGAGGAAGGAAGCCTTCTCACGCTGGAAGTGCAGAACATCTACGAGACGCTGCACGGCGAGTTCACGCTGCCCGGCCCGAACCCCGACTTTCAGACCGGCAGCTACGTATACGAAGGCAAGACCTTCCTCGTACGCCGCAATCAGGTGGAGGAAAACGCCCTCATCACGCAGCTTTCCGACATGCGCTTCCAGCCGAGAAGCAGCCGTCTGTGGTTCATGGAGCCGGAAGAAGCCATTTCCTTCCTGCTCGACTCCTACCCCACGCTGCTCGAAAACTGGCGCGTGTACGGCGAAGCCACGCTCTCGCGCTACAAGGTGCGCGCTTCTACGCCGGTCATCAACGCCAGCGTGGAGAGCAACGAGAAGGAAAAGTGGTTCTCCCTCGACATTTCGGTGGATTACGACGGCCAGAACCTGCCGCTCGAACGCATCTGGAAGGCCTGGCTCAAGGGCAAGCGCTACGTGCAGCTTAAAGACGGCTCCTACGCAAGCCTGCCCGAATCGTGGCTGGAAAAACTGGCGCACAAGCTCAAGGTGCTCGGCCTTGATCCGGCCAAGCCGCCCAAGCAGAAGTTCAAGCAGTACGAAGCCCCGGTGCTCGACAATCTGCTCGAAGATCTGCCCGGCGCACTGGAAGATTCCTTCTGGAGCAAGCTGCGCGACAACATCCGCAACTTCCACGAAGTCAAGCAGATAGAAACGCCCAAGGGGCTTCAGGCCTCGCTGCGCCCCTATCAGCTTCAGGGCATATCCTACCTCAACTTCCTCAACGAGTACGGCTTCGGCGGCATTCTGGCCGACGAAATGGGCCTCGGCAAGACCATTCAGACACTGGCCTTCGTGCAGCATATGGTCAATCACGGCGCGCAGGGGCCAAACCTCATCGTGGTGCCCACCTCGGTGCTGCCCAACTGGGACCGTGAAGCCTCCAAGTTCGTGCCCGGCCTGTCGCGCGTCATCGTGTACGGCACGCGGCGTGAGGGACTGTTCCGCAAGATAGCCTCCTCCGACCTCGTCATCACCACCTACGCGCTGCTGCGTCGCGACATGGAAGAACTCGAACAGCACGAGTTCAACGCCATCATTCTCGACGAAGCCCAGAACATCAAGAACCCCAACACCATCACTGCGCGATCCGTACGGCAGATCAACGCCAAAATGCGGCTCTGTCTGTCGGGCACGCCCATTGAAAACAACCTCTTTGAGCTGTGGAGTCTGTTCGAGTTTCTCATGCCGGGCTTCCTCGGCAGCCAGCATTCCTTCCAGCGCGGCGTCATCAAGCCCATCAAGGAAGGCGATGCGGAAACTCTCGAATATCTGCGTTCAAGGGTCAAGCCCTTCATTCTGCGCCGTACCAAGGCCGAAGTGGTCAAGGATCTGCCTCCCAAGGTGGAAAACGTCATGTACTGCGCGCTCGAGGAGGAGCAGGCGGAACTGTACGCCTCCCTGGCCCGCAAGCTGCGCGAACAGGTGCTCGCCGACGTGGACAAGAAGGGCATGGCCAAGAGCCAGATGTCCATTCTGGACGCTCTGCTCAAGCTGCGGCAGATCTGCTGTCATCCCAAGCTGCTCAAGCTGGACATGCCCGGCTTCAACGCCAACATGCCTTCCGGCAAGTTCGAGGCCTTCAAGGACATGATCCTCGACATTGTGGAAGAAGGTCACAAGGTGCTGGTGTTCTCGCAGTTCGTGCAGATGCTGCAGCAGATACGCGCATGGCTGCAGATGACGGACATTCCCTTCTGCTATCTCGACGGTTCCAGCAAGGACCGTCTGGAGCAGGTGGACCGCTTCAACAACACGCCTTCCATCAGGATCTTCCTCATTTCCCTGAAGGCCGGCGGCACGGGTCTCAACCTGACGAGCGCAGACTACGTCATTCACTACGACCCGTGGTGGAACCCGGCCGTGGAAAGCCAGGCCACCGACCGCGCCCACAGAATAGGTCAGCTGCGCCAGGTGTTCTCCTACAAGCTTATCTGCCAGAACACCGTGGAAGAAAAGATTCTGAAGCTCCAGGAAATGAAGCGCGGCGTGGCCGAAGCCGTCATTCCCGGACAGGAATCCTGGAAGTCTCTCACAAGAGAAGACCTCGAAATGCTCTTCGAAGTGTAACGGACCTCTCCGCACCCATAAGGCGGTCCGACGCAGACGCGTCGGGCCGCTTTTTTCGTTGCCCGTCCTCTTGAAATTTCCCGCCTCTGACGTATCGTTCCTCTGGGCAGCCGCCTTCTTCCGCGTCAGCCTTCTCCGCAAGAGCACGACCGCAGTCCGTGTGTTCAGCGTTCTTCGGGGAACACGGCACTTCGCCTTTCCGACAAGCCGCATCCGAAGGAGCCCCGCCGAAAAGCGCCCTGCTCCGCACGCGAAACACCGTCAGCGCAAAGGCAAGCCCGAACGTCACGCGTCCGCCTCGGAAGCCGCGTACTTCGACGGGCATCATGCCCTGCGCGCCGTCACGCTCCTTCCTCGAAGGCTTCTTCCGTTCACCTGCAACTTTCCGGGAGCCGCATCATGACGCTTACCGAACTTCTCTCCAACGCAAAGCACGCCGTCGTCCTCACAGGCGCGGGCATATCCACCCTGTCCGGCATTCCCGACTTCCGCGGCGCAGGCGGTCTCTACACCCGTACCGACATCGACGCGAACAAGCTCTTTGATCTCGACTACTTCATGAAAGATCAGC
>NZ_CALUWV010000046.1 GCF_944324575.1 uncultured Mailhella sp. | reverse complement strand
CGCCTTCCATCCTTTGACCGATACACATGATGTGCACGGAATACGCAGCGAGCGTGTCTCTGCTGACGGCGTTTCCAATGGCTCCAGCATACCGGAGCTTGACGCGCTCCGCAAGAGGATGCTGCCGCTTTTGGCCGGACACGGCGGGCGCGCGGGGAGCGGGTGAGGGGGCGGAGCGTTGAGAGCGGGCGCAGAACAGGGGGTTGCGTCCGTTTTTTGCGCCGTGCCTTTGAAAAGGCGTCCCGTGTGCCGCGCGGCCGGGCTCTGCTACGCTGAAGGCAGAGACGTTGTCGGCATGAGGGGGAAAATAAAAAAGGCCCGAAGATGCGTTCAAGACTCCCACTGAAGGAAGCGCGTCCCCAAGCCTCACGATTGTTTTTGGGGCAAAAGCTTGATGATGTCAAGCGCTCATGCCGCTGACGGCAATCTGGAAAAGGACGGCGCGTTTTGAAGGCGGAGCCGTTCCGATGCTCATGGGCGGAAGAGGGGCGGCAAAGACGGCGCTTTTCCTCCGGCGCTGTGTGTGGGCAGGGCCTTGCCCCGACGCCTCGGGGGGACAAGGCCATAAGCGGACTGGCAGTTTTCTGGGGAAAAAGATGGCTGATTTCACAAGCTGGAAAGGACTTTGCGAAGCCGTGGCCGACTATCTCGGCCGCGACGATCTGACGGAGCGCATACCTGCGTTCATCGCGCTTGCTGAGCGGCGCATGAACCGGGAACTGCGGCTTCGGGTGATGGAACGAAGAGCGGAAACCGACGTCTCTGCCGGGCAGAGCGCCGTGCCTCTGCCGTGGCGCAGGCAGCCGGGCAACTGGGACGTGTTTCTGGAGATGCGCGACCTCACCTTTGAGGCGCAGGACGGCTCGACGGCGAACCTCGCCTATGCGCCGCCCGACACCTACGGCCAGCGAAGAGTTCCGGGAAGCGTGCGGGAGTACACCATCATCGGGCGAGACCTGTTTCTTCTGCCCGCGCCGGATGCGGACGGCACGCTGTACCTCACCTACTACGCGGAAGTGGAGCCGCTCGGCGAGAATCAGCCGGACAACGCCGTGCTTCTGACGGCTCCGGATCTGTATCTGTACGGCGCGCTGGTGGAAAGCGGGCCGTTCACAAGAGGAAGCGTGCCGCTCGAGACGTGGACGCAGTATTATGCCGCCGCCAAAAGGAAGGCGGAGGAGAGTGAACAGCGGGCGCGGTTCACGGCCAACATCACCATGCGCCCGACAAGGAGGGTATGACATGAGTCTGACCAATCACGGCGAAGACAGGCTGCTCACGCTGTTCAAGGATGCGGGGCCGTATTATCTCGCGCTTTTTACCGTGGCCCCGGGCGAGACGGGCGGCGGCACCGAGGTGTCGGGCGGCTCGTACGCGCGCAGGCAGGTGACTTTCGGCACGCCGTCTTCGGGCAGCATGTCGAACTCGGCGGCCCTGGAGTTTCCCACGGCCACGGCGAGCTGGGGCACGGCCGTGGCCTGGGGGCTCTTCGACGCGGCCACGAGCGGCAACCTTATGTGGTACGGCAGCATCACCACGCCCAAGGAGCTGCTTGCAGGAGACATTTACCGCGTGAACGCCAAGAATCTCACGCTCACCATGGATTAGCCCGTGGCGGAGTTCTTCGACATACTTCCGCCGCCGCAGAGCATCGACGCTCTGGACGCGTGGGGCGTGCTCGACGCGCTTCCCGCGTCTCTCGACGACGGATTCTGGACGCGCGCGGGCGTGTACGGCCTTTCGGCCTCGGAAAAGGCGCGGGCCGGACAGTCTTTTTCTGCCCTGCGCAAGCGCTGCGTCGGGCTTTCTGACAAGAGTGCCGGGGCGGCATCCCGGCAGACGCTCGTGTTCCTTCGCGTGCGCGGCGACGCGCTGAAGGAAGGCGCCCGGGCCTCGGGCTCCGTGCAGGCGGAAAGAGAGCGGCCCCTTTCCGTGCGGGGAGCGGCGGAAAGCGCGGCAGGCATGGCGTTTGCCCGACTGCGCGACGGCAGAGCGGCGTTTTCTGCCGTGTCCTCGCAGGGAGCAAAGGCGCTTCGCGTGCGCGTATCCGGGCTTTCGCAGGGGCTGGGGGAAGCTGCGGCCGCGTTTTTTGCGGTGGCCGAGCTTGCCCTTTCCGGAGAGGGCGAGGCGGTGGCCGGAGAGCGCGCGACCCTTGCCAGAGTGCGCCTTGTGGACGGCCCGGCGTCCCCTGCCCGGGCCTCGGGCTCCGTGCAGGCGGAAAGAGAGCGTTCCCTTTCCGTGCGGGGAGCGGCGGAAAGCGCGGCAGGCATGGCGTTTGTCCGGACGCGCGACGGCAGCGCGGCGTTTTCTGCCGTGTCCTCGCAGGAGGCAAAGGCGCTTCGCGTGCGCGTGTCCGGGCTTTCGCAGGGTCTGGGGGAAGCTGCGGCCTCGTTTTTTGCGGTGGCTGAGCTTGCCCTTTCCGGAGAGGGCGAGGCGGTGGCAGGAGAACGCGCGGCCCTTGCCAGAGTGCGCCTTGTGGACGGCCCGGCGCTTTCTGCCCGGGCGGGCGGAAACGCGGCGTTTTTTCGTCTCATGCCCCTTGCGGCGCGGGACGGGGCCGCGGGCTCTTCGCTCTTCACGCTGTTTCGCGTGAAGCCGGTCGTGCCGGAAGAGGCAGGGGGGCGCGCGTTCGGCGGCATGGCGATCATGCGTCTTGTCGGCCTTGCGTGCCCGGGCGACGCCTTCGGCAAAGGCTCGGCTTTGCTCGTGCGGGTGCTCGCGCTTTCCGGCACGGGCTCGGCGCGGGGCGTGGGGAGCGTGTTTCCCGAGTACAAGGGCTGGACGTGGGCGCGGCGCGACGACGTGCCCGAAACGCTGTGGCAGAGGATGCCTGAGGATGAGGCGCTCTGGAGGCCTCGTCCCGGAGGAAGCGCCGTGTGGCAGGAGGTGGTGGAATGGCAGCAGGCATGACGAGACTCGAGTTCGGGCCGTGGGAGCCGGACGCCGCGCTTCTTGACGGCGCGCAGGCTCCGGAAGCGAAGAACGTGATTCCGGCCCGTCGCGGCTACAGGCCGCTTTCCGGGCTGTCGCCGCTTTTGCATCCCGCGCTTTCCGAGCGGGTGCTTGCCGCCTTTTCCCTGAAGGATACGGGCGGCAATCTGCTCACCTTTGCCGCCGTGAAGAGCGGCATATATGCGCTTGAAGGCGGAGAATGGGCGGAGAAATACGCCGGACAGGCGATTTCCGACGTGCGTGAGTTTGCCGAATACGGTTCTGCCGTGTACGCGCTCTACGGCACGACGCTCATGAAAAGCGCCGTGACTTCGGGCAGCGCCGGGGAGTTTTTGCCCGTGGAGGGCGCGCCTTCGGGCGAGGTGCTCGGCGTGGTGCGGGACTTTCTGGTGCTGGGCCGCCTGACGGATCGCCCCGAAGCCGTGCGCTGGTCGGGACTCGACCGGCCCGACGAGTGGCCGGAGCCGGGCAGCAACGAGGCGCAGTATGTGCAGTCGGACATGCAGATCTTTCCCACGGGCGGACGGGTGCAGGCCGTCGTGGGCGGCGTGGGCGGCGCGGACGGGCTCATTTTTCTGGAGCGCGGCATTCGGCGCGCCACCTACGTGGGCATGCCCTACATCTTTCAGTTCGACGAGGTGGACAGGGAGCGCGGCTGCATTGCGCCGCACTCGCCCGTGGTGTGCGGCGGCGCGTGCGTCTACCTTTCGGAGGACGGCTGGCGCATGACCGACGGTTCCTCGGTGAAGGGCATAGGCGTGGAGCGCGTGGATCAGTGGTTTTTCGACGCCTGCGCCTCGGACCGTCTGGAAGAGGTGACCGGCGTGCACGATGCCCAGAACCGTCTGGCCCTGTGGGCCTTCCCGTCCGAAAACGCGCCGCCGGGCGTGCTCGACAGGGTGCTTGTCTACAACTACGCCGTGGACCGCTGGTCGTGGGGCGAAATGGCCATGGAAACGCTGTTTGCCGACTACACGCGCGGACTCACGCTGGAAGAGCTGGATGCCTTCGGCGATCTCGATCATCTGCCCTTTGCCTCGCTCGATTCGGCGGCGCTCAGGAACGGCCGCAAGGGGCTTTCCTGCTTTTCCACGGAGCACAGGCTTGCCGGATTCAACGGCGACGCGCTCGAGGCCGTCATCGACACGGCGGAAACGGGCGGCGAAAGAATGATGCTTCACGGCCTGCGTCCGCTCGTGGACGCGGCGGCCGCCGAAGCCATGCCGATTTTCCGCAGCCGGCAGATGGACGAGCGGCGTTTCGGCGTCTTTGCGCCGCAGCAGCGCGAGGGGCTGTGCTGTCAGCATCTTTCCACCGTCTACCTGGCCGCGCGGGTGAAGATTCCCGCCGGAGCCTCATGGAGTCATGCCGTGGGCGTGGAAGTGCTGGTGGAAAAGGAAGGCGGATGGTGACGCCGCCGGGCGCGGGGCCCCCGTTGCCGGAAGCACGCAAAAGCGGGGCGCGCCGTGCAGGTTCGCGGAGACGCTGAAGAAATGGGCCGTCCGGCAGCCGGGCGTGTTTTCGTGTTGCAGGAGGGAAACGATGGCGACTTTCGTGTCGCAGATGCCCGAGGCCACGCCCGCGCAGATGCTGGCCCTGGCCTCGGCCGTGAACGCCGCGCTCCGCGGCGACACCGCCAATGTCGGCACGGCCACGTGCGCCGGGGCAGAGTCGGAGATTACCATTCGGGACGACCGCGGCCGGGCGGGGCGTCTGGCGCTGCTCATTCCGCTGGACGCCGCCGCGGCCTCCGCCGTGTGGTGGCTTTCCGCCATGACGCAGGGCAGCATGACCTTTCGTTTTGCCGCGCCGCCGGGAGAATGCGCCTTTGCCTGGGCGCTTCTCGGCGACGGCGGAAGCGGCGTGAACCAGAAACAAGGAGCAAGCGCATGACAGGACTGTATCAGAGAAAGATTTCTTCCGGCTCATCTTCCGGCACGTCGGCCCCCGGCCTTCGCGTGAATCCCTCGCAGGGCGCGGGCGCAGCCGTGCCTTCCGGCGCAACCCTGCCCGCCGGGCGGCAGAACTTCGACGCCTCCGCCCTCGGCGGTCTGCTCGGGCTCTTCCAGCGCGTCGCTTCCCCCGCAGAAACGGCGCAGAATGCCTCCGACGCCTCCTGGCAGGGCGTGTTCAACGCCTCCCTCATGCCCGGCGCGGGAAACGCGCTTGCGCTCGGCGCTCAGCCTTCCGCCGGAAACTTCGGCCCCGGCGTGCCTTCCGTGCCGTCGGGCTCTTCCGGCATTTCCGGCGCGGCGGCTTCGGGCCCGGCGGCTTCGGGCGCGGCGTGGCAGGAAAGCGATGTTCTGTCCTCCGCGCTCGGCAGCATTCTCGGCGGACTCGGCAGGGGAGGCGCATAGCGTGGGGGAATTTGCCAGAATCTACAAGACCGACCTTTCCGACAGGGATTTCATGCGCTTCTGGGCCATGGTGCGCGCCGCCGGACGCGATCGCGCCGTGACCTACTGCATGCCCCCCGTGGACGGCCCCGCCTTCTGCCGCTGGATGCGTCAGGACGACGTGCATCCGTGGATTGTTCTGTTCCGCGGCGTGCCGTGCGGCTTCGTGTATCTCACGAATCTTGAGGGAAAGAGCGCGCGGGTGCATTTCTGCACGCTGCCCATGGGCACGGCCCGCACCAGAGACAGACGTTCCGCCGTGCTGGGCTTCGGTCTGTTCTCCCTGGGCGCCCTGCTCTGGGAGAAAAACGAAAGCGGCTCTTTCAGGCTCGATACCCTCATCGGCGTGACGCCCCTCTGCAACAGGCGCGCCGTGAAGTTCATTCGCAGACTGGGCGCAAGGGTCATCGGCGAGGTGCCCGGCGCGTGCTGGTACTACGACACCAACGAAAACGTGCCCGGTCTCGTGACCGTGTACGCCAGAGAATCGCTGCCCGCATGGACGGCAAAACTGTAGGAGAAACAACATGGGCGGAAAAGGCGGAGGCTCCACCACCACGGTGCAGAAGGCTGACCCGTGGGCCGGGCAGCAGCCGTATTTGCAGGATATCTTTCAGCAGGCGCAGAATCTCTACAACAACGGACAGCTCTCCCCGGACTATTACCCCGGTCAGACCGTGGCCGGACAGTCCGACTGGTCCAAAGAGGCCCTCCAGATGCAGGCCGACCGCGCGCAGAACGGCAGCCCCCTCATCACCGGCGCGTCGAACGCCATAAGCAACATCACCTCAGGGCAGGCGCTGGAAAACAATCAGGGCCTGAATGTCCTCAATCAGATGGCCTCCGAAGACAATCCTTATGTCGACGAGCTCTATGACCGCGCAAACAGTCAGGCGCAGTCGTCCATAAACGGCAACTTCAGCGTCGCCGGACGCTACGGCTCCGGCGCCCACGCCGCCGCCTCGGCCGACGCGGCAAACAATCTCGCAAACGATATGTATTCCTCCCTCTGGGACAGGCGCGCCGATGCCGCAACCTCCGCCGGTCAGCTCTACAATGCCGCCGTCGGACAGCAGATAGCCGCATCCCAGACCGGTCAGCAGCTCGCCAATCAGGCCTATACCGACGCCGCCGCCCTCTCCGAAGCGGGCGGCATGCTCGACGACTACAATCAGCAGCTCATCAACGCCGATATCGACCGCTGGAACTACAACCAGAACAAGCCCCTTCAGGCCCTCCAGAACTACAACAACCTCATTCAGGGCAGCTACGGCGGAACAACCACCACCACCGGTCAGCAAAGCTCCGGCTCCACCCTCGGCAACGTGCTCGGCGCAGGCCTCGCAGGCTGGGGCACCGGCGCAGCCCTCTCCGGCCTCTCCGGCACCGCAGCCCTCACCAGCCCCTGGGCCCTCGGCGGCGCTGCCCTCGGCGGCCTCCTCGGACTGTTCTAAACACAGGAAAGGCAGAAAAGGCAGGAAAGGCAGGAAAGAGGAAGGGGACAGGCCGGAGCAGACGGGGCGCTGCCCCGAACCCCGCCGGGGGAAATGATTTCCCCCGGGCCCCCTCATTCCTTTCAGCTTCTTATGGGCACTCGGCAAAACGCGAAGTCGGAGCGCTGAACGGGAAGGGCAGGGAAGAACGTGACGCAAAGGCCGGAAGCCTCGGCGGATGCGTTTCGGGCTGCAATCTCAGTGCAGGCGTGTGCTGCCGCACCCGCCTGCGGCTGGCCGACCGATGTTCCGCTGCGCGCAACATCGGTGAGGTTGGAAGGATTTCCAGATTTTTAAGGGAGAGCGTCGGGTCAACGCTCTGGAAAGCCGTCGCTGACCTGAACTGCCGTTTCTCGAAGCTCGGGCGGGCTTTTGTTTGCAGCGGAATGACCGTCTCTCAACGCTCTGGGGCCCCGGGCGACATCAGGAGCCCGGCCGACGGGCATAAATAGCCGGAATTCACTTCCGGCGTTAAATGCCATGCCCGTCGTGCAAGTTCTGCGTTCGTACAGTGTGTCCGGGGCAGACGGGCGGTGGCGGAACTCGGGCGGCGGCAGGCCGGAATTTACTTCCGCCGTCAAGCGCGGCGGGTGTCGTGCAAGCCCCGAGCCCGTACAGCGTGTCCGGAGCGGTACAGCTTTCGCGGCACTCCAGCGAATATTTATCTTAAGGTAATAATATGTTTGAAGGTTTTGTTTCTCCCTTTGCGGAGACTGAAAGGCGTATGCAGTATACGAATCAGGCATGGGACGCGGTGCGGAGCGATCCTGCCTCCGCCGCCGTCATTGCCGGGCTTTCCATGCTTGCCGGAAACAACGGCGAAAGAAGCCTCGGGCAGCTCGTGGGCCGAGCCGGTCTCGACACGCTGGAGGGCATGAGGAGCCTCGACGCGCAGAGGCGGGCGCAGGCCAGATTTGCGGAACGGAACAATCCCGCAGGTTCGACCGCTTCCGTAGTGGCGAACGGGCGGCCCGAAGACCTTTCCGGCCTGTCTCCCGAGCGCTTTTCCGAAGCCGTGCGTCCTTTGGGCGCAGCCGTTGCCGCGGAAGCGGAAGCCGACGGGCACTCCCTTCCGCAGGCCGGAACGGACAACGGCGCAAGAAGGCGCAGGCTCGTGCGTCCCCGCATGAGCGGCAGAAAGGGCTGAGGCGTCCGGGCGTTCCCGGATGCGGCAACAACGCAAAGGAGTCAGCATGGCTGTATCTGATTACAATACCGACCCGAATCTGAACACCACGATATCGGGCATCAACATTGCCGAAGGCTGTCCGCCTTCGGGCATCAACAACGCCATACGTCAGCTCATGGCCGACGTGAAAGCTCAGGATACTGCTGTCACGGAAGACTTTTCTACCCTTGAAGAGAAGCTTTCAAAAGTCATGACAGGCGCCACGTCTTCGGCGGCAGGCGCGGCCGGACTCGTGCCCGCTCCCGCCAAGGGCGCACAGAATCGCCCCCTGCGCGGCGACGGAACCTGGGCAAGCACGCTTGACGCACGACTCTTGTCGTCGCTGGTGGACTTTGTGGCCCTTGTCGGCCGCGACGACGGCACGTCCCGCCTTTCCCTGCGCTCGCAGAATGACACGAACGGCGCGGCTCTCAATCTGTACGGCATAAACTGCGACTCTCTTGGCGGAGGGGTATTGCAGGGGACGTTTCAGCTTATCGCTGCAAAGTCGTCGAGCAACTTCAAGGCGCTTGTCGGCTACCCAGACGGCGACCTACGCTGGGGAAACAATCATGTAATAAACGGCAGCGACGTCATGTTTTACGGTATCCAGCCAAACAGCGGTGTGGAATATCTTCCCGACGGCGGCTCATGGGGGGTTCTGAGGATGCAGGCGACGGCTTCTGGAACGGTGGCCAGCTTTTACGCCGGACGTCTTGCCGGAGGTTCGGCGGTCAACGTGAAAAACGGCAATACGCAGATCATCATTGCCATAAGGACGAGTTACTGATGTACGACAGCATTGTTCGCAGAGAAGACGGAAGCTATGTCGTGACGAGCGGAGACATTCCGCGTCACGTTCCGAATCATGGATTCTGGGCAGAGGAGTGGAGCGCTGTTGATGCGCTTGCCAGAGAGCATCCCGAACTCGTCACCGAAGAGGAGCCGCCCGCCCCGCCTTCCCTTGAAGAGGTGAAGACGGCAAGGCTTGCGGAAGTCAACGCCGCCTACGATGAGGCCGTGTCGGCCCTCGTGGCCACCTATCCCGACGCTGAACTGCTCACCTTCGACAAGCAGGAAGCCGAAGCCCGCGCCTGGCTTGCCGACAGCGCGGCAGACACGCCGCTCATTGACGCCCTTGCCGCAGGCCGCGGCATGGACAAGGCGGAACTGGTGTCCCGCATCATAAAAAAGGCCGAAGCCTTTGCCGTGGCCGTGGGTTTTCTTACCGGACAGAGGCAGAGGTATGAGGATGAAATCAGCGCCGCAGGCAATGCCGAAGACGTCGAGGCCGTCAGCCCCGACTACGCGCTTCCCGAAGGCCTTGCCCTGTGACGTATCTCAAAGCCGTGCTCATTGCGGCGGATCAGCTCGTCAACGCGCTCCTCGCCGGCTGGCCCGACGAGACAATGAGCAGCAGGGCATGGCGCTGGGAACAGGACGGCGTGCGCGCATGGCCGCGACGTGTGATTGATCGCCTGTTCTGGTGGGAGCCTAACCACTGCCGGGAGTCGTATGAATCCGAACGCACGCGCCGCCAGCTCCCCCCGGAACTGCGCACCGGATAGAAAGGCAGGAAAGACAGAAAAGGCAGCGCAGGCCGTCCGCGCTGCCTTTTCTCTCGTTATGGGCTGTTGCAGACGCGGCGAACCGCGCTGCCGGGAGCACTGCTCAGCGAGCCGCACGCGGGACAGGGGTCGATGTCGGGCGCGGCGGAAGAGGCGGACGTTTCCGGTTCGTCCTTCACGAGTCTTGCGTGGCAATCCGGGCAGAACGTGCCTTCGGTAAAGCTTTTCCGGCATTGAGGGCAGCGGGGCATGAGGAACCTTCTTTGTTTTTTCTAGGACTGCAGAGGCGTAACTTTTTGAATGATGGAAATGAGCTCAAAGAGATACTGGAGAGTTTTGAAACGCTCGTCGGAAACATGTTTCATGGGAAGCTCCTGACGGAGGATCTTAATGGAGCAGTTTTTCATGTCGCCGACGACGAAGTCGATGGCGTAGTAGGGCACACGGCCCAGCAATTTGTTTGATGAGTACAGGGCTTTGTTCGTGAGCAGGAATCCCTCATTGCCGTATGCTGAGAAATACAGAAGCAGCTCTTCATCGGCCTGAACGGCGCGGGTGACGAATGGGGCCTTGCAAAGCCTGCTCATTTTGAAGGAGGGCACGACGTAGATGTCGAAATCATCCTTTATTTTTTTGCCGACGTACAGAATGACCTCCCTGCAGAGCTGATCCCTGTCGCTGCGCAGGGCAAGCATGCGGCGCACGTAACCGGTAAAGGCATAAGGGTCCCGGGAGTCGGTGTAGCTGTTCAGCAGTATGCGGAATTCCCTGAGCTTTTTTTTCTGCTCATAAGGGTCCCGGGAGTCGGTGTAGCTGCTCAGCAGCCGGAGGAATTTCCTGAGCGTTTTTGGGTGGACATTCGTAAGGCCGGTGTATTGCCTTTCTTTCGAGTCCTTCCACAACTCGGAGAGAACGGTCAGCATGAAATAAAAGGTGGGGAGATTGTCCTTCGACTCGGAAGCCTCGATGGGCACGCCGTTGATGAAAAGCTTTTTCTTGTTAAGGGCTGTGGACGTTATGGACGCATAGGGCAGAACGTTCATGCTCGTCGTCGACGAGTAGAACGTGTCGTCGGTGAGAAGAAAGCCCTCGTCCCCTTTTCCGAACATGGTATTGTCGAAGTAGAACAGCTGTTTTTGCCCGTCGAGCACGGCAGGAAGGGCAAAGGGGGCCTTTTTCAGCTTTTTTATGTCGAAGAGTGGAGCGACGTAGCAGTCGGAATCGTCCTTGACGGCGGCTCCGAGCGTGAGAATGACGTGACGGCTCAGCGTTTTTGGGGACACGCCTGCGCGAAGCAGCGGTTTTGCGGCGTTCAGCACGCTTTCTCTGGTGTGGCTTTTGTCCATGAGAGCATGGGTAAGAGCGCTCATGTCCTCAGGCCGGTCCGGGCGGACGGGCGTCTCTTCCACGGGGTTCGGGTCCTTTTGTGGAGCGGAATGCGCCGTATTTTCCGACTGCGCGTCCGGGCTGGCCTCGGAGTCGATGGCGTTTTTTGAGAACGGCATCTTCCGCTCGTGCTTCACCGGTTCGTCCGGCTCCATGAACGGGGTCAGACTCTTCATAACGATGTCGAGATAGCTTTCGGGCAGTCCCAGCTTTTTCCCCGTGTCCAGAAGAAAGGCTTTTTCCTGCCGCGTGATGACGCCGTCGGCAAGAGCCGTTTGCAGGGCGATGGAGAACGGTTTTTCTGCTTCGGAAAAGTCGGCGGAGGGAGCCTGCTCGCGGCTGCCCGGTCTTTCCGGGCGGGGCGTGTTGCAGGAGCGGCAGACCGTCCAGCCCGGTTCGTTGCTCAGCGAGCCGCACGCGGGACAGGGGGCGACGGGAGCGGCGGAAGAGGCGGACGTTTCCGTTTTGTCCTTCACGAGTCTTGCGTGGCAATCCGGGCAGAACGCGCCTTCGGGAAAGCTTTTGCGGCACTTCGGGCATGAAGAAGCGTTTTCGTGTTATTCCTGGGACGGCGTCGGTTCGAGTTTCTGGATGATGGTGATGAGCTTGAAAAGATACAGGAGTCTTTCGAACATATCGCCGGGAAGAGACACCATGGGACACGAATGGCCGTTGATCTGGATGACGGCTCCTTCCCTTGTGCCGGTGACGGAGTCGAAGGCGGCGAGGGGCAGACGGAGCAGCGTGTGTTCCGAGGAGTACAGGGCCTTGTTCGTGAGCACGAATCCCTCGTTCTCGGCCTTTGAGAAATACAGAAGCAGCTCTTCTTCGGCCTGAACGGCGCGGTTCACGAACGAGTCGGCAGCAAGCAGGCTCATGTTGAAGGAAGGCTCAGCGCAGAGGAAAATACTGTTGCCTGTTGTTTGGCCGACGTGCAGAATGACTTCCTTGCACAGCTTTTCTCTGTCGCTGCGCAGGGCAAGTATGCGGCGGGCGTGACAGATAAAGGCATCAGTGTCCCAGCAGTCGATGGCGCTGTTCAAAAGCAGCGAGTATTCCTGAATCTTTTTTTTCTGGTCATCTGTAAGGGCGTCATGCTGCATCTCTTTCGAGGCCGTCCACAGGTCGGAGAGAATGGTCAGCATGGAATGAAAGGCGGAAATCTTCTCTTCCGACGTGGAAGCATGTATGTGCACGCCGTTGATGAAAAGCTTTTTCTTGTCGGCGCGAACGGAGGTCATGGACGCGTAGGGCAGAACGTTCATTTTCCTTGTCGACGAGTAGAATGTGTCGTCGGTGAGAAGAAAGCCTTCGTCCCCCTTTCCGAAGATGGTATTGTCAAAGTAGAACAGCACCTTCTGTTCGTTGCACACGGCAGGAAGAGCAAAGGGCGCATGTTGCAGCTTCTTCTTGTCGAAGAACGGGGCGATGTAGCAGTCGGAGTTGTCCTTGACGGTAGCGCCGAGCGTGAGAATGACGTGACGGCTCAGCATTTTGGGGGACACGCCTGCGCAAAGCAGCTCTTTTACGGCATTCAGCACGCTTTCTCTGGTGCGGCTTTTGTCCAGGAGGGCCAGGGTAAGAGCGCTCATGGCCTCAGGCTGATCCGGGCGGACGGGCGTCTCTTCCACGGGCTCCGGGGCCTTTTGTGGAGCGGGTTCCTCCCGGCTTTCCGGTTCCTTTCGTGGAGCGGGCTCTTCCACAGGGCTCTGCCGGGCTTCCGGTTCGCTCCGGGGGGCCGCTTCTTCCCGGGCTTCCGGCTGGGCGTTCAAGGCGGCGGCCGTGATGCCTGTGACCGTTTCCAGAGCAGGCCTCTCGTGCGTCACCGCATCGTCGGACACCATGAATGAAGACAGGCAGCCCATGACGATGTCGAGGCAGCCTTCGGGCAGTCCCAGTTCTTTCCACCGGTTCATCAGAAAGACTTTTTCCTTCGGCGAGATGACGCCGTCGGCAAGCGCGACCTTCAGCGCAAAGGAAAAGTTTTTTTCCGCCTCGGAGAAGTCGGCGGACGGTTCCTGAGCCTGCACGCGGTTTTCCCGTCTTTTCGGGTGGCTGTTGCCGCAGAAGGGGCAGAACTTCCAGTCGGGGGTGCTGATCAGGGCTCCGCACGCGGGGCAGGGGTCGATGTCGGGCGCGGCGGAAGAGAGGGCGGCTTCGTCTGAAACGTCTGGGCCTGCGGGCACGAGCCTGGTGCCGCACGCCGGGCAGAACGTGCCTTCGGTAAAGCTTTTCCGGCATTTCGGACAGCAGGCCATCAGTGTTCTCCGTAAGTGAAGCTGCTTTCAAAGCTGCCGCTGCTGTGTATGGTAAGCTCGGCTCCGGCAAAGGGCTCGCCGGAAATGTCGGCATTGGCGGCGCGCAGGGCTTTGAGCGTTGTCAGAACGCGCTTTGCGGCGGCACCGTCGAGTTCCACGCCGTCGGTCGCGTCGTCGGCAAGGCGCACTTCCAGGTCAAAGCTCGCGGCGTCGGCCTCGAATTCGGCCTCAAGGCGCACGCTCTTCCAGCCCTTGGGCAGAAAGGGAAGCACGGTTTCGGCAAGGCTCTGGAAAAAGGGACCGAGGTTCATGCAGCAGCTCCTGTGTTTTCAAAATATTTCGTGTACGTTCTTCCGTCGTCCACCCGGTAGCGCACGGAAAACGAGTCCGGTCGCAGATTGCTGCCCGTGTAGTTCGGCCGCACGTCCACGGTGACCTTGCTGCCCTCGCGCAGATGCTTTTCAAACTGGTTTTCCATTTTCTTCCACGCGCCGCGGTTGAGATGCGCGTCCTGCGGCACGAGGTTGGGCAGGCCGGAAGGCCCGTTGAAGCGCGCGCCTATCATGTGTCCGGCGTCGTCCGTGGCAAGGCCCATGCTGCGCGCCGTGTTCTGCGCCGCAAGGTCGCGCGTGGCCGGATTGAGCTGAAGCTCGCCGGAAATCTTCTTGAGGCGTCCCATCTCGTCGCTCACGCTGAGGTAACCGTTTTCCGTGTACTTGGTGTTCGGCTTGAGCTTGCCGACCAGCTTTTCCGAGCTTTCCTCCACGCTTTCCCGCAGCACGGTTTTGCCGCCTGCGGCCGCAACTTCGGTTCTGGCTCCCGCGCTTACGGCGCTTTTGGCCAGCGATTTGGCCGCTGTCTTGCCCGCAAGTCCCGCCACCACGCCGGCGCCGCCGGCCATGTCGAGCGTGGCCCAGAACGCGTCTGAGGCTCCTATCTCCGCGCCGTAATGCAGCTTGGCGCCGATGTTGGTGATCGACCCCGCCACGGGCACGTACGACAGGTAGCCCTCGCTGAATTCCGGCTTTTTGTCCACGCTCGTGTGCTGCGGCTCAATCTCGGAACTTTTCTCTTCCACGAGCGTGCCGTTACTGGACAGGTCCACGGTGTCGAGTCTGCCGTCAAGGCCCCGCGCCTCCGGGTCTTCGATGAGGTAGGTGCGCCGGCTGACGGTGCCGGAACTCTCCACGTCGCTCTGATTGTAGAGGCCGTTGCGTCCCAGATATTTGCCCACGTCGAAATTGGCGATCATGATGGTTTCCTTGCCGTCCGTGGTCTTCACGTGCTGCGTCGTGCTCACGATCTGCTGCTCGATCACGGCCGTGTCCTTCAGAGTGACGCCGCTGCCTTCGGCCATGGCCAGACGTGCCGACTCCACGTCGTTCACGCTGGAGCCCTCGGCAATCGTGTAGGCCGTCTCCTGAACATGCGTAATGTGGCGCACTTCCTGATCGTTCTGGAGTATTTTTTCCTCGCGCGTGACCAGAATGTGCTGGGGCGAGTCTTCGCCGGGCTGATATCGCTTGATGCGCTCCTCATCGCTGTTCAGCGTGCGCTCGGATTCCTGGCGCACGCCGTTCACGGTTTCGGAACTGTAGCTGCGCACGAGGAGCTTCTGCCGGGCGTGGGGCTCGAGGCGGACGGGATCGAGAACGCCGTGCAGAAGATTGAAGGTGAGCAGATTGAGAATGTCGGCGAGGCTGCGCAGAACCAGCGAGCCGGAAGGGATTTCGCCGTTTTTCACGGCGCTGCACAGATCCGACAGATTGCCCGTGGTGAGGTATTTTTCCTCCACCATCGTGGCCATGACGTATTCGGTTTTGCCCGTGGCCGTCTTTTCCGCGCCCAGGCTCTTTTCCTTCACGCTCACGAGGTCGGCTTCTATTTTCTGGGCGGGCGTGGCGGCGGTGGCCAGCCGGCTGCCTGACGCGGCGAGCGTGGCGACGCCTGCCATGGTACTGAGATCATGACTGCCGAGCATGATGGTTCTCCCCGGCGCACGACAGTTCGCGCACCATGTTTTTCAGAAGGTTTGCATGAAGGGCCGCGGCCTCGATGATGCCGGGATCGTCCGAGCGCACCTTGGACAGCAGACGCATGCCGCTTTCCGCCATGAGCTGCGGCGAAGGTTCCACGGGGGCGTACATCTCGCGGATGAATCCGGCAAGACATTCCTGCACGGCCGTGGACGGGCCTGCGGCGTTGACGCAGCCTTGCAGCGCCTGCGTCATGCCCGTCTGAAAGAAGCTCTGCCGCGAGCGCACGAATATGCGGATGAGCTCGTCGGCAAAGTCCAGCGTGCCGTCTCCGGCTTCGGCCATGCGCGTGATGCCGTATTTCAGCGAGAGTCTGCGCGTGGTTTCCCACGAGGCGCGCAGGTCGTTTTCGAGAAGCCAGTCGAGCAGCACGCGGTACAGCGCGCTGCAAAGGCGCGTGCTCCATGCGGCCGGAACGCCTGCGGCGGAAAGCTCGTCCATGAGAAGGCAGAAGCCTTCGGAGAGGCAGGATGCCAGGCGATCCCGGCCGAAGCCTTCGGGCAGAACAACGGTGCTGCGGCGCAGTGCCGTGAGTTCGTCAGGGCCGAGCATGAGCGTGAGCGTGCCGAGACGCCGCACGTGCTCGAACCAGAGGAGCCGGGACTTTTCGTTCATGCGCACCGAAGCGGCGTTTCTGCTGAACACGTGCTGTTCCGGCCTGTCGGGGGCGGGAGTGACGGGCGCATCGGCGGGGGCGGGCGCCCTTTCCCCGGCGGGAATGACGAGCACGTGCGCGGGCTTTTCCATGCCTTCAAAGAACACGGCCGCCGTGCCCCGGTGCAGACGCGCCAGATCTTCGGTCTGCGGCTTGTCGAGCAGCATGCAGGAGGCCAGCGTTTCCTTGTCGTCGCGCGCAAGGATGCGATGCGCTATTTTGATGTCTGTGTTCTTGACCACGTCGTCGATGAGCTTGGCGGGTATCTGGTCGGCAATGATGATGCCCTGCCCGTAGGAACGTATTTCCGCCAGCATGTCGGCGAACACTTCCACGCCCTTGTCGCGGCCGCTGCCTTTTGTTTCGGAGCCGCCCCTGGGCCTGGCAAGCAGGCGATGCGCCTCCTCGATGACGAGAACGTGCCGAAGTCCCGCGCTCTGCGGGCGTTCAAGCGCCTCCGCCTGACGGCATTCAAAGAGCTTGAGCAGCAGCAGGCTCATGACGAAGCCCTTTTCCTCGTTGTCGGAGAAGGGCCACAGTTCGAGCACGCAGGGGCGGCGCAGCAGGTCCGCCATGGGCGTGGAGAAACGGCGGTCGAGCACGTCGCCCTTGGCGCCCTTCGTCATGCTGCTCAGGCGGGAGCGTATGGCGCCGAGCAGACTGCCGCTGTAGTCCGTGGCGTTGGGGAAGAAGGTGTTTATGGCGTCTTCCACCATGGGCACCAGCATGGAGAGCGTGGGCAGAAAAAGATCCCGCAGATTGTCGCCCGGCTCGCCGAGCAGTTTCCGGCAGGCCTCGAGCGCGGGATTCTCGCCCGTGTGCAGATCCCAGCCGCAGTCGGCGTAGGCCTTGTATATGATGTCTTCCAGAATGTAGGGCATGCTTGAATACATGCCGAGCGAGGCGTTGAACGCCGCCTTGAGATAGTCGATGTGCGGCGTGAGCCCCACGGACGGCTCAAAGGAAAAGGGATTGAGCGCAAACTCGGTGGACGAACGGCCGAGCGTGTACACCTGAAGTTCGGGTATCTGTTCGCGCAGCGCCTCATATTCGGCCTTCACCGGATCAATGACCAGAAACGGAATGTGATGCTCGCGCCAGAGCCCGGTGAGCAGGCCCCGTATGGTGGTGCTTTTGCCCGAACCCGTGGCCCCGGTGATGAAGCAGTGACGGTTGAGCCTGTCGAGCGGAATGCGGAACGGATGCCAGGTGCGCCTGCCCCGGTCCAGAATGACGCCGAGATCCACGCTGTCCTCCTGCGTGGACATCTTCGGCAGAAAGCGGGAGTATTCCACGAGCTTCTGCACTTCAAGGCCGGGCATGTCGTGCAGCGGCGGCGCCATGTAGCGGGTGAGCTCCGTCGATGTGAGATACGTGGACATGCCTTCATATGCCTCGCCGAGCTTCTGCACGCCGCGCCCGGACGTGCGCAGAATGCGGAACGGATTGAACGTGGACGGCACGTCGAGACAGCGCAGCGGCTCGGCAAAGCTGCCCGGCCCGCTCATGAGGCCGCGGAACACGTCCCCGATCATGTTCGCGGTGCTGTCGTCGTCGGCCATGATGGTGCACACCGTGTTCCACATGCCCGTACCAAGGCTCTCCTGGGTGCGCTGATACAGCTTTTCGAGCAGACTTTCGAGAAACTGCGCTTCCTTGGAAATGGTTTCGATGGTGACGGCGGAAGTCTGCGCCTGCGAGTTGTTCACGCCGTGACTCACCGTTTTGTTCGTACCGCTCTGCCGCGTCGACTGCGTTCCCCGCTGCTCGGATTCGTTTTTGAGGCTGCTGCCTCCGCCCGTGAAAAAGTTGGGAATGTCCGAGGCCAGGCGGGAACCGAGATTCCCCTGACGCATGGCCTGCGAGGTGGAGGACGACGAGCTTTCCGCTTCGCTTGAGCTGTTGTTCACGCCTGCGGAAAAGCTGTCGTTCGTGCCGCTCTGCTCGGTGTGCGAGGCCTGCGTGGAGGCCTTGATTAAAGGATGCAGCACGTTGAGCGTGGAGGCTATGCAGTTCTGGTAGTCGGTGATCTTCTCCTGCGACAGAGGAAAGGCCGTCACCACCAGGGCAAAGCTGTTGTCTCCGGCCGCGTCGGCAATGCGCTCCATGCCGAATTCGGCATCGGGCGCCTCGTCGCTTTTTTCCCTGTCTCCGTTCTTGTCCGGTCTTTTTGTGTCGGGAATGCCGAGTATCACTTTCCGGTGCAGATGTGTCTGCAGAAGCTCATGCAGCTCGTTGTTGTCGGCAGGCTGCGTTTCGCACCCGGGAAAGAACGCGTCAAAGGCCGCAACCAGCGCCTTCGACGCCTGCGTGTCCATCCTGCGGTCGAATATGCCGTAGTACAGCGAAACTTCGCCCCGGTGGGAGCAAAGCACGCAGAAAAAAGGGACGTTCAGCGTGTAACAGGTCTGAATGTAGCTTCCCGCCGCTTTTATGAGATTCTTCTTTTCCCGATAGCGCACCCTCGTGATGCGCAGAAGATGCGGCGTGGAGTCCTGCGGTGACGTTTCTTCGATGTAATCGCAGAGTCTTGAAAAGTCCGGTCTGTTCAGACTTGGACGCTGTATCTGAAGCTTGAGAAGCTTGATGTAGTTGTTGTATATTCCCAGAGTGTTGCCGTCTTCTGTCATCACGGAATCCCTTTGCAGACTGTCTGCCGAAGCTCGCGCGGACCATTTCCCTTCCCGCGCGGATGGCCTCGGCCATGGCTTCCCAAAAAGAATGGCGGGGTAAAACGACACTAAAATACCCGCATTCCGCGCCGACTTCAAGTTTTCACAGGAGAGAAATGACGCGGAACAAAGGCACGGCAAGAGAGGAACAGGGGAGGAGAAGGAGAGGGAGAATCGGGAGAGAATCGGGGAAGAATCGGGGGCGCTGCCCCCGGCCCCGCCGGGGGAGATAATCTCCCCCGGGCCCCCATGGTTGCCTTGCGGCTGCGCCGCGCGGCGGGTGTCTGCGGATGCCGGACGTCGGGCTTTGAAAAGGCGGCAGGGCAGGGCTTGACGCAAAGGCCGGAAGGCCCGGCGGACGCGCTTCGGGCTGCACTCTCAGTGCAGGCGTGCGCGGCTGCGCCCGCCTGCGGCTGGCCGACCGGTGCTCCGCTTTGCGGAAGCACCGGTGTGCTTGGAAGAGATTTCCAGATGTTTTTGGGGGAGAGCGTCTGCTCGAAGCTCTGGGGCCCGCGGACGACGTCAGGAGTCCGCGCCGG
>NZ_CALUWV010000045.1 GCF_944324575.1 uncultured Mailhella sp. | reverse complement strand
CGACGAAGCACGGCGCGGATTCTGGCCAGCAGCTCGCGGGGCTGGAAGGGCTTGACCACATAGTCGTCCGCCCCGAGCTCCAGTCCCACCACGCGGTCGGCGGTGTCGCCGAGGGCCGTGAGAAAGATGACGGGCACGGAGGCGAGGCTTTCCGCAGCGCGCAGACGGCGGCACAGCGACAGTCCGTCCTCGCCCGGCATCATGATGTCGAGCACGATAAGGTCGGGCACTTCGTTTTCCAGACTCTCGAACATGGCCTTGCCGCCGTCGGCCACGCGGACGGTGAATCCGTGCTGACGAAGATAGTCGGCCATGAGGTCGCGGATATCCTGATCGTCGTCGACGACAAGAAGGGAGAGCGAGGGCTTTTGAGCGGTATCGATATCGGGCATGGCAGATTCCTCCAGAACAGTCTGAAAAGACTATAGCCGGGAGTGAGGTTAATCGCACCCTTTTTCCTGTTACAATATGTTTCAGGAAGCTTGCTCCGTCTTGCCCCGCAAGGGAACCGGGCCGCGCCGGACAGACCGCAAAAGGAAGGAACCGGAGCGCGACGCTACAGCAGACGGAGCTTTTTTTCCACTTCGTCGATGATGTAGCGGGGCGTGGAGGCGCCTGCCGTGAGTCCCACGGTACGCACGCCCGCAAAGTCCGCGCCGTCGATCTCGTCGGCCGTTTCCACGAGCACCGTGGGCACGCCGCGCATGCGCGCAAGTTCCGCCAGTCTCTTCGTGTTGCCGCTGGACTTGCCTCCGGCCACTACCATGGCCTGCACGCGGGCCGCAATTTCCCCGGCTTCCTCCTGCCTCTCGCGCGTGGCGTCGCAAATGGTGTCGAGCACGGTAAGGGAGTCGCCGAATCTCGCGGCAAGACGCCGGTGCATCTCGTCGAAAATAAGGCGGTCCTGCGTGGTCTGGGCGGCAAGCACCAGCGGGCGTCCCGTCAGCTCCTCTCCGGCGATGAGTTCCTCAAGGTCGGCGATGGAGGAAAAAATACGGCTTTCGCCCGCCGCGTAGGAAATGAGCCCCCTCACCTCGGGATGCGACGCCTCGCCGTAGAGCAGAAGCTCGCGTCCCTGGGACGTGGCCTCGGCAATGGCAAGCTGGGCGTTCTTCACGCGGGGACAGGTGGCGTCCTCCACCCCGGCGCAGCGTTCGCGAAGCCGCGCTTCCACGTCGCGGGGAATGCCGTGGGCGCGTATGAGCACGGCCATGTCGCCCTCGGCCTCCTCCACGGAGTGAAGACAGCGCACGCCCTTGCGGGCGTAGTCCTCAAGCACCTGCGGATTGTGGATGATCTCGCCGAGCGTGGCCACCTTCTCTCCGGAACGCGCGGCCACAATGGTGTCGAGCTTGTGAAGGGCAAGGGCCACGCCCATGCAGAAACCGGCGTGGCTGGCACGAATGACATTCATGAGGAATCCTCCGTCAGGACCTGGGGGTGCGACGCAGACGACGCAGGAAGGGAGAGGTCACGAGTCGAAAATAATCGCGATGGAAGAACCAGGCGATGACGAGCCACGAGGCCAGAAAAAGCAGACCGCCCACGGCAAGCACGATGAACTGCTGCAGCAGCGGATGCCAGCCCGCCATGAGACGGAAGCCGTCGTGCATGACGGCAAGGGTGAGTCCGCAGCCGGGCATGGAAATGAGCGCGCTGCGCCATGCCGTGCCCCAGACGCCCGCAAAGGCGCCGGAAGCCCAGCGGCGGCAGGCCACGACCATGAGCGCCAGCGCATAGAGCGCGATGGACACCGTGGTGACCACGGCCACGCCTCGCGCGCCCATGAGCGGAATGAACACGAAATAGGCGGGCACGGCAAGAAGCGTGACCACCGTGCCCACGACGGCAGGCGTCACGGTGTCTTCCATGGCGTAGAAGGCCCGGCCCGTCACCTGCTGCAGAAGCCAGAACGGCACGGCCACAAGCATGATCTGCAGAAGGGGCGCGGCTCCCAGCGTATGGGAGACGGAAAAGCTGCCGCCTTCAAAGATGAATCCCACGATCGGCCCGGAGGCGGTGATCATCCAGGCCGCCACGGGCACGGCCACGATCATGCTGCTGGTCATGGTGCGGCGCAGCGTCGAGCGGAACTCGTCCATGTCGCCCCTGGCGGCCAGCGAGGCCAGGAAGGGGAAGGACGCCACGCCGGCGGCCTGCGCCACCACGCCCACGGGCACCATCATGATGCGCCTTGCATAGTTGAGCAGGCTCACTGCGCCGTCGCCGGCCATGCTGCCGAAAATGCGGACGAACTGCTCGTCGAGCACCACCACGGACTGACCGATCATGAGCGGCAGGGCAAGGAGCAGGAACTTTTTCATGAGCGGGTGCGAAAGATGGAAGGACAGACGAAGGCCGCCTTCCCGCACCGCGATGAGGGGAAGCACGAACGCGCCGATCGCCGCGCCGAAAAGCACGCCCCAGCAGAAGCCTTCCATGCCGTCGGCAAGGCCGAGCCACGGCAGCCCCACGCCGAAGAGCAGAATGCAGCCGTTGTAGACGAGCGGCATGAGCGCAGGCACCGTAAACTGATGCCGGATGTAGAGAATGGCGGAAAGACAGGCGCCGGGCAGAAAGAACACCTGAGCCGGAAGCACGATGCGCAGAAATTCGGCCAGCCGTCCGCACTGCTCGGGAGTAAAGCCGGGAGCCACCAGCGGCGCGAGCTTCGACGCGGCCGCAAAGGCCAGCACCGACAAGACTCCTATGGAGAGCGTGGCCCAGGAAAACACCGTGCCGAAAAGTCTCCAGCCGTCGGCCTCGTCCTCTTCAAAGCGCCGGGAAAGCAGCGGAATGAGCGTGATGGAAATGTATCCGCCCGCCAGAAGATAGTTCAAAAAATCCGGCACCACAAAGGCTGCGAAATAAATGTCGGTCTCTCCCCCGGCTCCGAACTGCCAGGAGATGATCTTGTCGCGGAAGAGGCCCATGAAGCGTGAAACCAGAACGCTGAACGCCATGATGAGGGCGGCCGCCCCCATTTTCTGCCGTGAAGTAAGTGCCATACTCACACCGGAAGGCCCGCAGAGCGGGAAGCAGACAGAATCCTTACGCTTTCCGGCGGGATGACCACATATTCCCGGCTGAGAGGACGCCACGGATCCGTCAGTTTCGCATAGGGCAGGCAGTAAAGCGCGCCCGCCTCCAGGCTGCAGTCCATAAAGTGCAGCCCCTCCATATCCATATAATGTCCCACCGTCCAGTGATCCACGTAGGGCTTCTCCGACGGCGGAGCGATGCGCAGAAAACGAAACACGGAAACAAGCGGCATGGGCGGCCTCGCGCAGGAACGAAGCGCTTCCCACACCTCATTGCAGGGCGTGTCCGACGTAAAGGGGGCTTTCACGCAAAGACCGGGGAACTCATGCCGCCTGACGTCGTCGAGCATGTAGTCCACGAGCGCCACATAGTCCGTTCTGTGCTCAAGAATGCGTGAGAACGTTTCGGCATCCGCAGACTGCGCGAGCAGAACGCGGTTGAATATGCGCCTCGCCTGAAGCGGCCCTATGCTGAAGAGCACCTGAAGCGCGTTGAGCACTGCGTACATGGCGCAGAAATTGTCGATTTTCCCCTGATAGAACGATTGCATGAAAACTCCCGGACAGGCACGTGAAGCAGGAAGACCCGCCGGCCGGGCCAGGAATAATCCTTCTGTTTCCCCTTTCTTAAGGGCATAACGTTACGATGTTATCGAGTCAAGAAGCTGGACAGGCCGCAACTCCCCGTGTATAGTGTCGGAGTGAAAGGCATATTACCATAGCTTGATATAAAGATATGTCCTTTCCCGGATGCCTTACGCTCACGGCTTCCGGTTCCTGCCGCATCCCTCCGAGCGCCCGTGAACTTCAAGGAGAGACCATGATCCCCTCTAAAGGCAAATACCTCTTCACCTCCGAATCCGTGACCGAAGGCCATCCCGACAAAGTCGCCGACCAGATTTCCGACGCCGTGCTCGACGCCCTCATTCAGCAGGACCCCGACTCCCACGTAGCCTGTGAAACGCTGGTGACCACGGGCATGGCCATCGTTGCCGGCGAAATCACCACCAAGGGCTACGCCGATCTTCCCACCATCGTGCGCCGCACCATCCGCGACATCGGCTATGTCGGTTCCGACATGGGCTTCGACGCGCAGACCTGCGCCGTGCTCTCCTCCATCGACAAGCAGTCTCCCGACATCGCGCAGGGCGTCAACCGCGCCAATCCCGAAGAGCAGGGCGCAGGCGACCAGGGCATGATGTTCGGCTTTGCCTCCAACGAGACCGACACGCTCATGCCCGCCCCCATTTACTGGGCGCATCAGCTCTCTCTGCAGCTTTCCCGCGTGCGCAAGAACGGCATCGTCGATTTCTTCCGTCCCGACGGCAAGACTCAGGTTTCCTTTGAATACGTCGACGGCAAGCCCGTGCGCATCAACAACGTGGTGGTATCCACCCAGCATTCGCCCAAGGTGAGCCATGACGACATCGTGGAAGCCGTGAAGAAGGAAGTCATTCGTCCCATCCTCGAACCTACCGGATACTTTGACGAAAAGGACTGCGAAATCTTCATCAACACCACGGGCCGCTTCGTCATCGGCGGTCCCATGGGTGACTGCGGTCTCACCGGCCGCAAGATCATTCAGGATACCTACGGCGGCATGGGCAACCACGGCGGCGGCGCGTTCTCCGGAAAGGATCCCTCCAAAGTGGACCGTTCCGGTGCATACATGGCCCGCTACGTGGCCAAGAACATTGTGGCGGCCGGTCTTGCCGACCGCTGCGAAGTGCAGCTTGCCTACTGCATAGGCGTGGCCGAGCCCGTTTCCGTGCTGGTGCACACCTTCGACACCGGCAAGCTCCCTGACGAACAGCTCACGAAGATCGTGCGCGACGTGTTCGACCTGCGCCCCTACTTCATCTGCAAGCGCCTCGATCTGAAGCGTCCCATTTACAGCAAGACTTCCTGCTACGGTCACTTCGGCCGCGAGCTTCCCGACTTCACCTGGGAAAAGCGCGATGCCGTCAATGATCTTCTGACCGCCGCCAAGCTGTAATTTTCCCAAAAGACAAAACGCGGAGGAAGAACGACCTGTTCTTCCTCCGCGTTTTTTGTTTAACCGCGTTTCCGGCAACGATGATATCCTCAGAGCCGCCGGCTCCGACGCGCCCGGAAGACCGGAAGCCTTGCCCCCGACCGTTGCAATCTCGCTACTTCAGCACGCGCGGTCCGGTAAAGGGCACGTGGGAACCTGTGACCAGCCAGCCTTCCTTGCGGGCACGATTCAGCATGTCCCCGCGCACACGGGCCGCGGCTGCGGGGTTCATGTCGAAGCTTGCGGACACGGCGGGATACGCAGCCTGCACGTCGAAGGCATGAAGAAGGTCGCTCCAGAACACGAAGGTTCTGCCATCCGCCGACACCATGATGCCCACATGACCGGGCGTGTGTCCGGCCTCATCCACGGACAATACTCCGGGAAGGGCTGCACAAACGTTCTTTCCGGCCTCAAAGGTTCCCACACGGCCCTTGTAGGCGGCGGCTATGTCCGCCACGTTGTCGAATATCTTAAGAGCTCCGCCGGAGGCAGCCTGACGGTTCTCCTCGTCTGTCCAGTACGAAAGCTCCCGCTCCGGGAACAGCACCACAGCTGAGGGGAATGTCGGCTTTCCGTCCTTCACAAGGCCGCCCAGATGATCGCCGTGCGCATGGGTAACGATGACATGCGTCACGTCGCCCCTGCCTAAACCGGCCCCGCGAAGCGCCTCATCCATCTGCCCGTCCGTCCAGTCGTAGCCCGTGTCCACCAGCGCCACGGCTCCAGAAACGCGGATGAGCAGCACGTTGAGCACGTTGTGAACCGCGCCGTCGGGATAGGCGGAGGCCACGGCCTTCTTCTGCTCTTCCGTGGACGGCATCAGAATGGAAGAATTCAGATCCTTCTGCACAAGGGACATGACCCTCAGGTTCACGTCTCCCACGGAAAACTCATTGAACGGCATTTCTCCGGCCTTCGCGGACAGAAAACCTGTGGTCATCATCATGCACACTCCCAGAAGTTGAACGACTGCCTTCCACATAACAACCTCCCATAAGCAGGATATTCCCCGATACCGTCACCGGTTCGCTCTCGTTGTCATGCCTTCGGCCCGGCACCTGCGGTACGCTGCCGCAGGAAAAAGCGTCGTTTGCGTGTCCCGGACATCCGGTCATCCGCATACGCCGTGACTCGGTTTCTCCGAGCTGCGCCTTTCCCTCGTGCATGCCGAAGTCCCGGGCTTTTTCTCAGAATACGACAATACCTCCTTGTCTGCCAGCCTTTCTCCCGGGCCTTTGCCGGGCGGCACCCGCCGGAGCGAAAAAGGCCCGCATCGCAGGGACACGGGTCTTTCGGATTTCTTGCGGCACAAAGGCGCAGAGGCAGCGTCAGATTTCCAGTTCCCTGAGCCTTGCCTCTATTTCGTCGGCACGCTCAAGAAGGGCGAGCTGCTCTTCCTCCACCCTGGGAAGACGGGCGACGCTGGCGTTGAACGCTTCGGGATCGCGGCTGAACAGATCGGGGTCGGCCAGCTTCTCTTCCAGTTCCTTCTGTTCCTTTTCCAGCGCGTCGAGCCTTGCGGGCAGCTCTTCCCGCTCCTTGATGAGGGCTTCCTGTTCGCGCTGCTCCTTGTAGGAAAGACGACGTTTCTTCGGAGCGTTTTCCTTCCAGTTCTCCTTTGAGGATACCGCCTTTCTTTCCTCCGGCTTCTGACGCTGCCGCAGCCAGTCGGCATAGCCGCCCACGTACTCGCGCACCTTTCCGTCGCCCTCAAGAGCAATGGTTCCGGTCACAAGCTCGTCGAGGAAGGCGCGGTCGTGACTCACCACGATGACCGTCCCCTTGTAGGAGGCAAGCATTTCTTCCAGAAGTTCCAGCGTTTCGGCGTCGAGATCGTTGGTGGGTTCGTCGAGCACGAGCAGGTTGGAAGGCCGGGTAAAGAGCTTTGCCAGCAGAAGCCTGTTGCGCTCACCGCCGGAAAGAAGTCCCACCGGAGTTCTCAGACGGCTGGAATCAAAGAGAAAATCCTGAAGATAGCCGGCCACGTGACGCGGCTCGCCGTTGATGGTCACGCGGTCGTTCCCCTCGGCCACGTTGTCCATCACGCTCTTCTCGTCGTCCAGCGAATCGCGAAGCTGGTCGAAATAGGCGATCTCCAGCCCCGTGCCGAGGCGCACCGTGCCCGTGGTGGGCGCAAGCTCGCCCAGAAGCACGCGCAGAAACGTGGTCTTGCCTGCGCCGTTGTCACCGATGAGACCTATTTTTTCGCCGCGCTGAATGATGACGTTTGCGTCTTCAAACACCTTGTAGCCGTCCGGCCAGGTAAAGGAAACGTTCTTCATCTCCGCCACCAGCTTTCCCGACTTTTCCGCCTCCTGCACGTTGAGCGTGGCCGTGCCCGTCCGTTCCCGACGGGAGGCGCGCTCCTCGCGCATCTTCATGAGCTCGCGCACGCGGCCCATGTTCCGGGTGCGGCGGGCCTTGATGCCCTGCCGTATCCATGCCTCCTCCTGCGCGAGCTTCTTGTCGAACACGGCATTCTGCATGTCTTCGGCATGCAGGCGCTCCTCGCGCCGCTCAAGATAGGCGTCGAAGCCGCAGGCGTAGCTGTATATCTTCGCCCGGTCCAGCTCGGCCATGCGCGTGGCGAGACGCCGCACGAAGGCGCGGTCATGGCTGATGAACACCAGCGTTCTGGCCTGCCTTGCCAGATACTCTTCCAGCCAGCTTATGGTGCTGATGTCCAGATGGTTGGTAGGCTCGTCGAGAAGCAGCACGTCCGAAGCGATGAGGGCACGGGCAAGCGCCACGCGGCGGCGCGTGCCGCCGGAGAGCGTGGAGAAATCCGCCTCGGGATCGAGAGCCAGGCTGTTGATGACGCCGAGCACCTCACCGTGCCGCTCCCACACTTCGCCGTGCTCCATGACGACATCGGCTTCCTTCGCAAGATCCGGCGACAGAAGATCGCGTCTGTCGGAGGCGATGAGATGCGCGGCGGCCAGAAGATGCCCTTCCTTTCCGAGCGCATCGGCCGTCACGCTGAACACCGAACCTTTCCAGTGATCGGGTACGGCCTGCTGCACATATCCGATACGAAGACCGGGCTCCTCGTGCCGCTCCCCGTAGTCCAGAGGAATCCGTCCGGCCAGCACCGACAGAAGCGAAGACTTGCCCACGCCGTTGCGGCCCACAATGCAGAGCCTGTCGCCCTGCTCCACGAAAAGTTCGGTATGATCCAGAAGCTGTCTGTTGCCGAGCGTAAGGCCGGCATCCTGAACGGAAAGAAGCGCCATGACACTATCACCTGTGCCGGGCAAAAGCCCGTGATGTCAAACTTTGCAAAAAGACCGGCAGAGTCGAAACGGTCGGAAAGGCACGGGGCCTTTCCGTACCCTTCGGCCGGAATGCCGGAAGCGAACGGAAACGTGGCGGAACTAATGAGCCTCGCCCCAGTTGCGACCTATGCCCGCATCCGCCACGAGCGGCACACGAAGCTCCATGCCCCAGGCGGACGTATCGGTCATGAGGAGGGCAAGACGTGCGGCCGCCTCTTCGGCGTGCTCCTCCGGAGCTTCCACGATAAGTTCGTCGTGTATCTGCAGAAGCAGCCTTGCCTTCATGCGGCGAAGAACGGCGTCGTTATGCACCGCAAGCATGGCCAGCTTGATGAGGTCGGCGGCGGAACCCTGAATGAGGGTGTTCACGGCCTGACGCTCGGCAAGCGCCCGGGCCTGACCGCTCTGAGAAAGCATGTCCGGCAGGGGCCTGCGCCGCCCGGAAATGGTGGTGACGTAACCGTTCTTTCTCGCCTCTTTCTCCACGCTGTCAAAGAACTCCTTGATGTGTGCAAAGCGTGCAAAGTAGCGCTCGATGAACATTCTGGCTTCCGACATGGGAATGCCGAGGTCCTGACCGAGCTTGCGCGCACCCATGCCGTAGATGAGGCCGAAATTGATGGTCTTGGCCTTTCTGCGCTCGTCCGGGCCTATCTGCGAGGGATCCACGTCGTGCAGCAGGGCGGCCGTGCGGGTGTGGATGTCCTCGCCGTTGCGGAAGGCGTCAATGAGCGTGGGATCCTCGGAGTAGTGCGCGAGCACGCGAAGTTCCACCTGCGAATAGTCCGCGGAAATGAGTCTCATGCCCGGCCCGGCCGTGAAACAGGTGCGCATTCTCCGCCCGAGCTCGCCGCGCACGGGAATGTTCTGCAGATTGGGATTGCTGGAGGAAAGGCGTCCCGTGGCCGTGGCCGTCTGATTGAAGGTGGTATGAATGCGGTTGTCGGGCCCTGCGAGGCGCGGCAGAGGCTCAAGGTAGGTGGAGCGCATCTTTTCCAGCTTGCGGTACTCAAGAAGCGCGTCCACCACAGGATGCTTGCCGGACAGCTTTTCCAGCACGGCCTGAGACGTGGAGGCCTGCCCGCCCTTGGTGGACTTTGCCGCCGCAAGGCCCAGCTTTTTGAAGAGCACCTCGCCTATCTGCTGAGCGGAGCGTATGTTGAACTCCTGTCCCGCCTCCCTGTAGATGCGCTCGGTAAGCGCGTCGAGCTCGGTCTGCACCTCGTCCAGAAAGCCTTTCAATGCCGCCCTGTCTATGGTAATGCCCGCGTTTTCCATGGCGACGAGGACGGGAATGAGCGGCATTTCCATGTCGCTCAGAAGCTTGAGCAGACCGTCGTGCTCAAGGCGCTTCACCATCTCGTCATGCAGGGAAAGCGCAATGGAGGCCGGGCGTTCCATGGGCAGGCCGCTCTTTTCCGCATGACGGGCGGAAAGGCTGGGCCAGCCGTAGTCCCGATCCTCAGGGGCGAGGAGGTAGGCGGCAAGACCGAGATCGAAGCAGCGTGACGACTTGATGGTGCCCCAGGCCGCATGAGCGTGCAGAAGACGCTTCAAGTCCGGCGTGACCACAAGGGCGGCATCGGAAGCCCAGGCCACGAGCGCCCGGTCGTCGCCGGAAAACAGACATTCGCGCACCTCTTCGCCCTCGCGCACGGCCACGCACAGTCCGCGGCTCTGGGAACGATGCACCACGGGCGCGGGCGTCACCGCCGCCACTCGCCCCGTACAGGCGGGCAGACGTGCGGGATCCGTCACCTCGTCCACGGCTGGCGCTGGCGCGGGCTCATCGAAAAGCGAAAGCTGACGGGCAGCTCTGACGGAAGGGTTGCCGGCAGGTACAGCCTCCTCCGCGTCCTCCCCCCGGAAAGACACGATGCCCTGCCGGAACAGGCTGTCGAGCTCGCGAAGAAGCGAATTCATTTCAAATTCCCGCAGGAAGGTGCGCGCATGCGACCTCTCCATGGGTTCCACGGAAAGCGCCTTCAGAGGTTCGGCGCAGCAGTCGGTATGCAGACGCGTGAGTTCCCGGTACAGGAACATGGCGTCCTCGTTGCCTTCCAGCTTCTTTCGTATGGAAGGCGGAACCTCGGCCATGCGGTCGCGCACGTCCTCAAGGCTGCGGAAGTCGCGGAACAGCTTTTCCGCCGTCTTTGCGCCTATGCCCTTCACTCCGGGCACGTTGTCGGACGTATCGCCGATGAGCGCCTGCACGTCCGGCCACTGGGAAGGCTCAAGACCGGTCTCCTCGCGGAAGGATTCGAGAGTGACGATTTTCTCTTCGCGGGAGGCGGGATCCCACATGACCACGCCCGGCGACAGGCACTGACGCAGATCCTTGTCCATGCCGATGATGACCACGGGCCGCTCGCTCCCGTACCTTGCGGCAAGACTCGCGATGCAGTCGTCGGCTTCGCAGCCCTCGGACACGAGAACCTTCATGCCGAGCGCACGCACGAGGTTCTGCAGTGGCTCAATCTGCATGACGAGCCCTTCCGGCGCCGGAGGACGATTGGCCTTGTAGGCCGGAAAGATGTCATGCCGAAAATGCCTGCCGTGCCCGTCCATGACAAAGACGAAATGCTTCGGCCTCTCCTCGCGCAGAAGCTTGAGCAGCACGCGCCCCACGATGTGCAGCGCTCCCGTAGGAAAGCCGTCGGAACGGGACATGCTGGAATTGGCAAAAAATCCCCGGAACAGAAAGGCGTTTCCGTCCATCACGTAGAGGGGTTCTTCGGTAAAACCGAGGCGCTGCTTCAATGACATGGCTTTCTCCTCAAAAAATGTCTTCCGCATCCTAGCCCGATGCGCAGGCCGCCGCAAGAGGCCCGAAGCGCTCCTTTTTTGTCGGAAAAAACGCAATTTCCGGCTCTTTTGCAGGATGCGCAACCTGCGCATACCTCCGCCCTCGATGCTTGTCATCGGCAGGGAATTTTTATATCGTTGACGTTCCTTTAATAGGGAGCACCGGGCAGGTTCGCCTGCCCGTCCGGTTTTCTGGTTTTTTCCACTTTCAGCCTACCTGTCGGGGGTATGTATGACTTTCATTTCTCTGGTAATCGTCTTCGCGTGCGCAGCCTTTGCGCTGTACTACGCGTTCAAGACGGCCAAAAACATCCTCGCCGCCTCCACCGGCAATGAGGATATGCAGCGCATCGCCGGCGCCATTCAGGAAGGCGCCCAGGCGTATCTGAAGCGCCAGTACCGCACCATCGCCATCGTGGGCGTGGTGGTCGCCGTGCTGCTGCTTCTCACCATGTCCTTCCTCACCGCTCTGGGCTTCGTGCTCGGCGCCGTGCTGTCCGGCCTTGCCGGCTTCATCGGCATGAACGTGTCCGTGCGCGCCAACGTGCGCACCGCCGCCGCGGCGGAAAAGGGCATGGTTCCCGCCCTCAACATTTCCTTCCAGTCCGGCGCCATCACCGGCATGCTGGTGGTCGGCCTCGGCCTGCTCGGCGTAGCCGTGTACTACGCCGTGCTCGCCATCTTCGGCGTGCCCACCGAAAACATCATGCAGGCCCTTGTTGCCCTGTCCTTCGGCGCCTCCCTCATCTCCATCTTCGCGCGTCTTGGCGGCGGCATCTTCACCAAGGGTGCCGACGTCGGCGCCGACCTCGTGGGCAAGGTGGAAGCCGGCATTCCCGAAGACGACCCCCGCAACCCCGCCGTCATCGCCGACAACGTGGGCGACAACGTGGGCGACTGCGCCGGCATGGCCGCCGACCTCTTTGAAACCTACGCCGTCACCGTGGTGGCCACCATGCTGCTCGCCTCCATCTTCTTTGAAGGCGCGCTGCAGACCAAGATGATGATGTTCCCGCTGCTCATCAGCGGCGTGTGCATCATCGCCTCCGTGCTCGGCACCTTCTTCGTCAAGCTCGGTGAAGACGGCAAGATCATGCGCGCCCTGTACAAGGGCCTCATCGCCACGGCCGTCATTTCCGCAGTGCTCATCGCCATCGTGACCATGTTCGTCTTCTGGAGCGAAGGCAACATGACCATTCAGGGCATCAGCTTCAACGGCTTCAGCCTGCTTCTGTGCTGCCTCACCGGCCTCATCGTCACCGGTCTCATCGTGGTGGTCACCGAGTACTACACCTCCACCTCCTACCGTCCCGTGCGCAGCATTTCCAAGGCGTCCACCACCGGTCACGGCACCAACGTGATCCAGGGCCTCGCGGTCTCCATGGAAGCCTGCGCCGCTCCCGTCATCATCATCTGCGCCGGCATTCTCTTCGCCTACACCCAGGCCGGTCTGTTCGGCATCTCCCTTGCCGCCACCACCATGCTGGCCCTCGCCGGCATGATCGTCGCGCTTGACGCCTACGGCCCCGTGACCGACAACGCAGGCGGCATTGCCGAAATGTCCGGTCTGCCTGAAGACATCCGCGAAACCACCGACGCTCTCGACGCCGTGGGCAACACCACCAAGGCCGTCACCAAGGGCTACGCCATCGGTTCCGCCGCGCTGGCTGCGCTCGTGCTCTTCGCTTCCTACACCGAAGATCTGAGCCGCTACTTCCCCAACCTCGACGTGACATTCGCCCTGCAGGATCCCTACGTGCTGGTCGGCCTGTTCATCGGCGGCCTGCTCCCCTACCTGTTCGGCGCCATGGGCATGAAGGCCGTGGGCCGCGCCGGCGCCGCCGTCGTGGTTGAAGTGCGTCGTCAGTTCCACAACATTCCCGGCATCATGGAAGGCACCGGCAAGCCTGATTACAGCGCCTGCGTGGACATGCTCACCAAGTCCGCCATCAAGGAAATGATCCTTCCCTCGCTGCTGCCCGTGCTCGCCCCCGTGGTCGTGTACTACGTCATCAAGGCCTGCGGCGGACAGGCTGCCGCCTTCGCTTCCCTGGGCGCCATGCTCATGGGCACCATCGTCACCGGTCTGTTCGTGGCCATTTCCATGACCTCCGGCGGCGGCGCGTGGGACAACGCAAAGAAGTACATTGAAGAAGGCAACTTCGGCGGCAAGGGCTCCGAAGCTCACAAGGCCGCCGTTACCGGCGACACCGTGGGCGACCCCTACAAGGACACCGCCGGTCCCGCCGTCAACCCCATGATCAAGATCATCAACATCGTTGCGCTGCTTCTCCTGCAGGCTCTTGCCTAAAAGCTGACGCGAGGGCGGATTCTCCGCCCTCAGGCGCACGTTTTTCAGAAAGCCGCGGTTCGTCCGCGGCTTTCTTGCCTCTTTCGCCTCCGCTCTGCCTGTTCTGCCGCATTCCTGTGCACGGGGTTTCCGCTCCTGGAAACTCGCTTCCACGCACCCTTTCCGCCGTCTCTTTCAGGCAAAAATCTCACCCGTGCCCGCATCTGCGGGGCAAACACAAATCGTTCTTCACCGGAGTTCTTCCGGTCCATGCCGTCCTGCGTTCAAAAAATAAAGGAGTCCCATGAAAGCCATCGTTTCCAGCGTGTCTGGCAACACACGCATGTATCTCTTTCTCTTTCTGCTCACCCTGGGCAGCACGATAGGCCTTCAGGGTTCTTCCCTCCTCTACACCAACTACGCCGTGGAAGTGGGCGGATTTTCTGCCGCGGACAACGGCCTTGTGGTGGCGCTGCGCGAGGTGCCGGGCTTTCTCTGCTTTCTCGTGGTACCGCTCATGCTCGTCATGAAAGAGCACCGTCTCTGCGTGCTCTCGGTCATCATCTGCGGCATAGGCACGGCCGTCATCGGCCTTTTCTCCTCGTTCTGGGGCATTGCCGGCGCAGTCTTCGTCATGTCGGCGGGCTATCACTTCTTTGAGACCATCAACCAGTCTCTCATGATCCAGTATTACGACCTTGCCAGCACGCCCGTCATCATGGGAAGGATGCGCGGCCTTGCCGCCGGAGGAAGCCTCGGCGTGTCGCTTCTGGTCTTCTTCGGGGCAGGGCTGCTCTCCTATGAAACCATGTTCGCGCTCATGGGAACCGTGGTCGTGGGACTCGGCGCAGCCTGCCTGTTCTTCGACCCGTCCAGCCCCAGAGTCACGCCGCAGAAAAAGGGCATGGTCTTTTCCTCCCGCTACTGGCTCTTCTACGCGCTCACCCTGCTCATGGGCGGCCGCCGTCAGATATTCACCGTGTTCTCGCTGTTCCTGCTCGTGGAAAAGTTCGGTTTTTCCGTGCGTACCGTGGCCGTGCTCTACATGGTGAACTATGCGGTCAACTGGTTCTTCAATCCGCTTATCGGCCGCATCATCAACCTCATAGGCGAACGCAGGCTCCTTACCATAGAATACACGTCGGCCTTCTTCATCTTTCTCGGATACGCATGGACCGACAGCGCCATTCTTGCCGGCATCATGTACGTGCTCGACAGCCTGACCTTCAACTTTGCCATTGCCGTGCGCACCTTCTTCCAGAAAATCGCCGATCCTTCCGACGTGGCTCCCAGCATGGGCCTTGCCCAGACCATCAACCACATCGCCGCCGTGCTCATCCCGCCGCTCGGCGGATGGCTCTGGGTCTCCTTCGGCTACCGGCTCCCCTTCTACTGCGGCATGGGGCTCACGGTACTCTCTCTGCTGCTCATCCAGTTCATGGACAGAGAAATAGCCAAAGCTGGAAAAACGGCCTGACCTTCCGGAAAAAACGCCCCGGCACGACGGCGGCATAAACGCTTGAGGCTCAGGCGCGGCTGGTGTAGGCTCAGACAAGCCGCTTCAAGAGGGGAAAAACATGAGCGAACTGGTACGTTTTGGAGTGTCACTGGAACGCGATCTGCTTACAGCCTTTGACCGTCACAGTGAACGCAAGGGCTTTGCCAACCGTTCCGAGGCGCTGCGTCACTGCATACGCCGCGAACTGGCGGAAGAAATCGTTTCCGATCCCACGGCTCCCGTGGCCGGCGTGCTCACGCTGGTGTACGACCATCACGACAACGACCTTCCGGCCCGTCTCACCGCCCTTCAGCACGAAGCGCACGGCATGGTGATCGCCACCATGCACGTGCATCTCGACGAACATCACTGTCTGGAAACCATGGCCCTGCGCGGTCCCGCAGCTGCGGTGAACGAATTTGCCGACAGGCTCCGTTCCTCGCGCGGCGTGCTTCAGAGCTCCTGCGCGCTCACCGCCATAGAAGCCGTGCCCGAACGCCATGCCTTCCACGATCACACACATAAGGATCACGCATGAGCACGACTTCAAACACCGCAGGTGCCCCTTCCCTCATGGATGTACAGAGCAGCCCTTCAAGCGTGGCTCTCGACATCGACCGCGTGGGCGTCAAGCACGTGGAACTGCCCCTCGTGGTGAAGGACAGGGACAAGGGACGCCAGCATACCGTAGCAAGCGTAGACATGGGCGTCGACCTTCCGGCCGCCTACAAGGGCACGCATATGAGCCGCTTTGTGGAGGCACTGGAAAACTGGCGTGAAGCCAGCGGCGAAGAGCTGGACTACAACTCCATGAAGCGCCTGCTCTCCGACGTGCTCACCCGCCTCAACGCCCACCGGGCCTACGCGAAGTTCAGCTTTCCCTACTTCCGCACGCGCCGTGCCCCCGTTTCCGGACAGGCCGCTCCCGTGCGCTACCTGTGCCGGCTCACGGGCGAGCTGGAGCAGGGACAGGAAGGTCCGCGATTTCTGCTGGAACTCGAAATTCCCGTCACCACGGTGTGCCCTTGCTCCAAAGCCATCAGCCGCGCCGGAGCCCACGGTCAGCGGGCCCTGGTGCGCATGGGCATACGCATGAGCCGCTTTGAATGGCTGGAAGGCTTCATTGACATTGCCGAGGAATCAGGCTCTGCCCCCATCTACACGCTTCTCAAGCGACCCGACGAAAAATTCGTCACCGAACAGGCCTACGACAACGCTCTTTTTGTGGAAGACGTGGTGCGCAACGTGGCCACGAAACTCGAGCAGCACGCCCACGTGACTTGGTTTCGCGTGGAAGTGGAAAGCGAGGAATCCATTCACGGGCACAACGCCTTTGCCAGCATCGAACGTTCCGTTTCCGGCAAATAGCCCCTCCTGCATCCCTGCCTGCAAGGCCATATATCCGGATTCCGAAACGATCCGCACAGCGCTCCCCGGAGAAAATTTTTGATTTTATTTTTCTCCGAAACGGACTATGCTCCCGGAAAAGGCCTTTCCTCAATCTCCAGAAAGAGAGGACATTCATGAGAACCTGTCACGCACAAAAGTCAGCCCATGGCGGTCTGATCCCGCCATGGCGTTCGTGTGCGCTCTGCAGCGTTCTCTTCTGAAAGGCCTCCGCCGCTCTTCGGCTTGCCGGCATCGTCGTGAAAGCCAGCGTTCCCCTGCCCGTCGATGACTGCGGCGTCTCTCAGCCTCCCTCTCAGAAAAACGCTCCGTCGCATCGTCTCCCGTCTTCTGCCGGGCTTCTTCGGCGTACGCCGCATCCCTTTTCCTTCGAGTCATTACCGTGAGCGACTATCAGATTTTCATATACATCGCCATTGCCATCTATCTGCTCCTCATGCTCTACATCGGCCTCATCTGCGCCAAGCGCAACAGAAACGCCCATGAATACTATCTGGGCGGCCGCAAGATGGGTCCCATCGTCACCGCCATGAGCGCGGAAGCTTCCGACATGTCCTCCTGGCTGCTCATGGGCCTGCCGGGTCTCGCCCTGTTCACCGGCATTGCCGAACCCGGGTGGACGGCCATAGGTCTCGCCCTCGGCACCTATCTCAACTGGCTCATCGTGGCCAGGCGTCTTCGCGTCTACAGCGAAAAGATACACGCCATCACCATTCCCGACTTCTTTGCCCGCCGCTTCCACGACTCGAGCAGTCTGCTCGTAGGCATATCCGCCCTCATCATCGTCATCTTCTTCATTCCCTACACCGCCGCTGGCTTCGCCTCCTGCGGAAAGCTCTTCTCCACGCTCTGCGGACTCGACTATGTGACGGGCATGCTCATCGGCACCGTGGTCATTGCCGGATACACCATTCTCGGCGGCTTTCTGGCCGCATCCATGACCGACCTTGTGCAGTCCATCATCATGACGCTGGCGCTGTTCATCATCGTGGCCTTCGGCATCCATATGGCCGGCGGCTGGGAGGCCGTCAAGGCTGCCGCCAGCTTTGAAGGCTACATAAGCCTCACCCACGCCACCAACGTCGTCAGCCGCGAAGTCTCCGAATACGGCACCCTTACCATCTTTTCCACGCTGGCCTGGGGCCTCGGCTACTTCGGCATGCCGCACATTCTGCTGCGCTTCATGGCCATACGCGATGAAAACGAAATCGCCATTTCCCGCCGCATAGGTTCCACCTGGGTGGTCATCGCCATGGGCTGCGCCATCTTCATCGGCATCATCGGCTACGCCATGATTCAGGCTGGTGCTCTCGCGCCCTACCAGACCGGATCCGACGCCGAAACCATCATCATCAAGATAAGCAGTCTGCTCAGCTCCTTCGGCGTCATTCCCGCCTTCATGGCCGGTCTCGTGCTCGCCGGCATTCTGGCCAGCACCATGTCCACGGCTTCCGGTCAGCTTCTGGCCGCGGCCTCCAGCGTGTCGGAAAATCTGTTCAAGGGCGTGTTCCACATTCAGATGACCGACCGCTCCACCATGCTTTCCGCGCGCGGAACCGTGCTTCTCATTTCCATCGTGGGTACCGTCATCGCCTGCGACCCCGAAAGCTCCATCTTCCAGATCGTGTCGTTCGCCTGGGCCGGCTTCGGAGCATCTTTCGGTCCCGTCATGCTCTTCGCCCTGTTCTGGCGGCGCTGCAACCGCTGGGGCGCGCTCTCCGGCATGGCTGCGGGCGGCATCATGGTGTTCGTATGGAAATATCTCGTGAAGCCCATGGGCGGCGTATGGGGCATCTATGAACTTCTGCCCGCCTTCCTCGTGGCCTGCGCCGTCATCATTGTGGTCAGCCTGCTCACCGACAAACCCGACGAAAACATGCTGAAGGACTTCGACGCCGTCAACAACGCGAAATAACCGCTCTCTCAGGAACGGATGGAAAAGGCCGCCGGGCTCATGCCCTGCGGCCTTTGTCGTTCTCCCTGGTTCCGAAGAACAGTCTTCTTCCCGATTTCGACCGATACGCGGAGGAGTGCCGGCCTTACGTCCATGTCTTCCGCTTCGGGACATGCACGTTACACTCCGCAGCCATACTATCCGGCCCCGGACCGGCAGCGCATCCAGAACAGCGCGCCTTCAGCCGATGCTGCCCCGCAAAAAGTCAGAGCACTACCCCCTGCCAAAAACGCAGAAAGCCGGCTTCCGGGGGAGGAAGCCGGCCGTCTGAGAAGGCGGGAGAAACGCCGGACCCGCCAAAGGACAGTTTCCGCCTTACGGCGGCGCGCCTGCCCCGGCGCGCGGGCGGAACGCTGTACGCCCCGCCCGGACAGGAGAACTTGCTAGACTGCGAACTTTTCGCGCTGGACTCTCAGGGCTTCGGCCTGCTCTTCCCAGCTTGCGAATCCAGACTGCTGCAGAGCGTCGAACACCGTGGCATCCCAGTCCCAGGACGCATAGGTCACGGGCTTATGGAAGGTGCGGCGGAACTCGGCAAGCTTATGACGGGCATCATGCTCGAAGGGCGTGCTGAAGCAGGCGGACAGCTCCTTGTGCAGACGGCTCACCTCATCGTCGTACCAGGCCTGAATGTCGGCAGGTTCCGTCAGTCTGGCGGCATCGGCATAGCCGTGCTTTTCCAGAAGATCGCGCAGCTTGGCGGCGTGCTGACGATGGAGCCACTGGCCCAGGCCGGAGCTTGGAATGTTCTCCGCTTCCACGGCGGCGAAGTCGGCCTTGGTGCGCATGTAGGTGTCGGGCACCACGGAGGCGGAAACGATGCCCGCAATGGCCACCATGCCGCGCAGAATGACGCTGTTGGCCACGCCCTGACCGCAGAAGCCCACCTTCTTGCAGAACTTCTGACCGGTGAAGATGGTGGTCAGAATGGCCCAGA